>NZ_JAWRVL010000006.1:0-180046 GCF_036663595.1 Halalkalibacter lacteus
CGAACACGGTCGTTAAGCTCTTTTGCGCCGATGGTAGTTGGGGGCTTCCCCCTGTGAGAGTAGGACGTTGCCAGGCAAAAAAACATAATCCAATGGGTTATGTTTTTTTGCGTTTAAAATAATTCCGCAAAGAAAAGAAATGGCGAGTCAGGATCTTTAAATGTTCTCATTTTTAGGTGTTGGTATTCTAAAACAGCGTTTCAAAAATTCAGGGAAATTATTGCGTTATTTGATACTGTCTCTAACTACTATTTAGAAGCTATAAATATGAAGGGTGTGGAGAGAGTATTGAATCAAAACGAACAAATCAAAGCATTGAATTGAATATTACTTATTTTGCAAAAAAAGGCCACCCATTTTTCTAGTGTCAGGATTAAACAAATGGTTATATTACGACTCCGATATGTATTATAACAATTTATAATATTTTTACTGATGTATAACAAATTACACTGGTAAAGGCTAGAAAGTTCCCTTTTGAAATTGCAGGATTTACTTCGATCGTTCCAACTCATTTCCTTTTTTTGATTATTCTTTCATCCTTTCATAATAGATATTGAGGAATCTAGATTTTAGAAATTAAATAAAATTGAGTATTTCGTGTATAAACATAGCATAAATGGAAAAAATGGGGGGTAGCCAACTTGGGTGGAGTTTCCTCTTTTTTAGGTAAGAGAAAAAGGCACCTAGGGACGACTATGAAAATGAGATGGAGGTCGGATGGAGATGAGGAAAGTTCTATCCAGTATTTTAAGCGTATGCCTTGTTTTAAGTGTTTTGACACCGATGGCTAGTGCAGAAGAAAGAAATGCAAAGTTAGCTGAAAAAGCATCTTCAGCTATTTTGATTGAACGAGATACCGGGGAAGTGATGTTTGAGAAAAATAGTCATGAGAAACTTCCACCAGCTAGTATGACAAAAATCATGACGCTGCTCTTAATTATGGAAGCAATTGATAAAGGTTCAATTGCTTACGATGATACGGTTCGTACGAGTGAATACGCTGCATCTATGGGGGGGTCACAAATTTTCTTAGAACCAGGTGAAGAGATGAGTGTTAGTGATATGTTAAAAGCAATTGCCGTCGCATCTGGAAATGATGCAACTGTAGCAATGGCTGAACACATCGCAGGAACGGAAGAAGAATTCGTTGCGATAATGAATGATAAAGCAAAAGAACTGGGACTCAAGAATACAAATTTCATGAACACAAATGGTCTACCGGCAGACAATCATTATACAACCGCATATGATTTAGCGATGATTTCTAAGGAATTATTAAAGTATGATGAAATTACAAAATACACAGGCATTTATGAGGACTACTTACGAGCTGATACGGATAATAAATTCTGGCTCGTTAATACGAATAAGTTAGTGAAGTTTTACCCTGGAGTAGATGGATTAAAAACAGGGTATACACGTGAAGCGATGTACTGTTTAACGGCAACAGCTGAGAAGAATGATATGCGTGTCATTACGGTTATTATGGGGGCACCAACACCAAAAGAGCGGAATGCCCAGATAACATCGATGCTTGACTATGCGTTTAATCAATTCCAAACGCATAAACTTTATGAGCGTGATCATGTTTTAGCTGATGTTGAAGTAAGCAAAGGAGATAAAGATACGATTCCGGTAGTAACGTCAGAGTCGGTTTCTATCCTTACGAAAAAGGGTGTGAAAGTGGATGACGTTGTAGAGCGTCTTGAAATCGATGCTAGTTTGCGTGCACCAGTTAAAAAAGGCGATGTCCTTGGAACGTTGTTTATTGAGAAGGAAGGCGAAGTCCTCAGTGAGACGCCACTTGTTGCAGGTGATGATGTATATGAAGCATCTTGGTGGAAATTGTTTAAGCGCACGCTTGCGAAATTTGGAGCTGCCTAACGCTTCTTTTGACTACTTTTTGCGAATGAAGACTAGTTTTGTCATCTAGCAGGAAGAAGCAAGGAAAAGAGCGAATCTCTTTCTAGCAAAGCAGGAAAATGGGTTGACATGTTATAGGCAAAAGTCTATACGCAAACTCATGTAAGCTAACTAGAGGGAGTGATGAAATGAGCTTACGAATTGATTTGGAGAAAAAAGGGAGTGTCTTGCTCGTCAGATTAGAGGGCGAGCTCGATCATCATACCGCAGAAGAGTTACGTGGTCAGATTGAACAGAAGCTAGTAGACGGCCAGGTGAAGCATATTGTTTTAAACTTAGAGTTACTCACATTTATGGATAGCTCTGGTCTAGGCGTCATTCTTGGCAGGTATAAACAAGTGAAAGCAAATGCAGGAGAGATGGTCGTTTGTGCGATATCCTCTTCAGTAAAACGCTTGTTTGAAATGTCAGGTTTGTTTAAAATTATCCGCTTAGAAGAAAGTGAACAATTTGCTTTGCAAACTTTGGGGGTGGCTTAAGCGATGCAAAATGTGATGGATTTGAAGTTTTCAGCTCAGAGCCAAAACGAGTCGTTTGCGCGTGTAACTGTGGGAGCATTTATTGCTCAACTTGACCCAACGATGGATGAAATAACTGAAATTAAGACAGTGGTATCAGAAGCAGTCACAAATTCGATCATTCACGGCTACAATAATCAATCAGATGGAATGGTGTATATTCATTGTACGCTTGAAAATGGAACGATAGAACTAACGATTCGAGATGAAGGTATGGGAATTCAAGATATTGAAGAAGCTCGTCAACCTCTCTTTACGACTAAGCCAGAGCTAGAGCGTTCTGGTATGGGATTTACGATTATGGAAAACTTTATGGATGAACTTCAAATCGTATCTGAACCATCGATCGGTACGACCGTATATTTAAAAAAAACACTCACAAATAGCAAAGCTATGTGTAATTAAGGAGTTTTGCCTATGGATGTCGAGGTAAAACAACAGAAGAAAAAGCAGGCACATTTTTCCGATGCTGAAGTAAAAGCGCTAATTGCTAGAAGCCAGGATGGCGATCAAGATGCAAGAGACTTAATCGTCAATCGAAATACGAGGCTCGTATGGTCGGTCGTACAACGGTTTATGAACCGTGGCTATGAGGCAGATGACTTATTTCAGATCGGGTGTATCGGGCTTATAAAGTCAGTTGATAAGTTTGATTTGTCCTATGATGTTAAATTTTCAACCTATGCCGTACCGATGATTATTGGTGAGATTCAGCGCTTTCTCCGTGATGATGGTACGGTGAAAGTCAGTCGTTCCATTAAAGAACTAGGAAATAAGATTCGTAAAATGAAAGATGAAATGACCAAATCTCTCGGGCGGACTCCAACTGTTAATGAGATTGCTGAGGCATTAGAAATCACGCCGGAAGAAGTCGTCTTTGCCGGTGAAGCGAGCCGGTCACTTTCGTCCATTCATGAGACCGTTTATGAAAATGACGGAGATCCGATCACACTGTTAGATCAAATTGCTGATCAAACGGAAACGAAATGGTTTGATAAAATTGCTTTAAAAGAAGCGATTCGCGATCTTGATGAAAGAGAACGGCTAATTGTCTATCTGCGTTATTACAAAGATCAAACCCAATCAGAAGTAGCAACGAGACTTGGTATCTCTCAAGTTCAAGTCTCAAGACTTGAAAAGAAAATACTTGAGCAAATGAAGCTAGAAATGGGAGATATATAATTTCTTCAAATGAAGAGGGTGACTCAAAACCAAAGAGTCTGACCATTAGGGTACAATATAGAAGTTGAGCAAATGCTCAACTTCTATATTATATAGTGCTAACTAGTCGGTGGCAGACTCTTTTGAGACACCCTCTTTTACGTGCGCCTCATTTTGTTGTTGTTTTAAGCAATATTTTAATTGCAGTAAAATGGAGACCTTCATGAAAAGAGAGAAAGCTGAGTAAATCTGGAACAGTAGAAAACAAATGGTCACGCAGTTCAAAAGGCTTTTCAAGTGGTATATCTGTATGATTCTCAACTAGTGTTTGAGCTGCCTGAAGTTGTCTGTCTGATAATTCCACTATTTCTGAAATGGCCGGTGGCTCGCTTTTCCAATCTGCAGGACTAGTACCCTTGTGAAAAAACTCTTTATAATGCGGAGGAAGAGTTTTTTCATAATGTTCTAAGTGGCTTAATATACTTTCAGCAATAACAAGAACATGCCCTGCATTCCACCTGATTGAATTATTAAATCCTTCTGGTATTGTATCAAGTTGATTGACTGTGACTGCTTGGAGACTTGAGGTAATTGCAAAACGTGCAAATGAAAATGCTATAATCGTCATGATTGTTTCACTCCTTTTACTAGTTTGATAATAGTGTATAGTATAAAGGCGTTAAATAGAATCTAATGATTTCTCTCTAAAGTTTTGGATGATGTAAGTCGTAGGGGAAGTTACGGTTTGATAAAAAAAGAGAAACCCCATCTTTTATAAGGATTTCTCGACCGTCAATCGTTCTTTTTTAATTAGGTAACATTACTGAAAAAGAGCAACAATCTCTTTTGGGTAGTCACCTTTTATAATGCCTTTTTCCGTAATGATACCGGTAATTAACTCTGCAGGTGTAACATCAAAGGCTGGGTTAAAGACGTTAATATTAGCTGGTGAAATAGGGTGACCATTGATGGTACGGACTTCATCAGGATGGCGTTCTTCAATTTCAATATCAGAACCTGTTGCTGTGTCTAAATCAATGGTCGATAGTGGTGCAGCAACGTAAAATGGAACTCCTAATGACTTGGCAATGAGGGCGAGACCGTACGTTCCAATTTTATTAGCAGTATCACCATTTGCTACAATGCGGTCAGCGCCAACAATGACTGCATTAATGCCTTTTGATTGAATCGTATGTGCGACCATATTATCAGTTATTAACGTGACATCAACACCAAGTTGTTGGAGTTCCCATGCTGTAAGTCTTGCTCCTTGTAAGACCGGACGTGTTTCAGAAGCAAAAGCTTTTAAGTTAATTCCGCGTTCTTTTGCAATATAAAACGGCGCAAGTGCAGTACCGTAGCGAGCTGTTGCAATTCCTCCTGCATTACAATGAGTAAGCAATGTGTCTTCATCTTGAAATAAACTAAGTGCGTATTCCCCGATTGATCGACAAACTTCTTCATCTTCTTTTTCAATTAAAAGAGCTTCTGCTAAAACAGCTTCTTTCGCTTCTTGAACAGTCGTTACATCTCTTACAACAGAGAGAATCCGTTTTATTGCCCAAAATAAATTGACAGCAGTAGGTCTAGACGTTTCTAAATAGGCGGCTTCTTTTTCAAGTTCCAAACGAAACTTATCAAAATCGGATAGTGTTGATTGTTGTGTTGAAAGAGCTAATCCATATGCAGCGGCAATGCCAATTGCTGGTGCACCACGTACTTTTAGTTCAAAGATGGCATCCCAAACATCTTCTATTGAAGTTAGTGTGAGAAATTCCGTCTTTCCTGGAAGCAATCGCTGATCTAGTAATATAATTTTGTCTATGTTCCATTGAACGGAACGAATGGGGCTATTAAGCATGTTTACTCACAACCTTTACTAATTCATCTATTGTTGAAATCTGACTACGTTCTAAGATTAGGTTTTTCCCGAGAGTAAGTGCAGTTTTCTTTACTTCATTTTTGACTGCTTGATTTAAAATACATTCAACATCTTCTACACCGGCAAGACCAATCATTCGTCGGACTATTTTACAACCTGCAAATCCAATCGTATCTTTGAAAATCTCTTGTAACGTTTGATCGAGATAACCATCAACACTCATATAGACATCTTGTGGGTGTTGATTCCAAAGGTAGGTAAATTCTTCACTAAATACATTCCAGCTTTCAGAAATGACATTTAGTAAGTAGTGTTTGTATTCTTCTTGCTTTTGTGGCTGATCTTTTAAATGAACTTGTTGAGATAAATAATTCAAAATAATGTTGGCAATGAAGGCACCAATATCAAATCCCATTGGACCGTAAAAGGCAAATTCAGGGTCAATCACTACCGTATCTTCTTCACGAACAAAAATACTCCCTGTATGAAGATCACCATGAACGAGTGTTTCTCCTTTTGTGAGAAAAGCCTTTTTTAATGACGCGACTTCAAGCTTTAAAGATGGATCTTCCCATATCGTTTTTGCAACAAATGGCTTAAGGTCTTCATCAATATTATTAGTGTCGTGATCATAGAATGGATCTGTGAATACAAGGTCTTCTGTGATTTTACACAATTCAGGGTTAATAAAGCGACTACTTTGGATTTTCTTTTCTTGTTGATTTAACCCAAAGTCTGAATTGAAAAAGAGTGTATGTGCTAGAAATTGTCCGATATCCTTTCCTAAGTTAGGATAAACATTCCCAGCAAGTAAACCTTTACGTAAAATAGTGAAATCAGATAGATCTTCCATAACTGTAACAGCACGGTTTGAATCACTAAAGTAGACTTTTGGAGTGAAATTTGGAACGAGTTGGTATGTTCGTTTTAATGATTCACTTTCAATACGAGCACGGTCTAGTGTTAACGGCCAGCTTGTTCCAACAACTTTGGCGTATGGGAGTGCTTGTTTAATAATGAGTGATTTACCAGATTGTTCATTCATTACTCGAAAAACCAAATTTAAATTTCCATCACCAATTTCTTCAGAAGTGAGTTGATCATCCAGGTCGAATAATTGCAATTTTTTACTTAACTCCATTGCTGTTTCTGTGTTTAAAGGTTTATAGATTTTCTTTTGCAAAGTTAGTACTTTCATATGTGCAACCTCCTAAAAGAACTTATTGTGGTCCGTTAAGTACGATGTAGTTATGATTTCCAATAAAAAAATCCTCTTGAAAACAAATCAAGAGGATTGAAACATCGTGTTCGTTCCTCTTATCTGTCAGAATGTTTATCATTCCGTTGGAAGTAGCACCATTGCTTTTAAGCCGGTTGCCGGGCGTCATCGGTCCAATTCCCTCAGCCTTCTCGTAATAAGAGTTATATGAAGTTATATGCATTCATTGGTTAAAGAAGGTCCCCTAAAAGCCGATACGTGGGCACTTTAATACGATCTCATTTAGTCTAGTTATAAGCTACTTTTAAAAAAGCTTTCCTATTTGAGTGTCATCTTACACCGAATGAAAGGGAACTGTCAATTGGATTTTGCAAATTAAGAGATCATTTAGTTTGATAAAGTGATAAAATTGAGATACTACTATAAGTAGTCAAATTTTTCTATGTACAAAAAGGAAAAACACCCTTTGATGATTGACGGAAAATAAGAATACTGGCATAATTCAAAACTATTATTAAGTGCCAATATCGCGTTTATCCACAATTTAGTAGAAGAAGTACATAATGGAGGTTTTAGTATAGTGAGTGAAGTAATAGCAACATACCTTCTTGAAGCAAAGCCAGAAAGTTTAGAAAAAAAAGCAGAGGCAATTGCTGTTGGGTTAACAGTAGGTTCATGGACTAATCTACCTGCAGTGGAACAAGCTCAGCTCGAGCGTCATAAAGGAAGAGTCGTTGAAGCAAAAATGGTAACAAATAATAAGGCTCGTATTTCCGTAGGATATCCAAGCGTGAACTTTTCAAATGATTTGCCAGCGGTTCTGACAACAACATTTGGGAAGTTCTCATTAGATGGCAAGGTGAAACTCATTGACTTGGCATTTTCTGATGAGGTAAAACAAGGGTACCCTGGGCCGAAATATGGAATAGAAGGTATTAGAGAATTAACGAATGCATATAACCGTCCTTTATTAATGAGTATTTTTAAAGGAGTCATCGGGCGCGATTTATCTTCGCTTAAAGAGCAAATGAAAGCACAAGCTCTTGGAGGAATTGACATCGTTAAAGATGATGAAATTCTTTTTGAAAATGAACGAACGCCACTTGAAAAAAGAATAGCAGTTTGTCAAGAGGCTTTACGGGAGAGTTATGAAGAAACTGGAAAACGAACGCTTCATGCAGTCAACTTAACAGGAAAAACAATGGAGTTAAAAGAAAATGCTTATAAAGCGGTGGAATTAGGCGCTGATCTTTTGCTGTTTAATACATACGCCTATGGCTTGGATGTTATGCAGGCACTTGCAGAAGACCCGAATATTCCATTGCCAATTATGGCCCATCCAGCATTTTCGGGAACGATGATTTCTTCGCCAGATTTCGGGGTTTCACCAGGTTTGTTACTTGGGAAATTAGCTCGTATGGCTGGAGCAGATCTAGTTTTATTTCCGTCTCCTTATGGTTCTGTTGCGATGGCAAAAGAAGAGACACAAGAGATAGCTCTGAACTTAACAAGTGAAGATTCGGTCTTTAAAAAAGCATTTCCTGTGCCATCTGCTGGCATCCACCCGGGTTTAACGCCGAAATTGATCGCTGATTTTGGGGTCGACAGCATTATTAATGCGGGCGGTGGAATTCACGGTCACCCTGGAGGTGCTGCAGCGGGTGGAAAAGCATTTCTTCAGGCAATTGATGCTGTATTAGATCATAAATCTTTAAAAGAGGCAGCGACTGAAAATCAGGAGTTA
This sequence comes from Halalkalibacter lacteus, assembly GCF_036663595.1. Classification (NCBI taxonomy): domain Bacteria; kingdom Bacillati; phylum Bacillota; class Bacilli; order Caryophanales; family Bacillaceae; genus Halalkalibacter; species Halalkalibacter lacteus. The sequence goes on from NZ_JAWRVL010000006.1 coordinate 8,451, forward strand.
GCTCAAGCGATTGAACTATGGGGAGGGGAATGACCCTGAATCCGATGATATTCTGCGATTTTGATGGGACGATTACAGAGAATGATAATATTGTCGCGATTATGAAGAAATTTGCCCCACCTGAATGGGAAGAAATTAAAGATGATATTCTTAGTCAACGGATTTCGATTAAAAAAGGAGTGGGCCAATTCTTTCGTCTCCTCCCTGCTGAATTAAAAGAAGAAATGACAACCTTCATTTTAAATGATGCAAAGATTCGTGAAGGGTTCGGTGAATTTGTTTCATACACAAAAAGGAATGGACTAGATTTAGTCGTTGTTAGTGGAGGTATGGACTTTTTTGTTCATCCACTTTTAAAAGGATACAACTTGCCGGTTTATTGTAATGAAGCGAAATTTAATGAAGAGAAAATCCGAGTTGAATGGCCGCATACCTGTGATGAACAATGTTCAAATGAATGTGGCTGTTGCAAGCCATCAATTTTGCGCGAAATTGGAGAAGGGCATTATAAGATTGTTATAGGTGATTCAATCACGGACTTGCAAGCTGCTAAGCAAGCTGATTTAGTCATTGCACGAGATTTCCTGCAGCAAAAGTGTGAAGAATTGAATCTGCCTTATCAGTCTTTTGAAACGTTTCATGATGTTATTCGAATTTTAGAACAAAATGAGGTGAAAGTATGATTTCAGCTTGGAATGAACTTGCCTCTATTAAACGTGAACTTGGGGTAAGAAACTGGTTTCCAGGAACGAGTGGAAATCTATCTATCAAGGTCAGTGATGAGCCACTTACTTGTCTTGTCACGGTGAGCGGTAAGGATAAGTATCAAGAGACAGAAGAAGATTTTGTCCTCGTTGATCAGGATGGAAATGCCCTAACTGAGCAGGGAAAACCATCGGCGGAAACAGTGATTCATTTAGAGGTTTATAAGAGAACGGATGCTGGATGTAGTCTTCATGTTCATACACTTGATAATAATTTGATTTCAGAACTTTATGCTGAGAAAGGCTCCGTTACATTTCGGAATGTGGAGTTGATAAAGGCATTTGGAATTTGGGAAGAAGACGGAGAACTAACGATTCCAATAGTTGAAAATTTTGCAGACTTGCCAACATTAGGTCTGGCTGTTGGCGAACAAATTTCAGCTGACACAAAAGCGGTTTTAATACGAAACCATGGTATTACGGTATGGGGAAGAAATGCATTCGAAGCAAAAAGGCATCTTGAAGCTTGTGAATTCCTTTTTTCGTACCAAATGAAATTATTGCATGCAAAAGCATTAAATTTAAAGGAGGTTTTATAACATGGCAGTTATAAAAGTAAGAAACAGTGGAGAAGTAATCAAAGGATATGAGAATGTTCATGCATTTCTTGAAGCGCAAGGTGTCTTTTTTGAAAGATGGGATATGAGTAAGTTGCCTAAGAGTTTAGTTGCGAAATTTGACCTATCGGATGATGACAAATCAGAAATTTTAAAAGCATATGATGCAGATATTCGTTCATTGGTTGAGCGACGTGGTTATCAAAATTGGGACATTGTCGCTCTATCAGAAATAACACCTAATTTAGAAGAGTTATTAAAGAAATTTGAACAAGTTCACACACATACAGAAGATGAAGTTCGAGCGATAACGGCAGGTCACGGGATCTTCATAGTAAAAGGTGATGAAGAGACAGGCTACTTTAATATTGAGCTTGAAGCAGGGGATGTCATTTCGGTGCCCGAGAATACACCGCATTTTTTCACGCTCATGGACGATCGTCAAGTGGTTGCGGTTCGCCTGTTCATTGAAACAGAAGGATGGGTAGCACATTCATATGAAGAAAAAGAACATCAGTTGTAAGAGTCAAGAATAGTAAAAAGAGATAACTCAGTCGAGTTGTCTCTTTTTTTTTGCTTATGGTTTATTCCTAATGTGAAAACTTTTCATTTGTCTTACTTTCGTGATGAAAAGTTTTTTTCTAGTGAATCCTAATATAGCTACACAACGTCTAATATATGTATATCAAGTATGATGTATCAAATACTAGAAAAAGTACAATATGAACGTAGAAAAGTAGGTGCAAGATTATGTGTGGATTTGTGACGTATTTGTTCGATACTCCTCAAAAATATGATCATGTTAATAAAATACAAGAAATGAATAAAATGATCCCTCATAGAGGGCCGGATCAAGAAGGGTATATGCATGGAGACCATGTTCATTTAGGGTTTAGTCGCTTGAGCATTATCGATTTAGAAGGAGGAGATCAACCTTTATCATATGAAAATGGACGGTATTGGATCGTTTTTAATGGCGAAATTTATAATTATGTAGAATTAAGAAAGGAACTGCTTGAAAAAGGGAAACCGTTTCAAACTGAATCTGATACGGAAGTGATTCTTGCACTTTATAGTGAAGTAGGGGCAAATGTTGTCCAACACTTGCGTGGGATGTTCGCTTTCGTCATTTGGGATAATGTTGAGAAACGAGCGTTTGCTGCACGAGATCAATTTGGCATTAAGCCATTATTTTATAAAGAAGTAGCGGACGGTCTTATGCTAGCGTCAGAAAAGAAAAGTTTGCTTACAAGTGACGGGGAACATCAATTGAGTGAACAAGCTTTTCATCATTATATGTCTTTTCAATATGTGCCCGAACCGCATACAATAACAAAAGATATTTATAAGCTTGAACCAGGTCACACACTTGAAAAAAAGTCGGGAAAAAAGTTAACATTACGCAATACTTTAAACCAACATTTAGTCCTATAAATAAAAGTGAAGGCGATTGGGTGAATCAAATTAGAGAGACAATGTATGACTCAGTCGAAAAACATATGCGAAGTGATGTCCCTGTTGGTGCTTTTCTATCAGGTGGTATCGACTCTACAATCATTGCGACAATCGCTAAAGAGTTGAAACCGGATCTAGAAACATATTCAGTAGGGTTTGAACATGATGGATACAGTGAAATAGATGTTGCGAAAGAAAGTACGGACAAGCTAAATATAAAAAACTATAGCAAAATCATTACTGCAGTTGAATATCGTGATGAATTGCCTAAAATCATGTGGCATATGGATGATCCTCTTGCAGATCCTGCGTGTGTCCCTCTTTATTTTGTTGCAAAAGAAGCAAGCAAACGCGTGAAAGTGGTGCTATCAGGGGAAGGTGCTGATGAATTATTTGGGGGTTATAACATATACCGTGAACCGCAAAGCTTAGCTTTCTTTCAGTACATTCCTTCCATCTTGAAAAAGAATCTAAGGAGGCTAGCAAACATATTACCAGAGGGCATGAAGGGAAAGAGCTTTCTGGAGCGTGGTATCACCCCGCTAGAAAAACGGTATATAGGAAATGCGAAGATGTTTTCAGAGATGGAAAAAGAACACCTTTTATCAATGTATAATAAAAGGTTTGCAAATGAGATCATTACAACCCCCATTTATCAGGATACTATTTATCAACATGACGTGAATCGGATGCAACATTTAGATATGTGTACGTGGTTACGTGGCGATATTTTAGTAAAAGCAGATAAAATGACGCTGGCTCATTCTTTGGAGTTGCGAGTACCTTTTCTTGATAAGAATGTGTTCGAGCTTGCCTCGCAAATTCCTGCTGATTGGAAAATTACAAGTGGTACAACCAAATACATTCTCCGTAAAGCGTTTGAAGGAATTGTACCAGATCATGTGTTTATGCGTAAGAAATTAGGCTTCCCTGTTCCGTTGCGTCATTGGTTGAAAAATGAGTGGTATGACTGGGCTACAAGATTGCTCAATGAAAGTGAAACGGACGAGTATATTAATAAAAGCTATGTTCGACAATTGCTTGAAGAACACAGTCTAAATAAAGCTGACCGTAGCCGAAAAATATGGACGGTACTTTCGTTTATGATCTGGCATCAAGTATATGTTGAGGGTAAATACGACTACACCCAATGGCTAACAGAACGGAAGAATGAAGGTCACGAAGTAAATAAGATTGTTATATAAGAGCGTGTTCAGACTGTTCAAAAAGGAGGGAATCGTCCCTTTTTCATACGAAAGCTGCCGACTAAGAAGCTTAACCATAGCTTGTTAGTCGTTTTTTTCGTTTTTCTAAAAAAGATCAGAAAGTATAAAAATTGAGTGAATTTAATGAAGTATGAAACTATATAAGAAAAAGACCGCTTTGCGTTTTTTCTTAAAAAACGTACCATATCTGGAATGATTCTACGTTTCTTCAGTCATACTACTGGTATACGTTACCGACAGTTTCATTACCCCGGGTTGTGAATTTTGAGAAGAGGTGTAAGAGTGGTTACGGATGAAGAACAGAAAAAAATGTATCAGAAAAATATAAAGCTTTATCAACCGAAGAAACATATTTTGAAAAATGGTTTAAAAGCATTCGTAATAGGGGGGGCGATTTGCGCAGTTGGACAGGGAATTAGCCGCATTTATATGACATTCTTACCTATTACCCAAGCAGAAGCAATGAGCCCTACGCTTGCAACCCTTATTTTATTAGCAGCACTTGCGACTGGCTTTGGTGTTTATGATAAGCTAGGGCAATTTGCTGGAGCGGGTTCTCTAGTTCCTGTTACTGGATTCTCCAATGCGATGACAAGTGCCGCACTCGAACATAGAAGTGAAGGACTTGTATTTGGAATTGGAGCAAATATGTTTAAGTTAACTGGGGCTGTTATTGCATTCGGGGTCTTATCAGCTTATCTAGTTGGATTAACAAGGATGCTTGTTGAGATGTTAATTACTTCTTGATCGATCCCACTTAGCTTCGCGGCGGAGGGACTGAAAAAGGCAAACCCCGCCTTGAAAAGATTCTCAAGGAAGCAGCGACGGCTACGCTCATTGCTCAGAGGCTAAGTAAGGTCTTCTTGGCTAAAATCGTAAAAGGACGTGTTCGCATGGAGAGAAGAGGGAAGCAGACGTGGCACTTTCATAATCCTGTCTATATACAGGGGGCAGGGACGGCAGTTGGTCCAGAAGAAGCCAAGGGTCCCCTCGGAGATAGATTTGACGTTTGCTATGATAATTTATATGCCGGGGAAGATAATTGGGAGCTAGCAGAGCGACGTTTAATGAAAGACGCTGTTGAAACTGCTTTAAAACAAGCTGAGAAAAAAAGCGAGGAAATAGATTATTTTTTTGCTGGTGATTTACTAAATCAAATTGTCACTTCTAATTATTATGCACGAGAAATTGATGTGCCTTATTTCGGGTTGTTTTCTGCATGTGCAACAGTTATGGAAGGCTTAGCTCTTGCTTCTTTACTAGTAGATACGAAGGCGGCTCAACTTGTTTTAACGGCAGTGAGTAGTCACAATGCAACAGCTGAACGTCAATTTCGTTATCCAACTGAATTTGGTGGGCAACGCCCTGACTCCTCTACCTTTACGGTAACAGGCGCAGGTGCCATTGTAATTGGAACGAAACAGACGGGTATTAAAATTACGGATGCGACAATTGGAAAAGTGAAAGACTTTGGAATTAAGCAACCTTTTGATATGGGATCAGCCATGGCCCCAGCTGCTGCAGATACGATAGTGACTCATTTAAACGAGACAAAGAGGGACCAGTCTTATTATGACGTGATAGTAACAGGTGATTTATCACGTGTAGGGAGTGGAATTTTGCGCAAGCTAGTACAAGAAAAGGGAATCACTTTAGAGAGATATGAAGATTGTGGTGTCATGATCTACCATCAAGAACAACCAGTATTTGCAGGAGGAAGTGGTGCTGCGTGCCCAGCTGTTGTCACGTTTGGACATTTGTTAAAAGAAATGAAATCAGGTCGCATCAAGCGTATGCTTGTTGTGGCAACGGGAGCATTACTCAGTCCATTAATGATTCAACAAAAAGAGTCAATTCCTTGTATCGCTCATGCGGTGTCATTTGAACGGGAGGAGTAGGCATGTTTGACTATGTGGCAGCCTTTGTCGTAGGGGGGGTAATTTGCTTTATTGGACAAATGCTTATGGATGTTGGCAAATTGTCCCCGACTCATACATTAAGCACACTTGTTGTTGGAGGAGCTTTGCTAGATGGGTTTCATTTGTATGATCGACTGATTGACTTTGCTGGAGCAGGAGCAACGGTACCAATTACAAGTTTTGGTCATTCTCTCGTTCACGGCGCCATGTCTGAAGGCGATCGTTATGGTTTTTTTGGTATCGGTATGGGCGTGTTTGAAGTGACATCAGTAGGGATATCGTCAACGATTCTATTTAGTTTTCTAGTGGCCATTTTTTTTAAACCAAAGGGGTGATCAAATTGGAGAGACGAAAGGTAATACTTATTACTGATGGTGATGAACACGCCAGAAAAGGAGTAGAATTAGCGGCAAAAGATATAGGGGGAAGATGTATAAGTTACTCCTGGGGAAATCCAACTTCTATTAGTGGTGAGGAAATCGTCTCTCTTATTTTGCAAACCCCTCACGATCCTGTACTTGTTATGTTCGATGATTGTGGACAGAGAGAAGTGGGGGTAGGCGAAAAGGCAATGCAATATGTAGCAAAACATCCGCAAATAGAAGTGTTAGGGGCCATTGCTGTTGCTTCCTCTACCCATTCAAGTGAGTGGACTCATGTAGATGTAAGTATAGACCGTTACGGGTATTTAACAGAATTTGGAGTGGATAAAGAAGGAATACCAGATTTAGAACTAGGAAGAATAAATGGAGATACTGTCTATATTTTGGATCAATTAGACATTCCCATTGTGGTTGGCGTAGGTGATATAGGCAAAATGGCGAATTTTGATTCGATAAAAAAAGGTGCCCCGATCACAAGGAAAGCAGTTGAAATAATTTTGGAACGGAGCGGATATCATGAGTCAAGTACCTAAAAAAGACCAGACCCCGATATCACGAAACATTGTTGAAAACGAGGCAGAATTAAAAAAGAGGCTTGGGTTTGGAACCTCCTTTGATGTAGGGGTCAGAACGTTAACGATTCTTGATAAACATATTCAAATGTACTTTGTTAACGGATTATGTGATAATCAGTACATTATTGAATTACTCAAGGAATTAATGGACCTTGATTCGCGTGGACGTAAGACAGCTTCGACCAATGTTAATCAAGCTATCATCAATCATTTACCACATGTACAAGTGGAATTTGTTAAAACTCTTGAAGATGCAACAACTCAAATGCTTTCGGGTCTTGTTTTCATTCTTGTTGAAGGTGAAGAGCAAGCCATTGTCATCGATGTCAGAAGTTATCCGACACGTGGACCATCAGAACCTGATACAGAGCGAGTTGTACGAGGTTCACGTGATGGCTACACAGAAAATATTATTATCAATACGGCACTGACTCGTCGTCGGATACGTGATGACAGAATGCGCAATGAAATCATGCGAGTAGGTACCCGCTCCCAAACAGATATTTGTATTTCCTATATTGATGGAATTGTCGATCCGAAAATGGTAGAAATTATAAGAAAAGAACTCGAGGCCATTAATATTGATGGACTAACAATGGCAGATAAAATTGTTGAAGAGTATATAGTCAAACAAGGGATGAATCCTTTTCCACTTGTTAGATATACGGAACGTCCTGATGTGGCAGCAACTCATTTACTTGAAGGTCATGTGATTATTATGGTTGATACGTCACCAAGTGTGATCATTACACCAACAACGTTTTTCCATCATGTTCAGCATGCGGAGGAATATCGACAAGCTCCATTTATTGGAACACTTTTAAGGTGGACGAGGTTTATCGGCATTGTCTTTTCGTTACTTATTTTACCATTTTGGTTATTGCTTACGATGAATCCTGATTTGCTTCCGGCAGCATTAGACTTTATTGGTCCTAATGAAACAACAAATATACCGGTCTTTTTGCAAATTTTATTTGCTGAACTTGGGATCGAATTATTGCGAATGGCAGCTATTCATACTCCTTCTCCTTTAGCGACGGCGCTTGGATTAGTGGCGGCTCTCTTAATTGGAGAAATTGCTATTGAGGTTGGGTATTTCACACCAGAGGTTATTTTATATGTAGCTCTAGGAGCAATTGGTATGTTTGCAACACCTAGTTATGAACTCGGAATTGCACTGCGAGCTACTAGAATATTTCTGATCGTTGCAGTTGCTATCTTTAAAGCGCCTGGGTTTATTATTGGAACGACATTGTTTATATTTTTCCTTGTAGCAATAAAAACTTTTGCAAAACCATATCTATGGCCGTTTCTTCCGTTTGATCCTCCAGCAATTTGGCAAATATTGGTACGATCCTCGGTTCCTTCTGTTCGATTTCGCCCGAGTATTGTTCACCCGCAGGATCCGGTTAAGCAAAAATCAGAATAGTGAATGGGGATTCAAAAGGTGTTTCCCTTTTGAATCCCCTCCTTTAATTGATTAAGACAAACGGAGACGTCTTGATCAAATGTAGTAAGTATGATAAAGTAAACACATTATTTTATGTAATTTACAGGCTGTTTACCCTGTTATCAATCATACTACAGAATGAAAATGGAGTATGAGATATAGTTACATCCCGTAGCGTGGAAAAAGACCATCTTAACTATAGCTGAGTGACCGTCACTCTTCGTTTTTTTAGCAGCTAGTGTAATAGCATTAGCTGTTTTTTAAGTATGCTATCAATTAACTTGGCGTTCTCGCTTCTGAATTGGAGAAAAGGAGAGACAATAGATGTACACACATGGAACAAGTCAAATAAATAAGCAAGGTCATCTAGAAATAGGTGGAGTTAATACAGTTGACCTGGCTAAAACATACGGAACACCATTATTTATTTATGACGTTGCTTTGATTCGCGAACGTGCCATGCAGTTTCAAGAAGCGTTTAAAAGTGAAAATGTACCGTTTCAAGTAGCTTATGCTAGCAAAGCCTTTAGTTGTATGGCTATGTTTCAACTTGCTGATGAACTTGGACTAAGTCTAGATGTCGTTTCTGGCGGAGAGCTTTATACTGCGATTGAAGCAGGTTTTCCTATGGAACGCGTGCATTTTCATGGGAATAACAAAAGCTTAGCTGAACTTGAAATGGCCGTAGAAGTTGGAATTGGCTGTATTGTGGTTGACAACTTTTACGAACTTCGTGAACTAAGTCGAATTTGCAAAGAGCGCGAGCATACAATGGATATTCTCCTTCGAATTACTCCTGGAGTTGAAGCACATACGCATGATTATATTTCGACAGGACAAGAAGATTCAAAGTTTGGCTTTGACCTTATAAGTGGGCAAGTGCATGAAGCGGTTCAGTTGGCACAAGACGATGAATTCTTGAAGTTATTAGGCGTTCATAGCCATATTGGATCTCAAATCTTTGAAACAACGGGCTTTGTGATGGCAGTTGAGAAAATGTTTGAACTTATTATGGAATGGAAAGAAAGATTTAACTTTACTCCAAGCGTCTTAAATCTTGGTGGTGGATTTGGAATTCGCTATATTGAAGGAGATACACCTCTTCCTGTTGGAGAGTATGTTACGAAAATGATCGAAGTGGTAAAGGCAAAGGCAGCAGACTTACATTTGACAATGCCAGAGATTTGGATTGAGCCAGGTCGTTCACTTGTTGGTGATGCCGGAACAACCCTTTACTCAATAGGGTCGCACAAGCACATTCCAAATGTTCGTGATTATTTATCAGTAGATGGTGGAATGAGTGATAATTTACGACCTGCTCTGTACCAAGCAGAGTATGAGGGCGTTCTTGCTAATCGTGCAAATGACGAAGCAACTGAAACGTTTTCCATCGCAGGGAAGTGTTGTGAAAGTGGCGATATGTTAATTTGGGATTTACCTTTGCCTAAAGCCAATCATGAAGACATATTAGCTGTATTTTGTACGGGAGCCTATGGCTATGCTATGGCGAATAATTACAACCGTATTCCACGTCCAGCTGTTGTGTTTGTTGAAGATGGTGAAGTATTTGAAGTAATTAAGCGTGAGCGTTATGAAGATTTAATTAGACTAGACCTTCCGCTTGCTAAGAAAGTAGTGAAATAATAAGTTATGAGGGTATCTCTCAAGGGTGAAACTTGAAAGGTACCCTCACCTTTTGCCTAATCAGAACCTTTTCTTTATAATGGATGTAACTCATGCGTATAAGCTTAGAAATTTAGCATGTTCGAATTCAAAAAAAGTACTGACTCTTTTGGGTTTTAAAAACATTCGTACGAGAAGGGGTTTCATTTATGCGTATAACGAAAGAACGTTTTGGTCAGTTTCAAGGAACTAATGTAAACGCTTATACGTTAATAAATAATCGAGCATTTGAAATAACAGCTCTTGATTATGGCTGTATTATCACAAAGATAGCAGCGCCAGATAAAGAAGGGAAATAAGAGAATATCGTTTTAGGATTTGATAGTTTAGAAGAATATCAGGAGCACTCTCCCTATTTTGGAGCAGTTATCGGACGTGTTGCTGGTAGAATCAACAAAGGTGAGTTTGAGTTAAATGGGAAGTCTTACACACTCCTTCAAAACAATGGAGAAAACCACCTCCATGGTGGTAATGTTGGCTTGATAAAGTAATCTGGGATGCGCAAATCATCGAAAGAGAAGATGAGATCGGTTTGGAGTTCAATTATCGTAGACAAGATGGAGAAGAAGGGTACCCAGGAACCGTTTATATGAAAGTAACGTATTTACTGAATAATGAAAATGAACTAACGATTATATATGATGGTATTTCGTACGAAGATACGCTCCTAAACGTTACAAACCATACATATTTTAATTTAAGTGGGGATTTAAAAAAGGACGATAACTGATCATGTGTTAACAATGAAAAGCCACCAGTTTTTAGAGTTGGGTGATGATCTCATTCCAACAGGAGAGATGGTGGATGTAGAGAACACCGTTTTCGATTTTCAAAAAGGCAGAGAAATAGCAGATGGAATTGAATCACGCCATAAGCAAAATCAACTAGCTGGCAATGGATATGATCATCCGTTTTTATTAGAGGCCAATTATGAAAAGGAAATTCAATTAGAAGACCGTACAAGTGGTCGAACACTAGTGGTTGAAACAAATGAACCATGTGTTGTGCTCTATACTGGCAATACAATCGGTAATGATTATGAAGTACGGGGTGGGAATTCAACTAATTATTTGGGTCTTTGTTTGGAAACACAAGGTCTTCCTGATGCGATAAATCATCCGCACTTTCCTTCTGTTATTTTAAAACAGGGAGAAAAATACAGTCGATCAACTAAATACACGTTTTTAGCATAAGTAGCCAGGGATCTCTATCTTAGATGGATTTCCTTTTTTAAAAACAATCCCTAGTAAAAGTTTTTTATAAACTGTTGAAATACTTGTAGTGGAAAAGGCAATAGTAAATAAGATCATAAGCCGAATTTGGGGAATCCTTCTTATTCGGTTTTTTTTTTCTATTGTGAAATATCATATTCTTAGTTTGCAAATGTTCGTTTGTGTTCGATAATGAAAACTATAGCCTATCAAAGTGCGCTTGGAGGAATCTTTTATGCTCTCTGTAGAACGATATGAAAAAATCTTAGATGAGTTAGATAAAAGCAAGATTGTCAAAGTTTCAGAATTAAGCACTGATTTTGGTGTTACAGAAAAAACAATTAGAATTGACCTTGAAATGCTAGAGAAAAAGGGCTTGCTCAAACGAATTCATGTGGAGCGGTATTGATAGAGGAAAGCGAACGAATCTTTCCGATTGATGAAAGACAATTAAGCAATAATGAAAGAAAAGTAGCCATTGCTAAAGAGGCAATTAAGCTAATCAAACCTCAGGATACGATTCTTTTGGATGGTGGAAGCACGACGGTTCAAACCGCACGTCTTTTAGGTGATTTTCCTGTAACGGTAATTACCAATGATATAAAAATTGCAAATGAACTAATCTATAAGGAAAAGGTCCAGTTAATGGTACTGGGGGGATCGCGAATAGGGACATCCTCGTCTCTATTTGGTGTACAAGCGTCAGACTTATTGAAGCGAATTCGTGTAAACCGGTTGTTTTTTGGGGCAACGGGTGTATCGCTTGAGCATGGTTTAACGGTGCTAAATAGTTTTCATGTGGAATGGAAAAGACAGATTATTGGGTGTGCAGATCACGTGACTCTTCTTGCAGACTCGACAAAGTTGGTTTGATTCAGTTTGCTACGTTGGATGATGTGGATGAAGTGATTACAGATGATTTGTTAGATAAGAGTATTCTGAAGGTGCTAAAAGAAGTAACTCCTATTACTTTAAGTGATGGAAACAGATAATACAGAGGCATTGCGTGCAAACGTAGAAAGAAAGCATCGATTACTTCTCGCATTCCTAAAGGTGAATGGGCATGTATTATGTGTTGATGGTGGATGGATGAGCAAATAAGACACGCAACAAACCCAACTGATAGTAAACAATATACGACAGAGAAATTGAGAAGTGAATATTTAATTGAGTCCCTGTTTGTATCAGGAGAAATTAACATGGTCTATTCTCATTATGACCGTGTTAATTGTTGGGGGGGATCCCGACTAGTCAAGCCCTTACATTGGATGCGGGTGATGCATTGAAAATGGATTATTTTCTTGAAAGAAGAGAAATTGGAATCGTAAACATTGGACCTAAAGGAAAGGTTGTTGTTGATGGTGAAGAGTTCGAGTTGAACAAACGGGATTGTTTGTATGTCGGTCTTGGTAAAAAAGAGGTTACACTCCACAGTGTCGACCCGTCTAATCCCGCTCGCTTTTACTTAGTTTCAGCGACTGCTCATAAAGAGTACCCAACAAAGGTGCTACCGATTGCTGATGCGGAGCCAACAAAACTAGGGGCAGATAGTGAATCTAATAGCCCTCAGCAACTCTTTTTATTTTTGAGAAGATATAAGACCGGCAAAATGACCGAAAAAAGAAAGTAAGCTCATTAATTAGCATTGAACTGTCTATATACTCTATCGAGTGGATCTCAATCGACAAATAGAAAACATAGAATTGGTTCATTCGATTTCACATTAGAAAGCGAATCGTGTACAATAAGGTGAATCTATCTAAATTGGAGGCTATACATATGAAAAAAGGTTCTATTTCTTTTGAAAATGGTGAGAAGCTTGTTATTGAATTTTTTCCTGAAGCTGCACCAGGACATGTTGAAAATTTTGAAAAGCTTGCTAAAGAAGGCTTCTATAACGGCCTAACGTTCCATCGTGTAATCCCTGGATTTGTTGCTCAAGGTGGATGCCCAACTGGAAACGGAACTGGTGGACCTGGTTACACAATTAAATGTGAAACAGCCGGCAACCCACATAAGCATGTTGCTGGATCTCTTTCAATGGCACATGCTGGAAAAGATACAGGTGGAAGTCAGTTCTTTGTTGTACATGAGCCACAACCACATTTAGATGGCGTGCATACTGTGTTTGGACAAGTTGTTGAAGGACTTGATTCAATTTATCGTATTAAGCAAGGCGATACGATGCAAGAAGTGAAGGTTTGGGACGAAGAGTAGAATATGGAAATAATGGGCAGACTAGGTCTGCCTTTTTTTATTGGAGTTTTGATTAATGAAACGTAAACAGAAAGGGGAAGAGTCGTATGGAACTTAGAACGGCGGATGTCGTAATCGTCGGTGGTGGACCTGGGGGGTTAAGCGCCGCTCTAGTACTTGGACGGTCATGTAGGAGCGTTGTATTGATTGATTCAGGGCATCCGAGAAATGAAGTGACATATGAATCACATGGTTTTTTAACAAGAGATGGAATAAAGCCTTTTGAACTTCGTGAATTAGCACAAGAACAAATGAAGAAATATGACAATGTTTCAATAGTGAATGACCTTGTTAAAAATGTTGAAAATAAAAAGGGGAGCTTTACAACAACAACACAAAATGGAACAGTGATTGTGAGCCGTAAAATGATTTTTGCTACAGGGTTAAAAGAACATTTACCTTCTATTTCTGGACTTACCCAAACGTATGGAAAATCAGTGTTTTCATGTCCGTATTGTGATGCTTGGGAGCATCGTGATCAACCATTGGCGGTCATTGGAAACGAAAAAAACCTCATTCATTATATTCGATTGATTTTTAATTGGAGTCAAGATTTAATTGTTGCAACGAATGGACCAGCTGTATTAACGAAACATGAACGAACGGAGTTAGATCATCATGGAGTTCGGCTAGTTGAGACTGAAATAAAGGAGCTAACGTCAACTGATGGCGAATTAGAAGAAATTGCTTTTGCCGATGGAGAGTCACTCAAACGAAAAGCTGCCTTTTTAGTCAACACAGGAGCCGCACAAGCGACAATGCTCCCGGAAAAGCTTGGTATAAGGTTAAATGAAAAAGGAGCTTTCGAAACCAAGGAACATGGAAGAACAAACATTGAAGGACTGTATATTATCGGGGATGCAGCCAAAAGATTCACTGGTTTAATCGGCGCTGCAAGTGAAGGGTATGAAGCAGGAGTTACGATGAATCATGAATTTGTTGAGGAGGATTGGCTGAATAAAGTGTAAAGTGAACCCGAATAGTGTTTTTGCCTTATAATTCAGCAATCAGCTCATAATAAGAAGAAATCGATGGGTTTCGCTTAGCATTCTGAACCAACTTTGAAGAAGATCCGCAAATAGGCGCAAACTTGTTTTGCGCCTATAAATACGCTCGTAAAACCACTTCTTCGCAGATATTAAAAAAGATTGATTGACCCTGTCTCTATAAATAATAGTTATAACTCTTTATCCGAAATTTCTATCATAGAGGTCATTGCTTTTAGAAAGTACGTTTGATAATGTTGGAAGTAAATATAGACTTATAATGATCCCTTCAAATATCCCCTCTAATAAAAACTTTTCTCTTCTTCTAGTTCCAAGTATGAAAGGTTCGTTATTTGGAAATCATTAAAAAATCTCTATCATTTTTGTGAATAACTATTGACAAATTGAGGAAGGTCCTTGTACGTTGAATGGGAGCGCTTATATCTTTTAAAGTATGTATTGAAAAGGAAAGAAGGTGCAAAATGAGTAAATATAAATATCCTGATTATTGGAAAGTTAAGACACAAAAAGGTGATTATTGGCTTTCTCCAGTTAATCAAGTCTATAAGCAAAATGATTTAATTTTTGTAGGTCAAATATTAAATCATTTATCCGGACAACATGAATCTATTCGATTACTTTTTCCAAATATTAAGGCTGTAATAGGATTTATCCAATTTATTTTTCTGCCAACTGCATTTATCGGCTATTATAAAATTGAAGAAATGGACCCAAAAACAATCATGTTAGGGGACCAAACGTTTTCTCTATTACTTGAGCAATTACCGTTAAGAGAACAAATTGATTCAAGTGCAAAAGAGAAAATGCAGGATATATTAGCGACTCTTGAAACCAGTTGGATTGATGATGAGGATGCGAGTTTTCATAAATTAGAACAAGCATTGAGACTACTTGAATCAATAGAGGCTGAGCATATCATAACATCATTTAATGTTTTAAGTTCACCAAGTGGATTGGCTTCATGGCTAGTAAATGAATATGAAAGTGAGCCTGTACTTGGAATTCATTCACTTGAAGAGGAAGTCAATATGAAAATCCAGGAGTTTTTGCAATTAAGCAAAGAAGCTGAACATCAACCTTTTCAATCGAAACGTTTTTTTCATAAATTGGATAAAGTGATGATTCTCTAACTATTTACTGCTATACCCAAACATTAAGAAACCATTCTCCATAATGTAGTACCATGTATGGAAATAAAAAGGAGAATGGTAACATGCAGAAACCACTACTGAAAATCAATAGAGAAAATCATAAAAAGGTAGCCGCGGGTTCAGAATCAAAAACAGAAATAAAAAAGATAAATTTACAACAAGAGAAAGTTATTGATCCATGGGCAATCATCCTATTTGGTCATCCTAAAAAGTAGAACAGGAGCTGACCAGTCTCAAAGGATTTTTGTAGATTCAAGTCAAATGTTGAAATAAGAGCCGTAATTTTACGTGCATCACTTTTATTAGTGATGTTTTTTTATTTTTACGTAAATTCTCCCTTCAAAAAATAGGTTGACATGTAGAAAATGTAACTGTCTAAAAACCCAAACAACTTATGATTTCTAGCATATAGTACAAGAGAGTAGTCGTATCACTTGTTTTTTCCATCAATTTAAAGGAACGTTTGGATGTCGGGGACAAATATGGACAGGTGGATTTGCGTGAATCGTTTGTAGGGATTTTAGAGTATCCAATATAGGGCTACAACTACTAAAGTAAAAGTTTGTGTTTAAACGAACAAAAAACGGCTTTTACTATCTACCAAAGATGGGGGGGACCTAACTTGATGGGCAATTTTCTTTTTCAAAATATTGAAAAGAAAACAGGCGTAAAGATGACAGATGTAGTAAAACTGGCAAACTCATTTCAACAAGCTAATTTACGGGATGAAAAGGTAGTTAGAAAATTAATTCAAGAAGTTTCAAGAGTAGCGAATAAAAAAGTCAGCAAGGAAATGGAAGATCAAATTGTTCAAACGATTATTAATGATTCAGGGGCGATTCGCTTGGATACAGTTGCAAAAATGTTAGATCAAAAAAAATAATTTCATACTTTCTTTCGAATGATGGACTAGTATTGACGTCTATTATTCGTTTTTTTATGTTTAAAACACTAGGATGCACTTTACATTTTTTTGTGTTAGGGAAAATATGTAATATATGCTAACGCACTTGCTGATTGGTAGGAAGAAATAGGGTACGATAGTGTGAATAATAAGATAATTCAAGACTGTATGGAGGAGTGGCTATCATGCAAACTCAAAAATTATTAGTAAACGGTGAACGATTGAAAAAGGAGCTGCGAATATTTGCCAACTTTGGTCGAACACAGAATAATGGTGTTACACGATTAGCCCTTTCAGAAGAAGACCGGTTGGCAAGAGATTATTTTTGTTCAAGTTGCACGGAGTTAGGCATGTCTGTCAAGGTAGACGACATGGGATCAATTTATGCGACTCTTCCGGGAATTGAAGACAAACCACCAATTGTCATTGGCTCCCACTTAGATACGGTGAAAAAAGGTGGACGATTTGATGGTGTATTAGGTGTTTTAGCAGGACTGGAAGTTGTGAGAACATTAGTGGAAAATCAAGTAAAGCCGCGAATTCCAATTACCATTTTAAATGTCACGAACGAGGAAGGAGCGAGATTTGAGCCTTCGATGATGGCTTCTGGTGTACTCTCGGGCAAATTTGAAAAAGGTGCTATGCTTAACAAGGTAGATGGTGAAGGTGTTACGTTTGAAGAAGCGTTGCACTCAATTGGCTATGCAGGAGAAGTTGAGAACCGTCTCGAAGAAGCAACTGCGTTTTTAGAGCTACATATTGAACAAGGGCCGATTCTAGAAAGTGAAGGGATCGCTATTGGGGTTGTGGAAGCGGTGATGGGAATGGTTTGTTACGAGATTGAGATAACAGGAGAATCAGATCATGCTGGAACAACCCCAATGCCTATGAGAAAAGATGCCCTTTTTGCGATGAATGATTATATTCAGGCCATTCGACATAAACTTAATCAGTTAGATTCTGACCTTGTGTACACAGTTGGTCGTGTAAGTGTAACGCCAAATGTTCATACGGTTATTCCGAATAAAGTTGTTTTCTCATTAGAAGCACGTCATAAAAACGCGGAAGTTATTAATGAGGTAGAGACATTTATTGCCGAACAAGCACAAGAAATTAAAGCTGAAGGGCAATGTAATGTGAAACTAACAAAAATGTGGTTCCGTGATACGGTTTGGTTCGATGAAGAGTTAGTACAGCTGTTAGAAGAATCCGCAAATAGTTTAGCATACTCGTACAAAAAGATGATCAGCGGGGCAGGACATGATGCACAGTTTATCAATATGATCTGTCCTTCTGTTATGCTATTTGTACCAAGTAAAAATGGTAAAAGTCATTGTGAAGAAGAGGAAACAACATGGGAGGAATGTGAACAAGGAGCGAATATGTTGCTTGAGACGGTCGTAGCCTTCTTGAAGGAAAAGTAAAATCCCTTAGGCGAGGGAGACTCTAGATCATTTCCCTCGATCGCTTGTAAAGCAAATGTAAGGTTAAGTGTTCTATCATAGTTTCCGGGCTACCCCCACATTAGGGTTGTTTAATGGTGAAGATAATGAGAACTATCCTGTTAATACGCAATGAGCGTAGCCGTTGCTTTGTTTTAAAAGCCTGCTATAAGTTGCTCATTTGTTAGTGGGTTGATCCATTGATAAGCTCGAACCATGTTATTCAACACATCGAGAGCCCATTTCTTTCGTTTTTTCATCACTTTATTTAATATTTTTCTCATGTCGCGTATGGGAAGATCAATGGTTAACGAATCCATATCAAACACTTGTAGATTGCCTTTTTTATCAATAATTAGATTCCCAGCAGCAAAACCTTGATGGCAGATTGTTTCGTTTTCTTTGTTTGTTCAACCCATTGTTTGTAGCAAGATTCTTGTAATAGGATGATAGCCTTTTTGCATTGGGAGAGAAATGTATCAACATGAAGCAGGAATTGTTCATCAAATTCATTTTTTGTGAAGCCTCCAAACGCTCTTGTTTCCAGCTTTCTAATTTCCTATATTTTCTTTGATACTCTGGTAGCCATCCTCCTAATAGAATAGAAGGCTTCGTATGGTGTGGAATTTTGATACCAGAAGAAGCTTTGTGGAACTCAGCCATACCTGAAATGATTTGCTGTAATTCTATCTTTTTTTTATACGTAGGCTTTTTGCCATAAACAGCTTCAAATAAAACTAAAAGTTCACCGTTGAAAATTACATAATCTTCTCCGTTAGTCGTTTTTTTATTTCAGGAGTATGAACTCCATTAGCTCTAAGATAGTTGATTGCATAGACCATAAATTTGAGGCGTTCTTCATCAATAGCCAATTTCTTTAAAATGAAATCGCCTTTTTCTGCTTTTATAGACCAAACCGCTTTTTTCCCTTTATCGGAAATCAATGTTACTTTTTGAGTGTAAGTGGGTAGTTTTGCATTATCTGGTTAGCCAAATACATAATTTCCTTCCTTTCTTTCTTTTTGTTATAGCGTATGTGATCGATCGCTCGCTCGTTTGGTTAAAGGGATGAATAAGTTTGATAAATGCTTCCGTACGTATTACATTAAAAGTAACAACCATCTGAATATTCCTTTCTTGATACGATGTATATAGGAGATGTAAAACATGTGGGAATTAGTATTAGTGATGCTTGAACGATTAGGAATCATCGTCACTGTCGCTTTTGTTATGACTCGATTTAAATTTGTTCGGAACTTAATCGAGAAACGAGAGATTTCGCAAATAACACAAGTAAGCGTTATCGTTATGTTCGGTTTGTTTGGAATTATTGGTACATATACAGGAATAAAGGTAAATTTAGACCAAGCGACTTACCTACGTTGGGTCGTTGATATAGGAGAAGGAGAAGCGATTGCTAATTCACGTGTGATCGGTGTCGTTGTCGCAGGTTTATTAGGCGGGTGGAAAGTAGGCGTTGGTGCTGGAGTCATTGCGGGAGTTCACCGATATTTCTTAGGGGGATTTACTAGCGTTGCCTGCGGCTTATCAACAATCATGGCTGGTGCCATTGCTGGTTATTTTTATAAAAAAAATAAGAACAATCGTATCATTTCCTTGCAAACAGCATTGATAATTGGAATGCTCGCAGAAGCGATTCAAATGGGCGTTATACTCCTAATTGCACGACCATTCGATCAAGCATTAGGACTAGTAGGCACGATTGGAATTCCAATGATTGTGGCAAATGGAATCGGAACTGCGATGTTTATATTAATTATTCGAAATGTTATTCATGAAGAAGAAAAAATGGGATCACTTCAAGCACAAAAAGCGTTAAAGTTAGCTGATTTAACATTAAAGTTCATGCGAAAGGGATTAACAGAGCGATCAGCTCTGCCAACATGTAACATTCTTTTAAAGGAAATCCATGCGGATGCTGTTTCTATTACTAACAAAGAAAAAGTCATAGCTTTTGTTGGTTTAGGGGAAGATCATCATCTACAGAATGAAGAGATTAAAACGAAAGCGACAAGGCGGGTATTAGTAGAAGGTGAGCTCGTTATTGCAAATTTTAGTGAGATTCATTGTGGTGTTGACTTTTGTCCTCTCCATGCTGCAATAATCGCGCCACTAAAAATAAAAGAAGAGACGATTGGAACGTTAAAGTTTTATTTTAAGTCAGAAAAAGGACCTTCTCCTACGACGATTGAACTTAGTAAAGGACTGTCAACATTATTAAGTCATCAGCTTGAATTGTCAGAGGTTGACCGTCATTTAGAACTCGCAAAGCAGGCTGAAATCAAAGCGTTGCAAGCACAAGTAAGCCCTCATTTTTTATTTAACGCATTAAATACAATTGTTGCACTAGTTAGAACCGACCCGATGAAAGCAAGAAAGCTTTTATTATCACTTTCCCATTTTTTTAGACAAAACTTAGCTGGAACAACGGAAACAGAAACGTCGTTAGAAGAAGAACTCAAACATGTGAGGGCGTATTTAGAAATAGAAGAAACGCGTTTTTCTGATAAACTATCTGTTCATTATGATGTGGACGAAAACGCTTTGCAAGTGAAAATACCGCCGATGACACTGCAACCTCTTGTTGAAAATGCGCTTAAGCATGGACTGAAACAATTGCGAAGTGACAGCTTATTACTCATTCAAATTCACAAAAGTAAAGATGCTGTCCAATTATCCATCAGAGATAATGGACAAGGGATTGAGAAGGTTCGATTACCTGAGTTAGGGAAAGAAAAAGTCATCTCGGAAACCGGAACCGGGATTGGTCTATATAATATTAATCGTAGACTAGAAATAATGTACGGGAAAGAATCGACATTGACGATTGAAAGTGAAAAAGGAAAGGGAACGACGGTTTCATTCGATATTCCGAAAAAGATGTGAACACAAAAGGTAAAGCGGTGGCTCCAAACATTGCTTCGAGGTGGTTTAAATGATTTGAAACAACGATAAGAATGAGAGGGGAGAGTATATGAAGAAATCAATTACAACCGTCATCATTGACGATGAATTACATAGTCGTGATGAACTTATATTTTTATTGAGCCGTTATAAAGAGATTGAGATTGTTGGAGAGGCTGATTCAGGAGAAAAAGGGTTAGAAATCGTAATGAGAAAAGAGCCAGATGTTGTGTTCGTGGATATTGAAATGCCACGAATGTCAGGATTAGAATTAGCGAAATCTCTTCAAAATATGAAAAACGTTCCACTCATTATTTTTGCTACTGCCTATGTTGACTATGCAGCGAAAGCTTTTCGTGTTCAAGCATTAGACTACTTGGTAAAGCCATTTGATGAGGAGCAGCTACAAGAAACAATGGAGCGAATAAAGGAACGTTTAGTTACGACAGATAAAAGCGAGGAAATAACGACAGGTATCGCAAAATTAGCCGTAGAAGATGAAGGACGGATCGTGTATTTATCGCCAATAGATATCACTTATTTATTTCGTGAAGACCGAGAAACGATTATTTGCACGAAAGAGCGAAAATTTAGTTCAAGAACGCCAATAAAAGATTTAGAAGGAAAATTAAGTGGCTATCCTTTTTTTCGTACACATAAAAGCTACCTTGTAAATTTAAATAAAGTAGAAGAGCTCATTCCATGGTTCAATGGTGCGTACCAAGTGAAAGTAGTTGGTCAAAAAGAAGAAATTCCAGTTAGTAGAAATTACGTGAAATCATTAAGAGAACGGTTAGAACTTTGAATTGACGAGATTCTAGATTGATTAGTTTAGATTTTGAATAACAACAAGATGATGAGTGCTAAGCATTCATCATCTTGTTGTTTGAATAGATTGTAAATAGGAATGGAGAAAGATGATATCAAGTATAATTTTGAACAGTGATTCAGTGGTTCAGTTTACACGAATGTTAGTAGGTGCACGTGAGACAATATTATCAACACGTTAGTCTCTAATTCTCACACGTTATCATAAAATCAACACCATGTAGATCAGAACCATTATAATGAAAGCGTATTCAATAGAAGAGAGAGGTGTTTTTCAATGATTACTTTTCTAGTATCCATTGCACTTTTAATTATAGCTTATTTCACTTATGGGAAATTAATTGAAAAGATGTTTGGAGTAAAAGAGGAACGAACCACTCCGGCTTACAGTATGAAAGACGGTGTCGACTATATACCAATGGGCACGAATCGAAATTCCTTAATTCAGCTTTTAAATATTGCTGGTGTGGGACCGATTTTCGGACCAATTATGGGAGCGCTTTACGGACCAGTAGCTTTTATATGGATTGTGGTTGGTTGTATTTTTGCTGGTGCGGTGCATGATTATTTAACGGGCATGATCTCCATTCGGAACAAAGGTGCGCACTTGCCACAGCTTGCAGGAAAATTTTTAGGGAAAGCAATGAAACATATTGTCAATGTGATTGCCGTTCTTTTATTACTTCTTGTTGGAACCGTTTTCGTAACGGCGCCTGCTGGGCTTTTATTCAACTTGATGAATGGTTGGGTTGCACTTGGTGTGATTACTGCGGTCATTTTTCTATACTATATTCTTGCAACAATGCTTCCAGTTGATAAAATTATCGGTAAAGTTTATCCGATTTTAGGGGCACTACTTGTCATTAGTGCAGTCGGTATTGGCGGTATGTTAATTGTAACGGGCGCACCAATTCCTGAGTTGACACTTGAGAATATGCATCCTGCTGGTACTGCCGTATTTCCAATCTTGATGATTACGATTGCATGTGGAGCGATTTCTGGGTTCCATGCAACACAATCTCCAATTATTTCTAGAACGCTGCAAAGTGAACAGAATGGACGTAAAGTTTTCTATGGCATGATGATCGTTGAAGGGATTATTGCTATGATATGGGCTGCTTCTGCTATGAGTCTTTTTTACGGAACAGATTTAAGTACATTAATTGATTCAGGTGGAGCTGGTCTTGTTGTTAGCGAAGTAGCCTTCACATTGCTTGGTGCGATCGGTGGAACATTAGCTGTACTAGGGGTTATCGTTCTACCAATTACATCTGGTGACACAGCATTCCGTTCAGCACGTATGATTATCGCAGATTATATCAAAGTTCCACAGCTGAAAATTGCTAATCGTCTTTGGGTTGCCTTACCATTATTCGTGATTTCATTTGTCTTAACAACAATGGACTTCACGCTTTTATGGAGATACTTTGGAGTAACAAACGCAGCTATAAGTGCCATTGCTTTATTTGTTGGAGCGATGTACTTAGCAATTCAACATAAGTTCCACTGGGTTGCGTCCATTCCAGCTACATTTATGACAATGGTATCGTTCACATTCATCTTTAGTGCTCCAATTGGGTTCGGGTTGCCGATGTCAACATCTTATGTTGCAGCAACCATTGGAACAATCGTCGTTCTTGCATTTTTTTCCTATAAAATCAAGTTAAATCGTGCAGAAGGTAACTTTGAATTAGATGAAGATGTAAATAAAGCAGCATAATTGATAAAAAGGCTATCTCATTTAAGGTCACCCTTTGAGATAGCTTCTTTTTAAATAAGCAGTGTGAAGGTTTGTTCGAGGAAGATTCTTTTGATTGAATTCGCATGTTGCTTCTAAGAAAAGACGGATCCGCCGTTTTTCATAACGTTTAATTTTTACTGGTTTGCGTTTACAGTCTGTTCGGACTGATGCTTCTTATCAAGCATTCGCTTTAGTTCTTTTTTGCTTCGTTTTGAAACAAGGATATAGAGTATATCTCCAGCTTGTATCCTGGTTTCCCCATAAGGGGTGATCAGCTCTCCGTTTCGAATAATGGCATTGATCAGTACGTCTTTTGGAAACGTGATTTCTGCTAGTGATTGATTGACAACAATGTCATCATCATTTATCTCAACTTCAATAATTTCTGCATTTGCTTTTCCGATTGATACAAGCTCAAGAGAATGAAGAGGAGTTTCTCTTTTTGTACCTGTTAAATTCAATTTTTCAGCAAAAAAAGCAATGGTTGAGCCTTGAATTAAAGCGGATGTTAACACGACGAAAAAGACAACATTGAAAAACAATTGGCTATGAACAAGCCCTGATATCATAGGGAATGTTGCTAAAACAATGGGAACAGCTCCTCTTAATCCAGCCCAAGAGAGAAAGATTTTTTCCTTAAAATCGAAATTCATTTTGATTGTTGAAAGAAATACAGCAATAGGCCTAGCAATAAGGATTAAAATAAAAGAAAGAATAAACCCTTTAATGATTATATTAAAGTCAAACAGTTGAGAAGGGAAGACAAGCAATCCAAGAATAACAAACATTAAAATTTGCATCATCCAGGCAAACCCTTCGTTAAATCTGAATATAGAATGACGGTATGTTAAATCTCTATTCCCGATTACAAGTGCAGCGACGTAAACAGCTAGCAATCCACTTGCACCAATGAGCGCTGTAATGCTATAGGTTAGCAAGGCGAATGCCATCGCAAAAACAGGATACAATCCACTTGAATCTAAGTTAATGCGATTCACAGCATAGGAAGCAACCATTCCTAATCCTAACCCGATGAGAAGTCCCATTCCCATCTGCCAAAAAAATGAACCGGCAAGCAATAAATAGTTAGGTTGATCTGTCATTAATATTTGAATAAACGAAATAGTTAAAAAAACAGCCATCGGATCGTTTGTACCTGATTCAGCTTCTAATGTAGAACTGAGACGCTCACGAAGGTTTACTCCTTTCAAAACGGCAAAGACGGCTGCTGCGTCAGTCGAGCCTACAATAGCTCCAAATAAAAAAGCTTCCATCCACGTAACATCTAGAATAAATTTAGCCGCAGTTGCAACGATAGAAGTTGTAATTAATACACCAAGTGTAGCAAGAGATAGAGAAGGAATGGCGACTCGTTTCACCGTGGTCCACTTTGTTTGCAACCCACCTTCAAATAAGATAACCACTAAGGCGAGTATGCCAATTAGTTGTGCATATTTTGTATTATCGAAATAAATAAATCCGATACCATCACTACCAGCTAACATCCCAACTAACATGAACAAGACAAGGGCAGGTACCCCTAGCCGCGTTGAAAATTTTGCTGTTAACACCCCCGCAATTAAAAGAAGGGCAGCAAGTAATATAAAGTAATCCGTATTAAAAGCTCCGTTTATCATACAGTCGTATCCTCTCCAATATAGTCTATTTTATCTATCAATGATGTTATAAATTCACGTCAATTTGAGGTGGTTTAACGATTTCATCCGTTATTCCGATATAGCGTAGAGTAACACCGCGAGTTTTATGGTTAAATCGTTTTTGTAAGAACGAAACAGCCACACCTTGTTTGTATGCATGATAACCAAATGTTTTACGCAATGTGTGTGTACCGATTTTGTCACATATTCCTGCTTCTTGTGCTGCTTGGTTAATGATTCGGTAAGCTTGTTGCCTTGTGATTGGTTGTTTTTTATTAGAAGCTGAAAACAAGTAATCGTCTGTATGTAATTTAGAGTGTTTGACGTAACTTAAGATGGCTTGTTTTACTTTATGATTTATGTAAATTTCCTCATTATCGGAAGTGGTTTGAGTAATGAAATCTCGGGGGGAGTCTTTATCTATTACGTCTTTACATTTTAATTCTAACATTTGGCTGATCCGTAAACCTGTATTAATTCCTAAAACGAATAATAGATAATCTCGTTTCGAACGTTTGCGTAAGTAATGTTTCATTATTTTTATCTTTTCAATTGGTCGAATGGGTTCTACATATTCCATGTCTAACCTCCTTCATTGGTGTTACATAATAACATTATAACATGCATTTATGTAACATTTTAGATTTGGTACTAAATTCGGTAAATTTACTTATTTTAATATAACTCAAAAGGTGATATATATAAATCATAGGAATTATGTAATAGTATGAAGTGATTCTATAGTATCAATGATATTTTACATAGTTTGTTGTTAAATTGAAATTGCTAGAAAAGAAAATTCTGTTACAATAGCTGAATAAAGTTATGATCGTTTTAATAAAATTGATTAGGGAATCGTATTCTCATTACATATTAAACAGCAAGGAAGGAAATGACTATGACACTAGAGAATGAACTGATCAAAAAGATGCATTATAAAAAGGTTGTTGCAAAAGACCAAGACGGCAATCTACCTATAAAGAGGCTTGCAGAGGAATTTCTAGTTGAACAAAAGAATGAAGAACCCAATCTATCTTCTCTTCGTTTTGCGCAAGGAGAAGTCTATTATCATTTCAGAGACTATGAGACAGCTATTTATAAATGGCTGAAGGTTGATAATGAGCTAGAACCATGGGCAAAGAAAAACATTGCTGATAGTTATTACGAGCTTGGGCTGCTTACAAGTGCCGAGGAAATGTATCTATCTATTCAAACAGATCATTTAGTTCTGATTACGGAAGTGGAGTTGCAATTATTTTCAGTTTATATGGATCAACAGTTGCTTGATCAAGCAGCAAAAGTAATCAAAAATATTGTTGCGATGAATCCAGATTATCCAACTGTGACGGAGGTAGCTAGATCATTTTTTGAAGAATTTAGAGATTGGAGCAGTGCAATTGAGCTTGCAGTTAGCGAAGCTCTTCGTACTGAATCGATTGAATGGTTTGGCATTTTAAACTCATATATAGATAAGGGATTAACGAAAACGATTGAACCAGCTTATTTCTCTAAAGCATTGCAAACTCTATTTACAATTGATGAAGCAAAGTTTGAGCAAATGGCAACATCATTTTGGAATAGCTATAAATTGGAGAATTACTATTTTTCATGGATTATTGAGTTCAATCATCTCTTCTTACAAGTGGAGGTGCAACGTTCTAAAGATTGGAAAGAATTGTCGGGAATGTATCAACAAACGTATTTTGAATTAACCAATGGCACCTATTATTTACGTGAGATAGAGGATGTTATTCCTAATTTATTGACAAATTGGGTAAAAGTAACAAGTTCATCTGAATTAGTAATGGCTTCAACTGCAGTACTTGCGTGGAACGAGTTAAGTCCGCAAAGCATAAGCCAACCTGTCGTGAATGAAGCGAGCGCAATGCTGCAACAAGCAAGAATATCTGCAGATGGTTTAGAGCAGAGCTTACTGTTGTTTGAGTCTATCATGAAGTGGGCAGACGACCATGAATTAAAAGTGGGCAATCGATTAAAATGGATGGTTCAGGAATTACTGAATTTTAATATGAATCATTTATTCGTAATGGAAAGTTCTGCAAATGAACAATCATTGTTTATTAATACAGTTGTTGGAGAATTTGTTCTAGATGAAGAAGTAAACTCTACAATTATCTTGAAATATGGCAAAGAGACATCGATTCGTGCATTAACGGATGAGACCAATCATCTAGATGTAACAGGTGATTTTGAAGAACATTCATTACCGAAACAGCACATTATCGATTACTGTTTTCCAAGTCAATTTCTAAATGAGAACTCTCTAGCGATTCTACACTCTCCTAAATTAGTAAGTTCAAGAGGAGACGATTTATGTCAACAACTTTATTTGGCTGATCGAGCATTATTTGTTTTAGATGCACATAAAGCATTTGGTGAACGTGAACGAGATATGCTTAAGACTATTCAAAAACATGCACCAAATCTTCCTATTCATTTTTTAATAAATAAAATAGATGCTATTTACAATGAACATGAAATCAATCGAATGATTGAAGAAACAAAATCTAAAATGACCATGTACTTTCCACATGCAAATGTATTTACTTTTTCGAGGGTAAGTGATTTGCCTAAATTCATTACTGAGATTTTTAAAAATCGAAAAATAGAGGTAGAGCGGAATGGAAATCTCCTGCAGGTGATTCGAAGTACTATTTCGCATCTTTTTAAAAAGCGTATTGAAATGGAAAGCAAGTTGATGGACGAAATTACTTGGAACGAGGAAATGGTTATTAAACTCACTGGAGCGAATAATCAGTTAATAGACGTAGAGAAAGAGAAAATGCAAGGAATTAAACAGTCGTATCATGCCATTATCCAAGAAACAAAAACTGATTTGAAAGTCACGATACCGAAATTACTCCGAGAATGCTCTAGCTTCGTTCAAGTTAATAGTGATTTCCGAACGATTCATCTTGAATTAAATCAAAAGATGAATGATCAAATTAAACATTATTTAGAGCAAACGGTTATCCCAAAACTATCCAACTCACTTCAGCAGTGGTTAGAAGTTGGCAATGTAGAATTTATTCAAAGCCAATCTTTCTTAAAAGAGATGAGTGGAGGGTTTAATGCTTTGTATGGGGAGGAGCGCTTGAAATTACAATGTGATTTTCGCGTTCTAGATGATTGGTATCGTGATATCGATCGTATGACAAATGGAGTTCATTTGGATAATGTGAACATTTTGTTGCGATTGACGCCTTCACAACTTCTACTGAAAAGTTCAGGAAAGCTATTTGGTGTGCTGCCAACAAACAAAGGCATGTTACAAAAAATGTACAAGAAATTTATCGAAAATGAAGACTACAAACAAATAGCTGATTCAATGATTAATCAGTTTCTTATTCAATTCGAATTATTTGAGAAAGCATTGAATCGTGATATGAACATGTTCTTCAGAAAGCCATTTAACGTGTTGGATGAAGCGACAGTCGAGGCTCAGTCTGCGATAAGGGACAAAAATGAGGCCCTTACTGAATTGAAGTCTAATCCTGAAATGTATCATGATCCATTGGCATTATTCAAATTGAAATTGCGTCAATACGAGTTAATTGAAAAGGTGAACGGGAGTCAATTGAAAGAGAGATTGTCGATAAAGTAATGAACTACAGTTTGAGTGGTTATCTGACTACTTTTAATGTATTTCTACTAAATGGCAATAGAAGCAGGAGCCTCAATAGGACTCCTGCTTTTTTAAATCTCATTTAAAAACCGTCGTTGCCACTTGTATATGGGATATTGAGATTATTTTCAACTGTACGTAGTCTTTGGTTTATTCTGCTTAGACGGTCAAAATGACGTTCATCATTTTGATTTAATCGAATGATTTCTTCGTTAATGCGATTAATTTCGTCGTTCAATCGTTGAATTTCTTGGTTCTGTCTCGATAGTTCAGTCACTTGTTGCTCGATTTGTTGTTCAAGTTGCCCCACTTTCGATTCAAGTGTTGGCTGCCTAAAATAAGGATTTTTGTGATAGGACATGGATTCACTTGGTTGCTGTACATATCTAGGATAATGTTGATATGGATTCATCGGATAGCTCTCCCTTACAATTTATAGTCAACATGAATACGTTTATAGCCTATGTATACATCAAGAGAGTGACAGGGTAGTAGCCCATATTTTTTTTATTGAGAAAGAAAAAAATTTATTTTTCGAATTTTTTCTAAATTGTGATCAATATCACTTTTTTTAACCTAAGGTGAGAGTATGATCAATATAGAAAGTTAAGCTTTACTTAGAAAGAATTTAGGAGGGAGTCAAATGATCTTATGTGAGTGGAGAGATTTTTCAACAGATACTGAAACTTATACAAGGGAAGATTTTGAAGAGTTGGTCAATGATGAGTTTGAGGCAATGATGTTTGAAGATGACGAAGAGATACCTGCTTATGTTTGGACTGTAAACTATGTTTGTTTGATTAAAAAGGGAACGAGAATGATTGCCGATATATCTGTTACAAAGATACCTCGCAATCCCGTATGTGCATAGCTTTTTTTTAAATGAAACCATGTGAAATGTTTCACAAATAGGAGGGTATTAACATGGCTGTAGATCAAAAGAAAATGGTAGAGAAGACAGATGTATTAAAAGCAGTAGATCAATTAGTTGAAAATGCTCAAAAGGCATTAAATGAATTTTTAATATTCGATCAAGAGAAAATTGATGAAGTTATTAAGAAGATGGCCTTAGCTGGACTTGAAAACCACATGGAATTAGCTAAACTTGCAGTTAACGAAACGAAGCGTGGAGTATATGAAGATAAGATCATCAAGAATTTATTCTCAACAGAATATATCTACCACAATATTAAGTATGATAAAACAGTTGGTATCATTTCCGAGAACGAACATAATGGTCTCACTGAAATTGCAGAGCCAGTCGGTGTTATAGCTGGTGTTACACCTGTCACGAACCCAACATCTACAACAATGTTTAAAGCACTCATTTCTATAAAAACAAGAAACCCAATCATATTCGCTTTTCATCCTTCTGCGCAGAAATGCAGTAGCGAAGCGGCACGGATCTTGCGAGATGCAGCGATTTTAGCTGGCGCACCAGAGAATTGCATTCAATGGATTGAGACACCTTCGATTGAAGCTACAAAAGCATTAATGAATCATGATGGCATTGCTCTTGTGTTGGCAACTGGTGGTGCTGGGATGGTCAAGTCTGCTTATAGTACTGGTAAACCGGCTCTAGGTGTAGGCCCAGGAAACGTTCCTTGTTACATTGAAAAAACAGCGAATGTCAAACGGGCAGTAAATGATCTAATCTTGTCTAAAACATTTGATAATGGCATGATTTGTGCATCTGAACAAGCAGTTATTATAGATAGTGCCATTTATGATAATGTAAAACGCGAGCTAGTTGATAACAAGTGCTACTTTTTGAATGAAGAAGAAAAAGCCAAAGTCGAAAAACTTGTTATAAATGAAACGACGTGTGCAGTGAATGCGGATATTGTTGGAAAATCTGCTGCTTTTATTGCAAATCTTGCTGGTGTCACAGTTCCAGAAGATACGAAAATCTTGTTAGCTGAATTAAAAGGTGTGGGACCACAATACCCGTTATCAAGAGAAAAATTAAGCCCGGTACTTGCTTGCTACCGTGTACGTTCAACTGAAGAAGGGTTAACACGTGCAGAGGAAATGCTTGAATTTGGCGGGCTAGGACATTCAGCTGTCATTCATTCAGAAGATGAAACGGTCATTAGACAATTTGGTATGAGAATGAAGGCTTGCCGAATCATTGCCAATGCCCCGTCAGCTCAAGGGGCGATTGGTGATATCTATAATGCGTTCCTGCCATCATTGACACTCGGTTGCGGCTCTTATGGAAAGAATTCTGTCTCTTCAAATGTTGGCACAGTCAACTTAACGAATGTCAAAAAATTAGCTCGGAGAAATGTGAATATGCAATGGTTTAAAGTTCCACCTAAAATATATTTCGAGAAAAACTCAACGCAATATTTAGCGAAAATGCCTAATATTACAAAAGCATTCATTGTCACTGATCCTGGTATGGTTAAGCTTGGTTATGTCGACAAAGTTCTGCATTACTTGCGTCAAAGACCCGACTATGTACATTGTGAAATTTTTGCTGATGTCGAGCCAGATCCATCTATCGAAACCGTAGAAAAAGGTGCAGAGATGATGAGAAGCTTTGAGCCTGATTGTATTATTGCTCTTGGTGGTGGATCTGCAATGGATGCAGCTAAAGGAATGTGGTTATTTTATGAGCATCCAGATACGGAGTTCGGTGGCTTAAAGCAGAAATTTTTAGACATTCGTAAGCGTGTGTTTAAATACCCGAAACTAGGAACGAATGCGCAGTTTGTTGCGATTCCTACAACATCTGGAACTGGATCTGAAGTGACGTCATTTTCTGTCATTACAGATAAAAAACAAAACATTAAATATCCGTTAGCTGATTATGAGCTGACACCTGATGTGGCGATTATCGATCCACAGTTTGTAATGACGGTTCCAAAACATATTACAGCCGATACGGGAATGGACGTGTTAACGCACGCGATTGAAGCATACGTCTCTATCCTGGCGAATGATTATACAGATGGACTTGCGATCAAAGCGATTCAGCTCGTATTCGAATATTTGCCTCGTGCTTACCGTAATGGGAATGATGAAGTGGCACGTGAGAAAATGCATAATGCATCGACTATTGCGGGGATGGCCTTTGCGAACGCCTTCCTTGGAATTAATCACAGCTTAGCTCATAAATTAGGAGCAGAGTTTCATATTGCCCATGGACGTTCAAACACTATTTTAATGCCGCATGTTATTCGTTATAATGCACAGAAACCGACGAAATTTGCAGCATTTCCAAAGTACGAGCATTTTGTTGCAGACAAACGCTATGCTGAAATTGCTAGAGTATTAGGCTTACCGGCAGTGACGACTGGAGAAGGAGTTGAGAGTCTCGTTCAAGCCATTATAAAACTTGCAAAAGAAATGGATATCCCAATGAGCATTAAAGAGAATGGTGTTGAAGAAAAAGTATTTGAGGGCAAAGTAGATTATTTAGCTGAGCGGGCATTTGAGGATCAATGTACAACAGCTAATCCCAAATTACCATTAGTAAGTGAGTTAGCTGAAGTTTATCGTTTAGCGTATAAAGGTGTATAAATAACAGATGAATTAGAGGCTGACGTAAGCCCCAGGGTCTGACCCCTAGCGTATAATATATGTGATCTTCAAAAGAGGATCAACCTTCGTATATTGTATTGACTAGGCGGGGTCAGCCCTTTTTTTAGGCAACCGGAAATGATGGGAATTTAATAGACGAGGCCAAGCTTATGAGATGTGGACAATCACATATTTTACTAGACACTAGTCAGGAATCGCTACCAATCTATTTCAACCTCCATAGAATAAGTAAGAACTAAAGTCAAAGGAGGTATGGAAGATGTTTGGTTATTCGATGGTTCAAATGGTGAGGTTACACTCTCATAAATTAGATTATCCTTTAAGAGAAAAGGTGTTAAATCTCTATAAACCGTTTAAGTGGACACCATGCTTTTTGCACAATATGGCTGAGAATTTTATCAAGAGAACAAAAAAAATGTCTGTTATCATTAAATTTGAGGATGAGTGCTATAAAGAAGGGTGTCATGATATGAATCAAGTATTTACTAGACACCATGGTTGTAAGATGAGGAATGAATTTTCAACAATATCGTGCTGTAGTGCTGATCTTACACCAGCAGTATTAGAAGAGCTTTTATCTAGTTGCTCTCACATTAAAAAGATTTCATTAAATCGCAAAGTTCAAGCCTTTCTAGACACAGCGGTCGATTCTGCAAATGCAAGAAACGTGGTACGAAATGGGATAGAGCTTACAGGAAGTGGGATTACGGTTGCTGTCATTGATACAGGTATTTATACTCACAGCGATTTGTCAGGACGAATCGTTGATTTTGTCGATTTTATTAATCAAAGAACAGAGCCGTATGATGATAACGGTCATGGTACCCATTGTGCAGGGGATGCACTTGGAGACGGATCAGCTTCATCAGGTATGTATGCAGGTCCAGCACCTGAAGCAAATGTAGTTGGAGTAAAAGTATTAGATAAATTAGGATCTGGTTCATTAGAAACAGTTATGCAAGGTGTTCAATGGTGTATCAATTATAATGAACGAAATCCGGGTCAGCCTATTAATATTATTAGTTTGTCCTTAGGTGCACCTGCGGAGCGTTATGATCAGGAGAATGATGATCCAATGGTTCAAATGGTTGAAAAGGCTTGGGAAAGTGGAATTGTCGTTTGTGTTGCCGCTGGAAACGAAGGTCCAGAAGCAAGAACGATTGCAAGCCCAGGAATTAGCGACCAAGTGATCACGGTAGGTGCGCTTGATGATCGAAATACGACAGACCGGTTAGAAGATGATGTTGCAAGTTTTTCAAGCAGAGGACCAACACTTTATGGAATGGAGAAGCCAGATCTATTGGCACCTGGTGTGAACATTGTATCGTTACGTGCACCTAGGTCCTACTTAGATAAATTACAAAAATCAGCTCGAGTTGGTACTGACTATTTTGTGTTATCAGGGACGTCAATGGCTACTCCAATTTGTGCGGGAATTGTAGCTTTAATGCTTCAACAAAATCCAAGTATGACACCAGATGAAGTGAAAGAACAATTACGAAACGGGACTGATTTATGGACAGACCGTGATCCAAATGTATATGGAACAGGGTATATCAATGCTGAGAAATCCATTTAAATAGAGGAGGTGCAAAAAGGTGGGTTTCCGTTTGCATGAAGATGGAAACACCAATCGCTCTTCTTCCTCTTAACGTTACTAACTTCTCCTCTTTTGGTTTTTGGTGGTGTTTTGCTGAAAAAACGAAGAAGATTTAAAAGGAAGTATGGATTATTAGAGTGAAAAAGAGAAAGATTCAAATCAAATATTAACGCTACTACCGTGCTTGTCATGACTCATTCGATTTTAAAATGAATAAAAAGATTTAAAATATCCCTATCCTGAATAATGAGATTGGTTTAATGGAGAAAATAGGGAGTATCATGTCTAATAAAAAGAAAGTCGATATAGTCATAGTAGGGGCAGGATTAGCCGGATTAACAGCCGCACTTGAATTAAAGAAACTCAATTATTCTTTTGTTGTGTTAGAAGCAAGAAATCGTCCTGGGGGTAGAATTCATAGCACTGTTACTAGTGACAATGTAACGATTGATTTAGGGGCACAGTGGATTGGTCCACATCACAAGAGGATGATGCGGCTCATTGCAGAATATGGACTACAGTTAATACCAACATATCGAACAGGCAACACCATTTATGAGATGAAAGGAAAGAGGAAGAAGACGAAAGGGAAATTGCCTACGTTGTCTCCTATTGCAATCGCAGACATTATGAAGATGAAAAGAAAAATAGATAAAATCAGTAGGAAGGTTCCTTTTGATACACCTTGGACTTCAAAGCTTGCTCAACAATTAGATAAGATAACTTTGGCAGAGTTTATAAAAACTAATTCACACACAAAGGCAGGGATGTCTTTTTCAAAACTTTTGATTGAAGAAGCGCTTTGTGCAAATTTATATGAAGTTTCAGCTCTTGATTTTTTATGGTGTATCAGAGCTGCTGGGTCTATTGACCATTTGTTAGCAGCCGAAGATTATTGGATCGCAGAAGGAGCAGAAACACTCATTAACAGAATAGCAGAGTCGTTGGGGGAGACAATCCACCTGAATCAACCGGTTCTACGTGTTATGTATGACGAAAAGACGGTCACTGTCTATACGGAGAAGGAATCATGGCAAGCCAAAAAAGTAATCGTGACAACGCCACCTAATTTACTAACGCGAATTTGCTTTGATCCGCCGCTTCCAGCGAGTCGCGTTCAGTTAAGTGAACGGGCAGGTTTGCCTTCCGTTATCAAAATGATTTGTGTATATGATCAACCTTTTTGGAGAGAAGGTGGGTTAAGTGGGACCGCTTATTCAGATCAAAATCCCGTTAAGCTAACGATTGATAGTTCACCACTAGATGGAAGAAGGGGTGTTTTGACCGTTTTAATTGGAGGAGATTCAGCGAGACAAATTGAATCCTTACCTCTTGAGTCAAAACAAGTAGAAATAAAAAAAGCATTAGTACGTCTTTTGGGTGAGAAAGCTGCTTTTCCTATTGAAATGTTTGAAAAAGATTGGTCGGCTGAGGAGTGGACTCGTGGAGGGTATGGAACTCATTTTGCGACTGGTGTCATCAGCCAATTTGGAGCATCACTCAACAGCCCTATTGGACCAATCCATTGGGCTGGAACGGAGACAGCTTCTGAGTGGAGAATGTATATGGAGGGAGCTATTCAATCAGCGGAGAGGGTCACCGTTGAGGTCATTAATGCAATAATTAAGGAGTAAGTGGATAGATTTTCTATTTTATTGAATAGATTTCTATTTATTGGAACAAATTATAAGGAATAAATAGAAAAAGGGGTTACTCAAATGAATATTGAAAAAGGAACCGAGTATCAAATTTCTCAAGTGATCAAAAGTCATTTTAATTCAGCTGAAATACTTACAGTGATCCGGCATAGTGGGAATATTGTTCAATTTACTCTCCCAGAAGGCAAGGGGCATGGATCCATGCCATATCAACATATGCAATATTTACTAAAAAAGAATGAATTAACTCAAATAAACAATAAACGTTCACTCTTAAAAGCAGATCAGGAAGAAGAAAAAATTGGGTAGATGCTTTAAAGACAAAAGAGCCAATTAGTTAAAAAATAACAAATTGGCTCTTTTGTCTTGTTTGTTGTTAATATTATACTTTTTCAAATAGTCCTAAACTTAAAAGGGCTTCTACTGCTTCGTTAT
Organism: Halalkalibacter lacteus; assembly: GCF_036663595.1. Lineage (NCBI taxonomy): Bacteria > Bacillati > Bacillota > Bacilli > Caryophanales > Bacillaceae > Halalkalibacter > Halalkalibacter lacteus. Next base: position 44,474 of record NZ_JAWRVL010000006.1, read on the forward strand.
TGCTGCCATTTTGAATGTCGATCTCAACTTCCTGATCAGGCTGAAGGGAGATTGCTAATAATCCTAAGAGACTTTTAGCATCAATAACCCAGTGATCCTTTTTGATTAGGATGGTCTCAGGAAATTCACTCGCTGTGTTAACTAATGCACTTGCTGATTCGGCAAAAATAGGTTTTAAAACTTTTACATTCATATGGTCACTCTCCCTTTTTAGTTATACCTTTATTATAATGTAGAATACTAGGATAACCTAGATATTTTTTGTAAAGGCTTTAATTTTAATATATTACTGAGTCAGCATAAAAATACTTTAAAAAATAAAATAGAACCATTGGATAGATTGTGATTAGTGTCAAAAATGATTTTGCATATACTAGGTCGAAAAAAAACGAAGTTCATTCCACATTCCTTTCATGCGTAGCTATTAAGACAAGGTTTTAAACGGTTATTTTTGCTGTACATGAAAATTCCACGTCTTAACACTAAAGTAGTGATAAGAAATGGTAGTCGTTTTCACGTCATCTGTCATAAAATCTGTTAGAATAGAAGCAAAACAATGAAAAGGTGGAGGGAAATGAATGACACAGACAAATCATAAGCAACCGATAAAATTGATAGCGATTGATATGGATGGAACACTTTTAAACGATCAACATGAAATCTCGGATGAGAATCGTAAAGCAATTAGGGAAGCGGAGGAACAAGGTGTTCATGTTGTGATCAGTACAGGTAGGACGAGAATGACTTGTGATGAACTGGTCGATTCTTTGTCACTTAGCTCTTATTTGATTACAGTAAATGGAAGTGAGATATGGGATGAGACTGGATCGCTAGTTGAAAGACAGCTATTAAATACTGAGTACATAGAATATATGTGGCAATTAAAACAAAAACACAATACAAACTGTTGGGCAGCAACGGTTGGCAAGGTTTGGAGAGAGGAGTTTCCTGAGGACTTTTCTACCCTTGAATGGATGAAGTTCGGTTTTGATATTAAAGATGATCAAGTGAGACAGATAATTTTAGAAGAGCTATCCAATAATAAAGCCCTTGAAGTTAGTAACTCTAGTCCAACCAATCTTGAAATCAATGCAGCTGGTGTCAACAAGGCAATAGCGATTGAAAAAGTATGTGAGCGAATTGGAATTACAATGGATAATGTTCTTGCTATGGGAGATAGTTTAAATGACTTAGCAATGATTAAAGCGGCAGGAGTCGGTGTTGCCATGGGGAATGCACAACCATTTGTTAAAGAGTCAGCAGATTGGGTAACAACGACCAATGTTGACGACGGTGTTGCTAATGCAATTAGAAAATGGGTGTTACAAAAGTAAAAGGATGGCGTTAGCAAAGAAATGAAAAGAACCAGTTAGCTCAATTGAGTTAATTGGTTCTTTATCTTTTGTTATTATTTATACACTTTTACGTTTACTTCTTGTACACCAAAATTGATAGCATCTTGTTTCTCAGGGATAAATAAATCAATTTTGTTTCCTTTGATAGCACCACCAGTATCACCAGCAATTGCCTCTCCGTAGCCATCTACATATACCTTTGACCCAAGTGGGATAACGTTTGGATCAACCGATATTACTTTTTTGTCAGGGTTATCTAGTAAATTTATCCCAGTTGCTGTAATTCCTGAGCAACCATTACAAGACGCTGTATACGCTGTTGCTGTCATCGTTAATTCTTTTGCTACATTCTCATCTGCTGTTGGCTCTTCTTTTGTTTGTACAGGCTCTTCTTGTTTTACTTCTGCTTGAGTACTGTCTTTCGTAGATGGGGTTCCATTTTTATAGATTGAAAGAGTATCTCCCGTAACAATCAAGTTTGGATTATCGATTTGGTTCCATTCCTGTAGATTCTTTGTAGAAACTCCGTCAAATTGTGACGCAATCGATGTTAGTGAGTCTCCTTTTTCAATCGTATACTGCTCTGTACGTGATACGGTTAAATGATCCCCGATAAGAATTAAATTGCTAGAAAGATTATTCCAATCTTTTAATTCATTTACTTCTACATTATTTTTATTGGCAATTGACCACAATGTATCTCCTTTTTGTACGACAACTTCCTCGGCTGATGCATTCATCCCAAAGCTAAATGTCCCAACGATAGCGGCTGCTGTTACTAATGAAACGATGTGCTTTTTCATATAGAATACCTCCAAAAATCATTATGTAACTTACTGAAATGATTCTATCATGAATTTTCACCAGACAAAGAACAAGCTAGTAACAATTCGATTACAGATGTAACAATGGTGTGGGAAAGTATGTACAAGTTTGGTGATTTGGTGAATGATGAGAGGGGTGTAGCGAGTAAAGCTAGTGTTTTTGCTAGTGAAAATTTTAACGGGGACGTCTATTATCTCATTCTATGGTTCTATAAATTAGATAAGGAAGGAATCAAAAAGATGCCTGCTACCATTTTGAGAGTTACGTTGAACCCACTCGGCCTCATAACGTGACTATTACTACATTCGATGGTAAAATTATAAATAGTCTGAATAAATTATGGGGAGATATATGTGACTAATCATAAAAAAGATATTCTTTTCTTGAAAGGGCTTACCTTTCTTCATTTCGGTGGCAAAGCGATCATACTGCCATTTTTACCTTTATTTCTACTTGCAAGAGGATTTAGTTTGGTAGAAATAGGAACGATTATGGGGGTAGCGCCGCTCGTCAGTATAGTAGCACAACCAGTAGTGGGCTTTATTAGTGACAAATATAAAACAGTGAAAAAAATATTAATCATTTTATATTTTGGTGTAGCTGCAGCTAGTGTTGGGGTCTTTTTTCATGATTCTTTTTGGGTTGTTTTTGTTTCTTTTTTGCTATTCCATTTTGCCTTGTCTCCTGCTACTCCACTTATTGACAGTATGACATTGAAGACGCTAGGTCCTAATAAACATGAATACGGAAAGGTCCGTTTATGGGGATCGATTGGTTTTTTTTGTATTGCCTTACTTTCTGGGCCTATCCTTCAATGGGTTGGAATTGAACGATTATTCCTTCCTTTCTTAGTCATGACAGCCTTAACTATTTTTGCATTATCATTTTTAAAAGACGGAAAGACCTCCGCGGCACCTGTTAATTTAAGGTCAGTAGGAGAGGTTTTAAAGAATCGTTTATTTATTACGTTTTTGTTATTATTCTTATTTGTCATCATTCCCCACAGAATGAATGACATTATGATCGTCATTCATCTAGAGAGCCTTGGGGCAACGACATTTTGGGTTGGACTTGCATGGGCTTTAGCTGCAGTAAGTGAAGTTCCAATTTTCTATTACCTTGCTAAGAAAATTAAAGACTATAATGAACTATTTTTATTAGCTATTGTTGCATTATTGTATACGGTTCGGTGGGTGTTATATGGCCTCATTAGCTCGCCATACATACTTTCATTCTTACAAATTTCACAAGGTGTTACATTTGGTCTATTTTGGTTAATCGCAATGCAGATGGCTGTTAGGACTGTACCAGAACATTTACGAAGTACAGGTCAAGCGCTGTTAACGTCAGTATGTTTTGGAATTGGTGGTGCAATTGGAGGGTCTGGAGGTGGTTGGATTTCAGATCATTTCGGTTCACACTTATTGTATCAATTCATGGCTGGAATGACTTTTATTGCAACATTGCTAATCTTTCTATTTTATCGATATTCTCAAAGGGAAAGTGTAGTTCACGATGTACCTAAAAAGGTTAAGGTACATCAATAATGCAAAACTCTACAGGATGTAAAAGTAATACTTTCGTAAGTTTTTCTCACTTTAACCGAGAGTTGGAATCATATATCTATAGTTTACTTGTCAACAAACCCTTACGAAATAGAAAATAAAGCGTTTATACATGCAATAGGTACAAAAGATACATCACGTATCCTTTCAAATTATCAAGATGCTTACAAGACACAGACAATTACAAGTACAGCACCTCAATCAGCAATCAAAGGAATGCCCATAAAACTAAATATGTAATGTGTTATGTTTATAGAAATATTAGAAAAGAGAGAAAATGGAAATTGACAAAACGGGTTTATTTAGTTACGATTAACAAAACAATATAAATATGTCTCCTAAAGGGGAGTAGCTTTTACAGCAAAGTCGTCATTCCAGAGTGTTATCACTCTCGGCTTTGTTGGCAACATTTCGTTGTTAGCAAGACCTTTACTATTTTGGTAAAGGTCTTTATTTGTGTAAAAAAACCTTTGCCAATGACGGCAAAGGTTTTTTTACTTAGAAAAGAGGAATAAACAACAATATGGTGATGATGAGGCCACTGAAAAAGTCCATCGAGGAAGCGGCAATGGCTCCGCACGTTGCTCGCCTGCTATGAGAACCTACTCATAGCAGACTTTAAAACCAGGCAACGGCTACGCTCAGTGCCCTCGGAGATGGTTTATATAATCAAAATGCTTGAATTATAGCCTAGAAGATGAAAGGGAAGGTGTTTTAGATGACTTGGGATTTCATAGCAGATCATATACAAAAACTAGATATCTTGTCTAACGAAGAAAATGAACTTGTGACAGTTAAGGAGATACCAAAAGAACTACAATGTGTTGGTGTAGGTACAGATGCTGTAGTCGTACGTTCATTGGACGCTCCTAATTATGCATTTAAAGTGTACAGTAATGACAAACTAGAAAAATTAAAAGTAGAAAAGCATGTATATGAAAAGCTTGGTCAGTCAGATCTCTTCCCGTTTTACTATGGGAGCGGTTCTAATTTTCTTGTGTTAAGTTTTGAAAAGGGACTCACTTTATACGATTGTTTATTAAAAGGAATTCATATACCAAAACAAGCAATAGAGGACGTTGATAAAGCAATAGCTTATGCGCTCAGTAGGGGACTAAATCCACGAGATATACATTTGAAAAATATCCTTCTCCATGAAGGAAGAGCAAAACTTCTTGATGTCTCTGAATATTTGAAACAAGGAAATGATTGTAGATGGCATTATTTAAAACAAGGCTATCAGGAAAATTATCACGTAATTGATGGAAAAGCAGTCCCATTTTGGATAGTTGAAACTGTAAGGAAATGGTATAATCAAACACAGCCTGAAACATTTCACTTTCAAGACTTTGTTCGAAAACTCACAAAGATATTTCGAGTTGGAGCTTAGTAGATAAGTGTATTGGAGTAAAAAACTAGCTTGAGTGATTCCTCAAGCTAGTTTTTCTTAAAATATATTATCAATTGTTTTACCTTTCTGGAATCAGACTATGATTCACCCTCTTTTTCTACAATAAAATCAGCAGTCCGCATCGCCACCGCTATAGTCGTAAGGGTAGGGTTCGCCCCTCCCATAAAAGGTAAGATACTGTTATCAGCGACAAACAGATTTGACATGCTGTGCACTTGACCAAACTGATTTGTAACGGATGTAGCTGGATTATCCCCCATACGACAAGTGCCAGCAGCATGAAAATCGACACCTGGTGGAAGCAGACATGGACCCGTTTCAATAGTTAATTGCATACTATCAATGACTTTAAACATATCAGCGGACAGCTGTTGAATAATGGCCAGGTCTTGTTCGCTGTAAGAAAAATGAACATTCAGTTTAGGAACCCCGTACCAATCTACGTTAGCTGGATCAAGAACGACACGGTTATTACGGTTGGGCTCCACAATTCCGAACCCGAAAAGGGCAATTTCTAGTTCTTTCATTAATGGCTTCGTTTCATAGGAATAAAACTCATAAGGAAAGGGTCCTTGAACGGTTATTTGGTATGACCGCTTTTCAGTACTAGGGAGCTGGATGTTCACGAGCCCCAATACCTCTTCAAATTCCTCACGTGAGACAAGGTTACTGGAAGAAACAAAAGAATGAGTAATTAAATATCGACCGATCGCCTCTCCTGGAATTCTAGAATGAAGCAGGAGACGGGGAGTTTCAAATGTACTCCCAGAAACGACCACGGTTTTTCCGTGAATTGTATATGACTTTCGGTCCGGAGTCATCACCTGCACTCCAGTTACTTTGTTATTTTCATGTAGAAGCTTCACCACATTGGCTTTAACAGCAAAATCAACTCCATTCCAGTTAAGCGCCCAAGCCATAAATTCAATGGAACTAAAAAAGACATTTGAATGTATTTGTCCATAATAGCTAACGTTTAAGTCAATGGCTCGAGGAAGGTTTGTCGCATCATGATAACCGTTCTCTCTCAGCCTTTTTAAGAGTGTTTCTTGAAGATTGGACCCATCCGTGAACGCTGTAGTCACCTTCATAACCTGTTCCGCAATGTTGTAGTATTTAATGAGATCATCAATTGTAAGCGGCCACTCTTTAAAATCACTAGGATGAAAACGAGGGCTCACTCCTCCCCAAAGTAGCGTCTGGCCTCCTAAACCGAAAAGTTGTTTAGCGCCGGGAAATTCAGGCCATTCCTCGTCTCTTCGAATATTGAATGCGGGGTTTTGCAGAAAACTCCCTGCTGTCTTAGCAGTCGGTAAATTAGCCACATGAGTCGGTATGATTAAATCACCTCTTTCTAAAACAGCAATTCGTTTCCCTTGATTTCGCCACTGTTCACTCAATCTCCAAAGAGTGGCTCCTCCACCTGCTCCGCTTCCAACGATGATCACATCGTAGTTTGTTTTTTCCATTTCTTCTAAAGAAGTAAGAGGGAACCAGTGATCTGAATAATCGATTTCTGGACTAGGAGGGCAATCTTCATAAGTTGGAACAATTTCCTCATTGTCATTTGTTATTTGACGAGTTCTTTTTAATATTACCTGTTTAGGAGAAGAGGGAACTTTTACTTTCTGACCGGAAATATCTGCATCTGGATGAGAAAGATGTGGATTATGGATTCTTAGCTTATTCAAATTGATATTATGATGATGGGCCATTTGTCGCAATGTTGTTCCTTTTTCAGCGATTACGATCTTCATTGTTACCACCTCATTCGTTGATCATTTAGGTAAGTATATGGTGACAACACGATGAATTTGACAACAATTTTATATCGTAGGACGTTATCTGTTATTAATGAGTGTACAAAAAGGTGATAATCGTCTTTTGGAAAAACTTCAATTACGCATAATTCATATGCCAATCCTTATTCCTTCTAAATTTTGTAAACGTTTATTATAACTTTGAAGGAAAGTTCATATAATTGGCTATAGTTGAAAATTTAGAGGTGAGAAAAATCTTCTAAAGATGAACGGGGAGGACGATATGTTTAAAATAACAATTGGATCAAAAACGTTCGAAATGAAGACAATCAATGTGACGGTGTGGAATGAATTTATCCACGAACAAACAGATCCAGCTGTAGCGGAAAGATATCCTAAAGGAATCCATACTACCATCGCTGAAGGTTTGCAGCCGTATAACTTCAATATCCGAACAGCAACACTTGAGCAACCAGAGCATGGTTTGACAGAAGAAGTACTAGATCAAACTGATGTACTAATCTGGTGGGGGCACTTAGCTCACGAAGAAGTGGCTGATGAAATTGTTGAAAGAATGTATGAAAGAGTACTTAATGGCATGGGTTTAATCGTGTTACACTCTGGGCATTTCTCGAAAATTTTTAAAAAGTTGATGGGCACAAGCTGCGATTTAAAATGGAGAATAGCAGATGAGAAGTCAAGGTTATGGGTAGTTGATCCCGCTCATCCGATAACAGAAGGCATTGGAGAATACATTGAACTTGAAGAAGAAGAAATGTACGGTGAATTTTTTGATATTCCTGCTCCTGAACAGCTCATATTTATTAGTTGGTTTAAAGGTGGTGAAGTGTTTCGCAGCGGCTGTGCCTATCATCGCAGGCAAGGAAAGATCTTTTACTTCCAGCCCGGAGATGAGAGATATCCCACTTATCACAATCAAGAGATTATAAAAGTGATCGCGAATGCTGTAAAATGGGCTGCATCACCGCATGGGGCAACACCGACTTTTGGAAATGCAGATCCTCTTGAAGATATAAACTAAAAATTCAAATAGGATGACAACGGAATAGCAGCTTCCTTTGTCATCCTATTTCTAATCTAATGTTGAATCTTAAGGCACTTTCACTCTTTTCTAGTAGGGAAATTTGTATCAGTCTTTTATACATTCTCGTTTTTTACAATAAAATCAGCAGTTCGCATCGCGACCGCTATAGTTGTAAGGGTAGGATTCGCCCCTCCCATAAAAGGTAAGATACTATTATCAGCGACAAATAGATTTGACATGCCGTGCACTTGACCAAATTCATTTGTGACAGATGTAGCTGGATCATTTCCCATGCGGCAAGTGCCCGCAGCATGATAATCGGTCCCCGGAGGCAAGAGACATGGACTTGTTTCGATAGTTAATTGCATACTATTAATGGCATTAAGCATATCACCCACCATTTGTTGAATAATAGCATAGTCTTGTTCGCTATAAGAGAAACGAACATTCAGAATTGGAACCCCATACGAATCCACGTTAGCCGGATCAAGAACGACACGGTTATCACGATTGGGCTCCACAAGTCCGAACCCCAAAAGGCTAACCTCTAATTCTTTCATAAATGACTTCGTTTCATAGGCATAAAATTCATAAGGATGAGGGCCTGTAATTGCGATTTGGTATGGCCGCTTATCAGTACTAGGAAGCAGAATGTTCACGAGCCCTAATACCTCTTCAAATTCCTCCCGTGAAACAAGATTAGTAGAAGAAACAAAAGAATGACTAATTAAATATCGACCGATCGCCTCACCTGGAATGCCAGAATGAAGCAGAAGGCGGGGGGTTTCAAATGTACTTCCAGAAACGACAACGGTTTTTCCGTGAATTGTATATGACTTTCGGTCCGGAGTCATCACCTGCACTCCAGTTACTTTGTTATTTTCATGTAGAAGCTTCACCACATTGGCTTTAACAGCAAAATCAAGCCCATTCCAGTTAAGTGCCCAAGCCATAAATTCAAGGGAGCTAAAAAAGACATTTGATTGTATATGTCCATAATAGCTAACGCTTAAGTCAAACGTTCGAGGAATGTTTGTCGCATCATGATAACCGCTCTTTCTCAGCCTTTTTAAGAGAGTTTCTTGAAGGTTAGAACCATTCGTGTATGCTGTGGTCACCTTCATGACTTGTTCAGCAATGTTGTAGTATTCGATGAGATCATCAAGTGTAAGAGGCCATTCGTTGAAATCACTACGATGAAAACGTGGACTCATGCCTCCCCAAAGCAGCGTTTGGCCTCCTAAACCGAAAAGTTGTTTAGCTCCTGGAAATTCAGGCCATTCCTTTTCTCTTCGAATGTTGAATGCAGGGTTTCGCAGAAATCTCGCTGCGGTTTTAGCAGTCGGTAAATTAGCTACATGAGTCGGTACGAGTAAATCACCTCTTTCTAAAACAGCTATTCGTTTCCCTTGATTTCGCCACTGTTCACTCAATCTCCAAAGAGTGGCTCCTCCACCTGCTCCGCTTCCAACGATGATCACATCGTAGTTTGTTTTTTCCATTTCTTCTAAAGAAGTAAGAGGGAACCAGTGATCTGAATAATCGATTTCTGGACTAGGAGGGCAATCTTCATAAGTTGGAACAATTTCCTCGTTGTCATTTGTTATTTGACGGTTTCTCTTTAAGATTACCTGTCTAGGAGAAGAAGGAATTTTTACTTTCTGACCAGAAATGTCTTCATCTGGATGGGAAAGATGTGGATTATGAATTCTGAGTTTATTCAATTTGATATTATGATGATGGGCCAGTTGTCGCAATGTTGTTCCTTTTTCAGCGATTACGATCTTCATTGTTACCACCTCATTCGTTGATCATTTAAGTAAGTATATGGTGATAACAAGATGAATTTGACAACTATTTCATATCATAGGGAGTTCTGTTCTGTTATTAGTGAGTGTGAAAAAAATGATAATCGTCTTTTTGAACAACTTCAATCGCATAATTACCTATGCCAATATAAGGAATAAACCTAATGCATAGTGCACTAGGTTTTTAAGTTGTAAAGTAAATATACGTACCTTTTACCGTCTTCTAGAAAGGACTATTCTCCATCAGTTGGTTTATTATTCTGATTTTTAAGTTGCGCAATTCTTTCATTTTGGTTAGCAATAGTAGCTTGTCATTGCTCTTTTTCGTCAGTTAACTGGGCAATAATATTGTCCCTTTGTACAATTGCATCCTCTAATTTTGAGATTCTCATGCTTAGTTCAGTAATCTGTATATCCCGTAGAGTGATTTCATTTGCTAGTCCAGTTAATTGGGTATCGCGCAATGTAATTAAATTGTTTCGTTCTACAAGCTGCTGATCTCGTAAAATAATTGTATTGTTTAGCTCTGTTATTTGGTTATCTCGTAAAGCAAGTAAATTGTTTCGTTCAGCAAGTTGTATATCCCGTAAAGCAAGTAAAATGTTTCGTTCAGTTATTTGCATATCTCGTAAAGCAAGTAAATTGTTCCGTTCTGCAAGTTGTATATCCCGTAAAGCAAGTAAATTATTCCGTTCAGCGATTTCTAAATCACGTAATGCAATAATTATATCTTTTTCTTTTATTTGCAAATCACGTAATGCAATAATTGTATCTTTTTCTTTTATTTCCAAATCACGTAATGCAATAATTATATTTTTTTCTCTTATTTCTAAATCACGGATAGCTATCTGGATTTCAAGTTCTCGTATTTGAGCCTCAAGCTCGCGTATTCGAATCTCGAGTTCCTCGTTTTGGGATTCAAGTTCCGTATTCCGATCTCCAAGCTCTGTATTTTGAGATTCAAGTTCCGCATTCTGTTCTTCAAGCTCCTGTATTCGAGCTTCTTTTTCTTCAAGTTTCTTTTTCGTTTCAAAATATTTTCTTCTACATAAGTTTAGAATTTTGTTGCATTCGGTAAGTTCATTCTCAATATTCTCTTTACTCTCAATATTCTCTTTACTCTCTTTACTTTTGCTCAGATAGCGCTTTAATTTCTTTTCAATTTTTATAGTAAAGAGAGGGGATGAACCGTGTTTCTTTAAAGGTAGAAAGTAACCACCATTATTTTTTTTATTTCTTCTGAATTTATTATCCATACCACTTAACTCAATCCCTTATAAAATAGTGTAGTATATTGTGATTCCTGTCCCCTGCATTATTAACGCAGTGGGAGCATGGACTGTTTTTAAGTTCATTAGCAGAAGATGATTAACTAGCTATTATTTCCTAGTTGTCATTCGTATGGATTTAATATTTCCTCTACCTCTTTTATAGGCTCACTCATTAAAAGAGGGCATAAAGTCAATCCTTAGAATACGACGGGATCGTAATTAACCGTTATCTATATTCTAACTGAAGAATATGAGAAATGAGCATTAATTTGTTATTTAAGTTGAGATTTTTAGAGAAAAAACGAGTGGTCTATCAGCTTCTTTGGTTTCAGCTTGCACTTTTCTTTTTTATCGATTGTAAAAGGTCAGTAGTTGTAGATAGGTTTTCGATCATGACTGCAGAAAATTAGATAAAGGTACTTGCATGGGGTTACACAAGCCCCTCCGATTTAACCCAATTGAGAAACCTCGTAAGACTTAAGGAAGGATTTTCAAGTGGAAAATATTCTAGTCCAATATAACCGATAAATCCAGTTTCCTTAATGGCTTTAAAAATATTTATATAATAGAGCTCACCGGTATATGGTTCGTGTCTTCCGGGAACACCTGCAATATGAAAATAACCGATATTATCAATATTATTCGTAATAGTAGAAATGATGTTTCCCTCCATAATTTGCATATGGTAAATATCGTAAAGGACTTTGATATAAGGACTGTCTACTTGATCAACAATTTGAAATCCTTCCTTTGAAGAATCTAAGTAGTAACCTTCATGGTCAACTAGTGTATTGAGCGGTTCAATGACAAGCATGATTCCTGCCTCTTCTAAGAAAGGTACACAGGCTTTTAGTCCGTCTACGATGCTGCGGTGCTGTTCTCTTCGTGGAACACCAGGTAGTTCTTGCCCGACCTGAGAAATAATTGTTTTGTACCCAAGCCTTTTAGCTACTTCAATCGTTTGCCTGAGGCCTTCTATATACTCTTGTCTTTGTGAAGGGTCAGTCAAACTGATATATTTCGTGACAATCCCGGCTATTGTTAATTGAAGCCTCTGACTCGCTACATAAATCTCATGCAAATTTTTATCCCATCAACTCCAAAATTCAATAGCATGAAAACCTATTCGTTTCGCTTCTTCCATCCCTTTGATAAAATCTTGATCTGAATAGACGGATTCAATGTTGACCGCAAATTTCATGCTCGTAACCTCCTATTTTGCGTTACCTACTTTCATATAAGTACATCATCCATACTCTAACGTAACCTTCATCACTTGTTCAGCAATCGTATAGTAGTGATTCATCTCGTCAATCGAAACACACCATTTGGCAATATCAAGTGGATACATACGAGGGGTAACTATGCCCTAGATCATACTTCGCCCTCCTAAAGCAAAAAATTCTTCAAAATGGTGGGGGTTGAGGTAGGAAGAGTATGAGTATTGATCGTATTTTTATGAGCAGTTGCAACTGCTCATAAAAATACGTCTACTTTATAATTATTCGATTATAAAAGGTTCTATGCGATTTCTTAATTACAAACGTAAAAACGTAATATTTATATAATATATTTCAGTATGAATTCAAGGAGGTGGTCTTTAGAAAGGATATTTTTAGGGGGGAACGATCCAAAAAATTAAAAAGATTGTTCTAAACGGTGGGTTTTCCGCTTTAAACAATCTCGAGTGGAGCACTTATAGTAAAAAACAAGCTGTTTCATAGATAACTTGATGTTTCAATCCAAAGTATGTTACTTGAAGTCTTTCCCCCTAGTATTCGCACGATTGAAGCCTCTTTTATCAAGTTGGCTTCTTTTTAAAAAAAGCTACCAATGTGATAAAAAGGAATGGGAGAACGACCACCGTAATCATAAATAACGGCCAAGTCACAAATACAGCATCCACAAATTCTGTTTCGTGATCAAAAATCGTTAGTGAAAGCAACAGAATGAAAAAGGAAATAGGAAAGGTGATAATCTGTTTATCCTGTAATTTTAAAACGTTAGATAAAAATTCTTTAAGAATAAACAGCATAATGCTTGTTTTCATATAAGAGCCTACGATTAAAGCGAGACCGATTCCGGATTCAATTCGTTCAATGGCATCTCTAATATTGACCAATTGAGCAAGGCTAAAAATAGAATATTGAACTGTTCCAGCAAGCGGACCATAAGCCATGGTGACAAGAACAATAGGAATAATCATTAGAATCCCATGTACGAGTAGAGTTAAAAACATTATTTTTTTTAAAGGCTTTCTGTCTCCTTTGCTAACGAAGGGAAGCAGCAAAGAAAAAAGAATAAGCTCCGAATACGGGAAACTAAAAGCGCGATAGCTTCCGAGAAGAACGGGCTTTATCCCATCCGGCATGACCGGGAGAAGGTGCTCCACTTGATAATGAGGAAAAGCTAATGCTAACACCCCTAGTGGTAAAACAATCATGCTGATTAAAAGCCACACGAACATTCTTGCCATTGGTTCAATACCACTTCTTGCCGTCATAGCAGCAACTAGCAAAATAAGCGTATGGAAAACATAGGTAGGTGTTTCTCTCATTAAGGCATTTGCGAAAAAACCTCCAATATCAATGATAATAAACGTAATAATTAAAATGAGCAAAAGGATGATCGGTATGGAAATACATAAGGTGATCCACTTCCCTAAGACTTTTTCACTGTAATCAATAAAGGAATGTCCAGGGGCCTGATGATCGATGTAGAAAACACAGGCTAAGAGCACCATTCCAAGAGCATTCGCAACTAAAAGTGATAGCCACGCCGCATTTGAAGCGACTTCAACCATAGGTGTTGGAATATTAATAATCGCGGAACCAGTCATATAAGCGAGAAATAGACTAGCCAGTTGCCAAGAACTTATCGTTTCTACTTGTCTCATCACATTCCCCTATAGGTCACAAGAAATATAATAAAATCGACTTCTAGTGGTTTTATTATTTGTTGACCTGGTTCATGAAAGATGAAATCTACAAACGTATAAAGGTTTGGCCAAGGCAGATCAAAAATGTACATAACACTATGATAGAAGACTGGTACCATGGTTATTCCATAAACGATGCGAATTTGCTTATTTTTTATTAAATCCGCCCCATCATATAGAAATACGGCGATGTATAAAATAACGAGTAAGATGATTTTCTCTAACATAATTATCCCTCCGTCAGGTCTGCGCCAGTTGTCATGCCTGTACTTTTAATGATGATTTCAACATCAATTTCGAATTTGATTTCAGAAAAGATTTGCTCCCAATTCTCTTTTTGCTTTTCCCATAATTTCGGGTCTTTTCTGTAAAGAGTATTCCCAATTCCGATTACATCGAGTTTTTCATCCTGTAGGTATGTAATAAAAGCTTCTAATTGTGTTTTTAATGCGTTTTCAATATGCACTTGAAGTTTTTGTCTCTCTTCATCAGTGGCCATCGTGGAGCATTGGAATTCACCGATATGCCCCTCTACCTTTGTTGAAAAATGAATGGTAGGTGGGCTCTCAGAAAAATTTGGAGAAAGCTTTGTTTTTAGTTGTGTAACCTCCAGAGTATCACTTCTATTTTTCTGCTGATTTTCTTTATCTTGACAAGGGTATTCTATTGTGCCGCTGTTATAGTCATCCGTTAAAATAAGCAAATTGTGAACGTCAGCAGTTGAGATACGGTCGTGCATCTTTCCATCAGAAACAATCGCCAAACCTGTGCTTACGACACTTTCTGGAGTTTGATTTGTTCGTTCGATATACGGAACCGTTGCTAGTTTCAACTGATAATTTAGTTGTAGGGCTAAATCAAGTATTCTTGTTTCTTTTGATTTCGATGAAAAGGCCGTTCCACTTTCTTGAATCGTCCGTAGTTGTTGGGCTGTTGTCTTCTCAATAAACGGTTTAATATTCCAATAGTCACTTGTTCTTCCTTTTGTAATAATCACATGCGATAAGAAGCGAGGTTCATGATCACGATAGAAAAAGTCTAGAACATCTGATATGTCATTTTTCCTAGCAAACTCTTCTCCGATAAGAATAATCCGCATATGGCTCCATTGCGCTTTACGGCCGACATGAAGTGGGATATCTCGGATTGCCTCAAAGACGCTCTCATCTTTCGTTATAACAGAGAAGTAAGTGCGCCCCTCAGTGGAACTGCCACCTTGGGCTCCTACTGTTTGTGTAGGTGAATACATTTGTGTTGTTAATTCAATTTGGCCTTCTTCTGTTTGGTCGATCCCTACCCCCATCACGTAAGCTAGATCAGTCAATTCCAAACTGTTCCAACATCCGGATAAAAAAATGAGAAAACTTCCTGCAATGAGTATTTTAATTGGAAATGTAATTGCTTTGATAGGCATAATTGATCAAGCTTTCTTTTAGGATTTTTTTTATGTCTAATGGGTACGTAAATATTTTTACTTTTGGTTTGAAGACGACATCCATTTCTGTGGTCTCCGAATGAAAACATCAAGTAGTTGCTTCGGTCTTAGTGGAGCTAATGGACTTAAATATGGTTGTCCTAATGATCGTAAATTTACTAAATGTAAAAAAAGGATAAGAAAGAATATCATTATTCCAAATCCACCTAGAATGGCAGCGAAGATCATCATTGGCAGTTGGAGAATCCGAATGGCTATCGCAATGTCATATTGTGGAATCGAAAAAGAAGCAATTCCAGTTACTGCTACGACAATGACCATCATCGGAGAGGTAATATTGGCTGTTATGGCGGCATCACCAATAATCAACCCTCCAACAATGGAAATCGCTGATCCAATTGGCTGCGGTAAGCGAATACCAGCTTCTCGAAGCAGCTCGAAGAAAAACACCATAAGGAGGGCTTCAAAAAAGGCTGGTAAAGGCAGCCCTTCACGAGTATCAATAATTGCCATTAAAAGGTTGGTTGGAATTAACTCAGAATGAAACGTAGTTAAGGCAATATAAAGGCTAGGTAATGTAAAGGCAATATAAAATGAGATAATCCTCATGATACGAACGAGAGATGAAAACATCGAGCGTTGATAATAATCCTCGCTTGATTGAAAGAACTCAGTAAAAAGGCCCGGACAAATTAAAATTGATCCCGTCCCTTGAACAAGTACGACAATTTTCCCTTGCAATAAGGCGGCAACAGCAACATCTGGACGTTCTGTATAACGATATTGCGGGAAGGGTGATGCGCTGGAGTCTTCGATCAACTGTTCAATGTACCCCGTTTCTAAAATTTCTGATTCTTTGACATAATTTAGACGTCTTTTGAACTCAGCTAGTGTTTCTTGATCAACCGTTCCCTCAAGATAGCCAAACGCAATCTCTGTTTTTGTTTCCCCTCCCGTTTTTAATTTCTCGATTTTGAATCGAGGATTTTGTAAGCGAACGCGTAACAATCCAATATTTAGATCTAACTGTTCAATTGTACTTTCACGAGGTCCTTTAACAACCGATTCAGTCGCTGGTTCCGTTACTTGTCTTTTATTAACACTTAAATCATTATAGGCTAGAGCTTTCTCCCATTCGTCAAAAAAGATTACAATGTGACCACTCAAAATTTTCGTCACAGCATCATCGAAACGTTCAACTAGAAGGGCATTCTGATCAGAAACGCCATGATGACTAAAAAAATTAATAACATCTTCAACAGTCATTTCAGTTGCTGGACCTACTTTGTGTGAGACTAAATCTTGCATGGACTCTTTCATGTAATTTGTTTGTTTATTCTGAACAAGTGTCCCAAGATAAACAGAGAAAGCATGATATTTAAGCCCTGGCCCGTACTGCCATGAATAGATTAATAAATCATGGCAGTTGGAAAGTGTTTCTTTGATATTCTTTTGATTTTCTGTTATATTGTCAGAAATTTTTGTGTGTTCAGCCATGAGTTTACCTCTATTTCATTTATTAGGAATAGTATTTTTAAGGAAGCAGGTTTTTATTCATGCTGTTTCCAAGTAAGCCATGAAACGAAACAGAAATAATGAGAGACATGGTTAAAAAATGAAAAACATAGAAATGAGAAGAGAGATAGAGATATTAAAAGAAAATACAACAAAATACCCAAAAAAATGAATGTTTTGAATATTTACAAAATTTTAAAGATACGTTATTCTTAATTTACATTAAACAAAGGAGGTATTGAGTGAAGCAACCTTTTATTAATTGCCTACATAAGTGGCTCAAAGAAAGGGTGTGAATCCAATGATTTGAGTAAGCGAAGAGTAATAAACGAATGAAACAAATCTCTGATCGAGTAAAAAGGTTTTCGTACTGTAACAATCAAAAACGTAACTTACATTAAAAAAGGAGTGAACAAGTAAAACAACCTTTTTATTAAATGCCTACATAATGGCTCAAAGAAAGGGTGTGGATCCAATGATTTGAGTAAGCGAAGTGTACCTTAATAGAACGTACAGGTACACGGGGAACTGAAAAAGAAACAGTAATAATTCTCTTACCGAGTAGAAAGGTTCTGTAAAATGGTAGACGACATAATGTGAGCGGCCTTATTTATCTACAATTGATAATAAGGTCGCTTTTGATTTAATAAAATCCTTTCCTGAATTGAACCCCCCGCTTCGCATTTGAATCTTCTGCATTCTCCTCATAATGCAAATGAAAGTTACCAGATTGTATAACTTTAAGTATAAGTAAGCTGATTAGAACATTTCGAAAAAGAGCTCATTACTTTAGGAGGTGGACATTAGTTCATTTGCATAATGTAAAGAGTTTTTTTGTTTTTTATTCCGATGGTTAAAATATGGCTCTTAGAGGTTGTTCAAAAAAACAATCTCTTAAAAGGAAAATATGCATTTATTTATAAAAATAAGCTATGGTTGCATGTTAATTCTAATACAGGATAATGCTATAAATGAAAGCACAATTAATATTTTAGCATCCTTTATTGGAGGAGCAGCTGCTATGAAACCTAAAAAGACTAGCTTTAAAAAAATAAAAAAAAGAACGACGGAGATTTCTAAAGAAACTCTTCCTGATGCTGCAGAAGCGATTTCAGAAACGATTTCTAGAGATATTTCAGAGAATAAAAAGCAAATAGAAGAATTTTTTTTAAATTGTGATGATATTGATACTCAAGAATATCGATTTGGACCTGATTTATCAAATAAAGCATTGACAGTTTCCTGTAATACGCTCATTCAAGATGAAAAGCTGAATTATTTAAAATCATTGTTACAAGATGTTGTTACGCATGAGGTTGGCCCAGCGACTGAGATAACTGTCGAACAACTAAAAGATTTTATTTTTCAAAAAGGTGTATCTGCTCAAACAGTGGAAACTCTTGAGAACTTCGAACAAATTACAGAAAAAGTTTTACAAGGACATGTAATCATTTTTTTTGACACTTGGAATAAGGCTCTTAGCTTTAATGCTATTTCTGTTGAAAGTAGAGCAGTAGCAGAACCGACTAGTGAAGGAGTGGTCCAAGGTCCTCATGAAGGAACTGTTGAAAATCTCAAAAAGAATATAGGACTCCTTCGCTCAAGGTTACAATCACGTAAATTTAAAATGATAACACAGCATGTCGGGAAAGAAACGAAAACAGAAATTGCTTATGGGTATCTTGAAGGATCAGTGGATCCAGAGGTGTTGGAAGAGTTTGAAAAGAGAATTTCGAAACTAAAAGATATGGATATATTAGAAACATCTTATATAGAGGAACTTATTGAAGACTCGGCGTATTCGCCATTTCCACAATATCGGCATACAGAGCGGCCTGATGTTGCGGTGCCTGCCCTATTAGACGGAAAAATCATCGTTATGGTTCAGGGAACAGGCTCTATCTTAATTTGTCCCGCTTTATATTTGGAGTTATTTCAGTCTGTTGAGGATTATTATCAACGAACAATCATTTCGACTATGATTCGACTGATGAGGTTTATTGCCGTTATCATTTCTCTTACGTTACCGAGTGTCTATATTGCTCTGTCAACGTTCCATCCTGAAATGATTCCTACTGTATTGTTATTAGCGGTCCTTAACACACGAGAAGGCATTCCCTTTCCAGCTCTAGTCGAAGCATTTATTATGGTTTTCTTTTTTGAACTTATGCGTGAAGCTGGGGTTCGGATGCCAAGACCAGTCGGACAAGCGGTTAGTATTGTTGGCGCACTCATCATTGGTGAAGCAGCCATTCAAGCAGGAATTGCTTCCCCGATTATGGTTGTTGTTGTTGCCTTAACGGGTATTTCATCGTTTGCGATTCCTCAATATAACCTTGCTATTGCGTATCGAATTTTGCAGTATCCGCTAATGATTCTTGCAGCAACATTAGGAGGATTTGGCGTCATGATGGGACTGTTGTTAATTCTTTTGCATCTTTCTTCCATAAGATCATTAGGAACACCTTACTTAGCACCGTTTGCTCCATTGAGACTGCGACGATTGGGTGACGCGTTCATTCGTATTCCTTTAAAAAATCTAATAAAGTCACCGCGTAACCATCATATGCACCGCTATCCTAAAAATTAAATACAGTGCAGAAGGAGGTGGAATAAGTGAGAAGATTTATTGTTTGTCTTTTAACGGGGCTGCTATTTATTTTATCAGGTTGCTGGGATCAACGTGAATTAATAGAAAGAGGGTTTGTGTTAGGTGCTGCGATTGACGAAGATGAAGATCAATTTGAATTAACCGTGCAATTTTATCACCCGACTCCTAAAGAGGAGGGCGGCGAAGATCCGTTCAATTTTAATATAAATAGTGAAACCATTTCTGAAGGTGCCCGCAACCTAGTTAATCATATCGGACGGAGAGCAAATTGGAGTCATATGCAGACGATTATCATTGGGGAAGATACGGCAAGAACGAGAAACTTTAGTGAACTTCTTGACTTTTTTTACCGAGAACAAGAACCTCGTGCAACAACTTATATTACAATTGGACAAGGAAAGGGAAGTGACTATTTAGATGTGAAACCCCTTTTTGAGGGGTCATCTGGAAGACAATTTCGTGAAATTCAAAGGATCTCTAAAGAAGTCACAGGACATTCTATGGAGACAAACTTATTTGATTTAGCTTTGCAAATGAAAAGTGAGCTTGGTACTGCGATCATACCATACATGACTAAAGTTACTAAAAAGTCTGAAACCGCTCCTGTATTAGGAGTTGCTATTATTAAAGATGATAAAATGATTGATAAATTATCAGGAACAGAGACACAGAGCCTGTTGATGCTACGTGAGGAATTTCAAAGGGGAAATGTGAAGGTGTCATGTAAAAACGGGAACAAAAAGAATGTTGATAATATTGAGGTTTTCTTATTACATTCTGAAGTATCACCTAAAGTAAAAGGCGATACAGTTGCCGTAAATGTTTTCTTTCAAATACAAGCCGACTTGCGTGAACTATTGTGTACCAAGTTTGAAACAGTTGAGGTTATGAAGGATTTTGAAGCATATATTGAGCGGAATATTGAAGAAAGTTTAATGAATACGATAGAGAAATTGCAGAAAAACAAAGTTGATGCCATTAATCTTGGTAATAAAGTGTACCGAGATGACCCAAAGCTTTGGGCAGCAGTAAAAGATAATTGGGATGAGCTTTTTGCCAAAAGTCAATTTGTCTTTGATATTTCCGTAGAGATAGATGCTTCAGGAATAACAAATCCCAAGCCTTTTTTAAAAAAGGCTGAATAATATTTGAGGGGGATAAAGATGATTGATAAAATAATCATTGTTTTGGTCTTGTACATAGTTCTACTTTTATTCGATCTTCCAAGATTAAAAAAAAACGAGAAGCGGGTCACTTATATCTATTCAATCATGATCGTAATAACTTTTTATTTAAGTGCAGATTTTATTTTTGAGGCAGAATGGCCAAATATAAGAGGTCTAATCAATGTTATTTTTTTAGGACCAGCTGAACTTGTCGCTGACTATTTAATGGGTAAGTAAAGGAGGATTTAGATGAAGGATCAAGAAACGGTCAGCGACGGACAAATGGCATTTATTTTTTTAAGTTTTTTAATTGGATCAGCTATTGTTAATATTCCAGCGCCATTAATTAATAGTGCAGGGAACGCAGCATGGGCATCCCTGTTAATCGCAAATGGACTTGGTATTCTTCTTTTAGGTTGTATCCTTTATTTAAATCGTCAATATAAAGGGTTAACGTTTGTTGACTACACTCGAAAAAATTTCGGGAAATGGGTCATGGTACTTATGCTAATACCTTTTGTTATCATGCTTTTTTTCATGCTGTCTAATATTGTATTTGATGTCGGTCTTTTTTTGCATAACACGATGATGAGAACGACACCTGTTTACATTTTTCATTTATTTATTTTTCTTGTTGCGGCTCTTACCGTATATGCAGGAATTGAGGTCATGGGCAGAATGTTTACAATGCTTCTCATATTTGTAGTAGGAATGTTTTTTCTATTTCTTTTGTTGATCATTCCTATGCTCCGACCAGAATATCTTTTACCATTATTCCCTGACGGTCTGAAACCTGTTTTTCATGGGACCTATTTAGCTTTTGGATTTCCTTATGCAGAAGTAATTTTATTCGCTGTTCTTCTTCCGTTTGCTCGTAATGAAAAAGGAGGAACCCTAGAAAAAAAGATGTATATTGCTATCGTACTTAATTTTTTTCTTTTATTAGTTGCCGTTCTAGTATCCATTATGATTTTAGGGCCTACTGGTGCAGATATTAAATACTCATTATTTTATATAGCCACGTTAATTGATATTCAAGATATATTAACTAGGCTAGAAGCAGTCATTGCAATGAGTTGGATAATCGGTTCTTATATGAAGGCAACGGTCGTTTTGTTCGTAATTAATTTCATGATCTCACAATTATTAAACCTTAAAGATGACAGGATCTTAATCTTTCCGAGCGCATTACTGGCTTTTCTCTTGTCTGTTTCTAATTACAATGAACAGGAGTTTGTCGAAGTTGTAACGGTTGTATGGCCTTTCCTTATAACAGTTGTAGGTGTGCTGCCTATTCTTTTTATAACATTTTTAACTTTTGTGAAAAAGAAATTTAAAAAACAAAAAAATCAATTAGACGCATAGGGTCAATATAAGATAATCTATAACGATACTATCAGTACTGAAGTTATCTCTTTCCAACAGTAGTTGAGGAATGTCATATGTTAAACAAACAACTTTTATCTATGTTGTAACTTATCGTTCATGCCCTATCAATTTATAAAAAGAATATTGTCAAATTTGTGGTCTTTAATACTAGGATTAGGAATAATAAATAGTATCGAAAGTGAGGTGAAAGGATGATTTTCATTTCATTGGCAATGTTCTTTTTCTTATTTTTTATTGTGGTGCTTGCTATTGCGGCTAAACGTGCTACGAATACGCTAAACGAAGAGGAGAGAGAAGATATGGTGAAACAAGTATATCATTATGCGGTTGCTTTTATTACTCTTATTATGATTATTGGAGGAGGCGTATTTGCCTTCATGTCAGTTGCGGACTATGTATCTCCTAATACGTATGTTGAATCATTTGAAGATTATAAGAATATGAGTGGTTATAAAGTAGAAATAGAGAACGTAGAAAAAGAAAAATTGAGTGAGCACGAGATACGTGCACAGTATGATGCGATGGTTGTACAACAAAATGAACAGAGTAAACAGTTTGCCTTAAATAGTTTCATAAAAAGCTTAGGATGGATTTTAATTCCACTTCCTATATTTGTTTTCTTTCAGCGCCGGATAAACCGAGAAAAAAAGAATCACTCTTGATTTTCAGAGCTCACAAAAGGGGCAGTTCTAGGTGACACTGTCCCTCTTTGGTTATTATTCATTAGCAAACATATGCAGAGCCTACAATAATAAGTAGGATGAAAAGAACAACGATTAATGTGAAGCTACTTCCTGAAACGTGACCCATGATCCATTCCTCCTTATAAGTGATTACACCATAACCTATGTAAGGGGAAGGAATTTGGGTGGGCATCTGTCCTAGATTTGTCGAAAATAGGCTAGAGCCTAGACAGGTTCTTTACTTAGCCCAACGGTCGATTAACACATTAATTGCGCCATCACCGGTTACATTTGTCGCCGTTCCAAAACTATCTTGTGCCATATAAAGTGCAATCATGAGGCCGATTGCGGCTTCTGTAAAACCAAGCATCGACGTTAAAACACCTAGTGCTGCTATGATCGCTCCTCCTGGAACACCTGGAGCTGCAACCATAATTAATCCGAGCATGAAAATGACAGGTATCATTGTTACAAAAGAAGGTTGAGTAAGTTCTGGTGATAGAGCCAGAACTGCAACTGCGCACATAACAATCGTAATGACACTACCTGATAAATGAATCGTCGCGCAAAGTGGAACACCGAAGTTGGCAAGGTCTTCTTTAACCTTATTCCGCTTCACTGATTTTAACGTTACAGGAATGGTAGCAGCACTACTCATGGTTCCTATCGCTGTAAAATAAGCAGGTAACATATTTTTCAATAATACAAATGGATTTTTCTTCGCAACGACACCTGCAATTGCATATTGAATCAACAACCAAATCCAATGAGTACCAATCGCAAGAAGCAATACGACACCAAATACTTTCAGAGTTCCAAATACTTCGCCTCTAAATGCTAACTCTGCAAAGATCCCCGCTATATAAAAAGGCAAAAATGGAATAATAATTTTTGCTATGACTAACTCGATAATAGCTTTTCCCTCATCAAACACTTTTTTCAGCCATTCAGCTTCTGTTTTTGCAATACCAATACCAAATACAAACGCCGTTATTAACGCAGTTACAACGCCCATCAGCGGAGCAATCTCTATATTGAGAAAGGGTTCTAATGTTGAACCTTCAACGACTTCTTTTGTTTCTGTTGATAAGTAAGGAATAACAGTAAAAGCAATTAGTAAAGATAAAATTCCAGCAGTGATCGTCGAGATATAAGCAGTCCCAACAGTCATCCCGACAAGACGACCAGAGCTTTTTCCTAAACCGGCCACGCCACTAGCGATAAAAAATAAAATAATAAATGGGATAATAAAGCCAATAAAACTCCCAAAAAGAACTTTCATTGTGAGTAGTATTCGAATTAAAAACTCAGGTCCAATCAAACCTACAATAATTCCAATTAGTAATTTTAATAATAATTTCATGAATGAATCCCCTTGCTCTTTCTTTCATTGAGCTGATGCAGTTGATCATGTAAAATAACGGGATGAAGGAAATTTAATGTGAAAAAGGTGTTTTACATGGATACATACATCGTAGTTGGAGCAGGAATTCTTGGAGCGACTACCGCTTATCGTCTCGCAAAAGCGGGAGCAAGTGTCACATTGGTCGATCGTCGTGATCAAGGGAGAGCATCGGTTGCTGCAGCAGGAATCGTCTGCCCTTGGCTATCGCAACGCAGAAATCAAGCTTGGTATCAGTTAGCAAAAGGCGGAGCTAAGTATTATCCGTCTCTAATAGAAGAGTTAGAAGCTGACGGTGAGGCGGACACAGGTTATGCCAAAGTCGGTGCAATCAGCATTCATTTAGATGAAAAAAAATTAGATAAAATGGAGGAACGGGTCATAAAGCGCCGTATGGATGCACCAGAGATTGGTGAAATTACAAGGTTAACTCATGCAGAAACAAAAGCACTGTTTCCACCATTATCAGATGAATACGGAGCTCTTCATATAAGTGGTGCTGCCCGTGTTAATGGAGAAGCGTTGTGTCAGGCTTTGATTCGTGCAGGAAAAAGACATGGAGTGAGATTCATTCATGGTGATGCGAAATTATTGTTTTCAGGTAATCAGGTAATAGGAATAAAATTGAAAGAGGAGTCACTAACGGCTGATCAAGTCATTGTTACAGCAGGGGCGTGGGCAAAAGAACTATTGCAACCATTAGGAATTGAGTTTCAAATCGAGCCACAAAAAGCCCAAATCGTCCACCTGGATTTACCGGAAACAGATACAAATGCATGGCCTGTTGTCATCCCCCCTACAAACCAATATCTGCTAGCATTCGAAGGGGGAAGAGTCGTTGTAGGGGCAACACATGAAAATGGTGTTGGGTTTGATAACCGAATCACGGCAGGTGGTCTTCATGAAATCTTAACAAAAGCACTAATGATTGCACCAGGATTAGAGTCAAGCACGGTCGTTGAAACAAAAGTAGGGTTTCGACCAGTTGCCCCAGGATTCCTTCCAATTATTGGGCCTATCCCGAACTATCAAGGTATTCTAGTTGCCAATGGTCTAGGATCTTCAGGATTAACAGTTGGACCATATCTTGGCTCTGAACTAGCCAAGCTTGCATTACGTGAGAAAATGGAAATCGACATTAGTCTTTATGATGTAGCAGGGGCAATTGGTTGAGACAGAAGGTTCTGACCTTTACAACTCGAGCAAATAACAGAAAAAACCGATAAAACATAGAAAAATATCAACAAAGTAACAGAACGGTATCGCAAAAGTTGTAAAATCCTCCTATTGAAATGGTAAAGTTGTGGATTGACTATATTTTTCTGGGCAAGGGGAATACGATGTCAATGTAACAAAAAACAAAAATCGTTTTTAGGAGGAATTTACAATGAAAAAGAAGATGTTAGTAACAGCAGCAACAGCGATTCTTACTGTAGGAGTTCTTGCAGCGTGTGGAGATAGTGAAGAACCAACTTTAAATGAAGATGCAAACTTGGAAACTGAAGTTGAGATGGATGGCGGCGCTGAAGGAACAGAAATGGACGAAGGTGTAGAAGAATTCCCTGAAGAAGAAGGAACTGATACAGAGGAATTCGATACGGACTTCGGTACTGAAGAAGAAGGAACAGAAGAATTTGATACAGAGTTTGATGCAGAAACGGATGATTCTGAAGAGGATGTACAGTAGTTTGAAAGAGTTTCACCTTATAAGAAAGTGAAAAAATACCTATCTCTTTATAGGGCATCCTATTTCCTCTATAGAGAGTCTATATAGATTTTAGGTGGTTAAAAATGTGCTTTGTGTTTCTCTAAACGAAGGTTACAAAAAAAGGCTCCTAATTCAATTCATCAAAGAGGAGGA
This sequence comes from Halalkalibacter lacteus, assembly GCF_036663595.1. NCBI lineage: Bacteria > Bacillati > Bacillota > Bacilli > Caryophanales > Bacillaceae > Halalkalibacter > Halalkalibacter lacteus. The sequence continues at coordinate 70,514 of NZ_JAWRVL010000006.1, forward strand.
ATTGATGTGGGCAATGATAGTTATGATCAAATTCGAAGTAACCTCCCACCAAACAAACAAGATGAGAGAATTAAAAAATGCCGTGTTAGAAAGCCCTGGTACAATAAAGGCTGGATCTGGCTGATTGTGGCTATTATTGGAATAGCTGTGTTGTTTTTCGGGCTTTCTGGAATTACAGAAGAAATAGCAAACATGAACGAGTCGATTCAAGCACAAACGGCTTCTATAGATGAACAAAATCAAGTTTTACAGTTCCTCAAAGAGGGTATGAAGGATCTTACGGTGGCCATTCAAGAGGCAATTAGTACGTTTGAAGATTCAATAAATGACTCTGCTTAAGTTAAACCCCATCATTTCAAGAAGATACTTCTTGTTTGTGATGGGGATTTTTTATCTAGGTCATCTATCGTATGACCTCTAGCACATTGGGTTATAAGGAAATCTACTATATAATGAAAGTAGAATGAGATAAAATGGAGGAACTATGAAGAAATTTGGATACATGTTTATTGGGGCAGTTTTCACACTTATTCTTTCAATAGGATATATGACGTTTGCGGATACTTTCAGCTCTAGCGATACACAACTGGAAAAGGAAGAAGTGTTTCCTACAGTAAACACCGATAGTAGCGAGTCATTGTACACGAATGAAATAGAAGCTGAACAAGTTGAACTGGTTGAAGAAACTCCTTTTTTAGTGTCAACAATCAATTTGTCAAACGAAAGTGCGGCTCAGGAAACACATCGTAATAAAATCGTCGATCCTGTACCAGTAAAGGAAGAAGTAGAAGTACAGTTAGAACGAGAAAAAGGTGACGACTTCTTTCAACAAATGGAAAAACTTGAAATAGAGATTGAAGCTGACAAAGCAAAGATTGAAATTAAACAAGAAAGAAAAAAGAATAGAATTAAATCAGAAGTAGAAATTGAGTGGAAGAATGAAAAAATAAAGCTCAAAAATAAAAAGGCTGATGAGTTTCTTGACAAACTTTTCTCTTCTTATAGTGTTCAATCCGCTGAAGATTTGCAGTTGCTAACAAAAAAAATGCTTGAAGATTATAACCTTGATCTGAATGATGCAAAAATTGAAATTAAAGTAAGTCAAAAAAACGGAAAAAAGTATGAGTATAAAAAATGATTGAGAGGGTGTCCAAAATGGTCGGTTTATGACCATTTTGGACACCCTCTTAGTAAATGAGCGAAGCCGCTACCTGTTTAGGTGGTATGATGGAGAGGGAAGAATGCATTGGATTCTAGGGGGATTAAAGGGAAAAGTGAGGGAGTAAACATTGTTTGATCCAACGGTTTTTGAAAATATAAAAGTGGCAATTGAAAATTATGTGTATGATTTAGATAACGTAAGTGGAGAAATCGATGTAACCAATCGAATGGATCGCTTAGAATTAGCCGTGATGTCTAGAGAATTTCGTCTTCAATTTTCACTTCCTAATCAAAATGAAATCACTGCAGAAATTGTGCTGCAAGCGTCAATAAAAGATCTAGCCGATGAGATATTGGAAGTGCTTGGAGAAAGTCCAGGTAGCAGCCTGCTTGTGCGATATATGCTGCAAGTGGAAGATGTAGAATCCGAATGCAAACACATTGAAACCATCATGAGAAAGATTTGGGATCCAGTCTTACCTCCTATCCAAACAGTTAGCTTTGCTTATGGCAAGGAGGATAGCCTGTATATGAACACAGTAGAGCTCAGATTTCCACATAAAATTAATGAAGAGCAAATGAGGGACATTCCAGAGTTTGTAGATCATGTACGAAAGACGCTTGTTGAATTAAATAAAGGTTGATTTGAAGAAGTTTCTACCAAAAGAAAAGGTAGGAACTTTTTCTATATTTATAAGCTGAAGTAGATTGGGTTGAATTCATTCTTTGCGGTTTTTCTTATTGTATAAAGTGGTGTTGCAGAGTCAATGCTAGAGCCCAGGAGGCTATGATGACGAAACTTGATTTTATATTTGTTGAGACAAATGGTGTAACGCTTCATGTCGCTGTTGTAGGACCAAAAGGAGGACCTCTTGTGATTCTTATGCATGGTTTTCCTGAGTTCTGGTATGGCTGAAAAGATCAAATTGATCCTTTACTGAAGCGGGGTATCGTGTCGTCATTCCGGATCAGCGTGGTTATAATGTTAGTGAGAAGCTAACAGGATTTGAGGCTTACACTCTTGATGTGTTACGAGATGATATTGTTGGCTTAATTCACTACTTCAAGCGGGAAAAAGCTACAATTATCGCTCATGATTGGGGCAACTGCGGCACCAATTCTACAAGTAACAGGTCAGATCCACTTGGATTTGATCTTTTTTATTTTTTTACCTGCATCTATTTATGAGTCGGAAGAGGAACATGGTATAATATGTTAGAAGTTATTTTACATACATAGATTTTTTAATAGAATGGTTACGTTTAAAAATATAAGTATTAAAGGAGATTCCTATGCCAGATTACAAAGTATTATTTCTTGATATTGATGGGACGATTTTAACGCCAGATGATACGATTGAAGACTCAACGAAAATTGCCGTAAAACAAGTCAAACAAAAGGGGTTAGAGGTGTTTCTTGCAACGGGTCGACCGCTTCATGAAATTAGGGAAATCGGACAAGAATTAGAGATTGAGTCATTTATTGGCTATAACGGTGCTTATGCCATCCATAAAGGAAAGGACGTATTTATCGAACGGATGGACGCACATATGATTGAAACCTTTTTACATGTTGCCAAAGAAAAAGGTCATGAAGCAGTTATGTATACAAACAAGAAAAATGTACTTACATCAAATGATTCTCAAGTCATGGAAGACTTTATTCAGCACTTCCATTTAAAACATAATGTCTTGTATCAATCAGAGTACCAAAATCAAATATTGGGCGTTTCTCTTCTGAATTTAGGGGGAAATGATGTGGTTCTTTATGAAGAAGGAAATAACATTCACTTGTCTTCTATCAACGTACCAGGGTTTAAAGAGCATTCATACGATGTCATTCGAGACGAAGTGAATAAAGGATTTGCGGTTCAAAAGGTCGTGGATTTGCTCGGATTCAAACCTGAAGAGGCCATTGCTTTTGGGGATGGAATGAATGATAAAGAAATGCTTTCATTAGTCGGTGCTGGATTTGCGATGGGAAATGCCCATCCTGATTTATTTCAATACGCTAAGCATAAAACAACTGACGTACAGAATTCTGGAGTTTTTAATGGGTTGAAGTCATTGGAATTGGTTGAATAGAAAATAGTTCAAATCTTCTCAGAGGATGAGCTGGTTTGGACTTTTTGTTTTGAGTAGGTGTTAAAGATGGATTACTGGAAATCAAAGCTTCATAATAATAGAGATCATTTACACAAATACTAAAGAGTAATGTTGACATGTAACCATTTGGTTTCGTATGATAAAAAGTGAAACCAATTGGTTACATATAATGGAGGAATTCATAATGGGAGATAACAAAACAGTAACGCCAGATATTCGAAAAAATGAAGTGCTTCATGCAAAAATTGAAAAGGTTTGGGATGCCGTCGCAACGGCGGAAGGCATTGATTCATGGTTCATGCCCAATGATTTTAAACAAGAATTAGGGTATGAATTTACTATACAATCTCCTTTTGGACCGACGCCGTGTAAAGTGTTAGAACTTGATCCGCCAAATCGTCTTGCGTTTTCTTGGGGAGAAGATGGTTGGAAGGTCTCGTTTGAGTTAAAAGACTTAGGGGATAAGACTGAATTTACACTAATTCATTCCGGTTGGGGAGCACCTGATGAAATTGTTCCAGGACCTGGACCAGATCAAACAAATAAGGATATTCGCAATATCATGAACATTGGTTGGGATTCAATTGTTGCAGAAAAACTTCGTGAAGTAGTTGAGGCATAATGTCTGCTGCCCAAAGGCATGATGTTTTTCAAGCGATTGCAGATCCGACAAGAAGAAAAATGCTGCGAATGTTGGCTGATGAGGAAATGCCTGTTACGGTCATTAGTAACCATTTTCCTATGAGCAGGACAGCTGTTTCAAAACATTTGCGTATTCTCTCTGAATCGAACCTAGTAAGTGTTGAGAAAGTAGGGAGAGAAAAACGATACAAACTTCAAGCAGAAGCTCTGCTTGAATTAAAACAGTGGCTATCCTTTTATGAGCAGTTTTGGGATAACAAGATGTCCAAACTGAAACATATTGTCGAGAATGATGCGGCAAGTGAGTTGAAATTACAACTAAGGAAAAAGCAGAGGGAATAGTCCTTCATGATTAATGACTTTTAAGAACATTACATTACAGATGAATGAATTTGGAAGGATGTGGGTTGACGTTAGAGTAGTAAGTTAAATAGAATAATTGATCAATTGATTCTAGGAATGCAATAACCCTCACAATTTGATAAAAACAAAACAAGCTCAGCAATTATACAGCTGCTGAGCTCTACTCATCATCACGAATCGATATTCCTTTTTGCCCCATATTATTGTCTGGTATTAAACGATATAAGTGAATTGTAATTAAACCACGGTTGTATGATGCATCGATTTTATCTTTCCGAATAGGAAAGGGTAATTCAATGATTCGCTTAAAAGGACCTTGGGTAATTTCCTGTTGAATTAATTGAAAACCAGGATACTCAAAGCTAGTATTCCCACTCACTTCTAATGTGTTTTCACCAACATTCAGATAGATATCTTCCACTTTTTTTATTCCGGGTAAGAAGAGAATGCACTTTAATTCATGCCCGGCTTGATAAATGTTTGCTCTTGGGTGTTGATCATTCCCGCTAAATACGTTTTGAAAGTTTTTCCAAAATTCATCTTGGAAATGTGACTTAAATGGATGGTTCCATTCAGATGAATTCAATTTCATTCACCACCTTCATCTATATTTATATGTTATTGCTAATTTCAATGAGGTGATCTCTCGTTAAGAGGCTTGATACTTACACATTCCCGGCTACGTTTTGATCCGCCAGATCTGGATCAAATGTATTATTCATATTAAACCCATTATTCGTTATGATAAAATCACCTGTGTTGCCACTACCTGATCCTGAAACTTGTTTAGATGTATGTTTTGGAGAAATATTTTGTGAATCACCGAAATTGATCACACCTTCATTTGAGTTAATTTTAAAAGGTCCACAAACAATGGAAGGCATAAAAAAACACCCTTTTCTATTTAGAATAATGTATTTTATTCAGATGAAAGAGAATCGTTCCTTTTACCGTTCTTATCCGAATCCTCTTGTAATTGTCGAATGTGTTTCACTCTTGATTCTGCATCGATCGTTTTTGTCGATCCAATGTGTAATACACCTGATGCTGAACAGCTGATTACGTCAATGTTATTCACCTGAATAAAGGAAGATTCATTGTATTTCTTAAAGTTTACGTATTCATCTATGATTGGTTTAGGGATAGGCTTTGTAAATATAGGAAAAGCTTCAAAGTTTCCCTCATCTCCAAAAAAGAGCTCATATTCACGTTGGACGGCAAGTGCCTTCGAGCGTGGTTTAACGTGACAAGAGTCACCAATTTCAAAAACAGAACCAATCGATACATCTGTAACAGAGATCGTTTTAACAGATGATGTTCGTTTAAACATAGTTTATACCCTCCTTTATGAACGGGCAAGTGGAACGAATGGACCGATAATTAACGATTCAGCTGGTGTGTCAAATACAGAAGATAACGTGATCGAGTCAGTGTCACCGACTAAAAAAACAGAAGAACTAGACACACCGGTAATTCGAATATTGTCGACACATATATGTTTATTAACGACTGTAAAATTCATGTTATGAGTTAGTCTCCTTTCGTGGTAGGTTTCTAACAAACTCGCCATATGTTTTAAGAATGTCTTCTCGCACTTTATTGAACGTCATTTCCTCAACCTCTGCAACTTGTTCTTGCTCTAACGTGTTTGTATTTATTTGACTGACGTAATGGTTGATACGATGATCGACTTGTCTTCTAATATCTTCAATAATATATTGACGATAATGGCTATCCAATTGGTAGTTATGTTGCATTTCAATCGATTCGATGTCTTGCAAGCATGCTCCGTTTAAATAGTCATGGACACGTCGTTGTACTGTCTCATTTATCATTGGTTGTTGTTTATTTACTTGAGGCACCTGTAATTCTTTTTGATTAACGGCAAAATCTTCAATTGAATTTTCTCCATTTTGAGGAGTGATGCCAATATTTAAGGTGCCTTCTAATCTCTCAACTTTTAATTGGTCAAACTTATATTCGATTTTTTCAATGTTTGATATTTTTTCTCGTTTTAAGGTGTTCATTTCGTTTTGAAGCTGCTGAATGACCGACTCTAATTGAGTTATTCTTTGGTGTTGAGAATGAATATACCCATAGATTTGCTGGAGATTTTGTGCCGGATCTGAGTTATTGTAATACATAAAACCTCCTCCTTTTTAGCATTATGTTGAGCCAGTGGGTGGAGCTAGAGGGACTAGTGGCGGGCGAGATTCATTTCCTCCTGCTTCAGGTGCTGGTTCAGTAAAGCCGCCTGTATTGTAAAGATTTGCTAAAGGTTTTATCATTCCAGCACTTCCAATCTGTAAAACAGAAGAGTTTGTAATGCCCTCAACTCTCAAATTGTGTATCGTAATACTTTGATTAATATGAAAGTTCATGAGCTCCTCCTTTATATGACTGATTTAATATTTGAATCATTTACATCTTGATCATACGTTTTCGTTATACTATGATCATTTCGTATTTTTAAATAATCACCTGTATTAAATGAACCTGCTCCAGCAAACGTTTTGGATGTACTAACTGGATTCATTGTAAATACGTCTCCAATATTAAATACACCGCTGCTTCCTACACTGATTACTTTTACGGCTCCTACAATAGCTGGCATAGTTAAACCCATCCTTTTTATCAATAGCTATTAATAAAGTATGCTAACCCGTGATAAATGTTCGTATGTATATATGCCTAAAAAGGATAATGAACAGGCGGAGATTGATAAGTTTAAAAACAATCCACCGAAGAATAATTGTTTATCTAAGGTACATCGAATGACTGTTTATCGAGTGGCTAATAACTAACACTTCTAAACAAAACAGATTAGATAAGCACCCATTAGCTTACTCTTTCATAGATTAACAATGATATGAAAGAAAGGAGTGGTTAGGTGGGTAATAAATTTTTTGGAACTAATAGTCAAAAGCCTAAAGTATTTGCACATCTTCAGACACAAATTGATGATGTCAATCAAAGGGTCTTTTATTCGAATTGAGTTATTGAAGGTATTGAGTCGCAGTTAAATGAATTGCAACATACAGTCAAAGACTACGATCAAATTCATGTAACCTTATCCAATCATTTAAAAGAGCAGGAGACATCTACACTTAATCTGCAAACGATGCACGAGAGTCTAAAACAACTAGTCGAGCAAAAAAGCAACATACAGGAAGAATTAGTGACAAAGCTAGAACAATATGAAATAAAGAGACAATCTGGCAACGACTTTATCACTCCAACATCGAGATCAAGAGAATTTGCACCTTGACCTGTACACACAGCTTATCCAACTAAAATCAATAACGGCCGAAGAATCAAATCATGTAAAGAAATCGATCGCTAAATTGAAATCAGAAATCAAACAACTTCAATTGAACGAAAAGGATAGTAAGAAACAGTCTGTTTATTGATTTTTATAGAGTAGAAACAGGTCCAATAACGGTGCTATAGAGTGAGAACTATTCTCTTTGTTTTTTATACGAACAGTTCTGGCAAGTACTATCTATAAAATAACAGCGTTTCTCGACATGAGGAACGCCTCCTCTACTTTGTTTACATATAATTGAGGTGATACTTAATGAAGTTAAATCGGGACTGTAAGAAAAAATGAATTGTTTTCCCAGGTAATAAGAGAGAAGAGACTTACAAAGATCATTCGAAGATAGGTTGTTGAATGGACTGTAATTTTACAAACGGAGGTGCGTGCTAGAATCAAGTATCGCATTTTGATATGCTTAACAGCAGTGCGAAACCTTGATAAAACCATGATGGGATAGATAAGCATTGTCAGGTTTTTTGATGGAGTAGGAGGGTCCGATTTGTAAGAGTATATTCCATGAGCTATGATTTAAGTTATAGTGACTAGAAATAGAAGGCGCGGGGGAACAGTTATGTATCATGCAAAGACATGGAAAAAAAAAGTGACTTTATTTCTTGCAATACTATGGCCAATTATGGTGACACAAATTAGTTTCTACGCAATGAACCTTGTAGATACAATGATGTCTGGGCGAGTTGGGACAAATGATTTAGCAGGTGTCGCAATTGGTTCAAGTTTATGGATGCCAATTTTTACAGGGATAAATGGAATATTGCTTGCAGTAACGCCTGTTGTCGCCCAATTAATAGGTAGAGGTCAGCGTGATCAAATTTCTTATACTGTCATCCAGGCACTTTATTTATCGATTTTGCTTGCTTTGGCAGTTGTGCTAGGCGGTGTTTTTTTACTTGATCCGGTTTTATCGATTATGAATGTAGAACCAGCTGTTTATCATATCGCTTTTCACTATTTAATTGGACTATCGATAGGGATCATTCCATTATTTGCAGCGAATGTTCTTCGGTATTTTTTTGATGCGCAAGGGTACACACGAATTACGATGGTCATTACCGTTCTGGCAGTTCCCTTTAATGTTTTGTTGAATTACGGGTTTATCTTTGGGAAGTTTGGGTTGCCGGCACTCGGGGGGATTGGGGCAGGGTATGCAACAGCGATTACATATTGGATTATTCTTTTATTAAGCATTTGGATGACTTTTAAGATAGATGTCATCCGTTATTATCAATTGTTTGTGATGTGGGTAGTTCCATCATGGAAAGCTTGGAGGGAACTGCTTTCAATCGGAATACCAATCGGACTTTCCATCTTTTTTGAGGCAAGTATTTTTTCTGTTGTGACGTTGTTAATTGGAATGATGTTTACAACCATTACGGTTGCGGCACATCAAGTTGCACTAAGCTTTACTTCACTTATTTTTATGATACCTCTAAGCATTTCAATGGCGTTAACAATCGTTGTCGGATTTTCAGTAGGCGCGGAGCGGTTGCGAGCTGCTAGACAATACAGCAAACTTGGTGTTTTAGGTGGCATTGGTATTATGGCAATAGGGGCTGTTTTTCTTTATTTCTTTCGAGAACAAATTGCTTTTCTTTATACGGAAGACCGAGAAGTCGTGTTACTTGCTAGCCAGTTTTTTATTATCGCGATATTTTACCAGCTTTCCGATGCTGCTCAAGCAGGTTTACAAGGAGTGCTGAGAGGGTATAAAGATGTAAAGATTCCGTTTATCACGGCGTTTATTTCTTATTGGATTATCGGAATTCCTTCGGGCTATTTGTTAGCTGCGTTTACAGATCTTGGTCCGTTTGGCTTTTGGATAGGAATTATTTTAGGACTGACTTGTGCAGCACTTGGCTTTTTAGTGCGAATGCAAATCATTCAAAAAAGAACAGCAAATAGTAATTTATAGAAGTTTCATAATAGGAGGTCTAAGATAATAAAAATCCTTTTTGGATCTCCTATTATATATTAGCCATGCATTTCTTTCTCAGGAGATTGGATCTCCTTCACTTTAGCGGACGTTTCTTTTGTAGATAAGTACACGCCAACAATAACGACAATTCCACCAATTAATTGAAATATTGATACGGTTTCACCTAAGAATAGAACGGCTCCGATGATCGTGAAGACAGGTAGCAAATTTAAAAAGATTGATGCACGCGATGGTCCGATTGCTGCAACTCCTTTGTTCCAAAAAACTAAGGCTACAAAAGATGGGAAAATCCCCAAATAAAGCAAACCAAATATCAATTTTGGTTCCAATAAATGCAGGATACCTACTCTCCATTCAACAGCAGCAAATGGAAATAAGATGATAACCGCTAAAAATAACATAATGGCCAAACTTCCGTATAGCGGGTATTTATGGCTATGTTGTTTAATTAAAAGCGTATAAACGGCCCAAGCAATAACAGCGAGCAAAACAAGGACATCACCTAGGTTAAATTGTAATTGACTGATAATCGTCCAAGACCCTTTTGTTATCACCCATAATGCCCCGATTAATGATAAAAAGATTCCTGTGCATTGTATACTATTAAGTCTTTCCTTCAAAAACAACATTCCTAAGATCACTGCAAAAACTGGTGTTGTCGTTTCAATAACAGCTACATTCGTGGAAGAAGTAAACTGCAGTGATGCATACAAAAACAAATTAAATAATATAATACCGCTTATAGAAAGAGCAACAATCGGTTTCCGTTCTTTCATCCAAAGCGATCGATTTCTCTTCAGGTCCTTCCATCCTAATGGCAACAGAATAAGAAAGGCAATTAAACACCGAAAAAATGTCATCGTAATGGGGGGCAAATCACTTATGGCTTTTCCAATTAAAATGTTTCCCGAGAATATGATCATTGTAATAGTAAGCAGCAAATAAGAACGTAACATGATGTATCATCCACCTTTTCAGTAGATATTGTATCATGGATAATTAGGTAGGTAGTAGAAGGATTGGATATTTTCATAGCATGCTTTAAAACAAAGCAACGGCTACGCTCATTGTGCTTAGAGGCTAGTGGGGATGTTTCCCGTTTGATAGCGAAATAATCAGGAATAATAGAAGACAGGAGGGGAGTAAATGGAACGATTAGTCGCATTTAAGACATTAGTCGGATCGGCGAATTACAATTTAACGACTGCAGAATCAGACAAAGATTATAAAGTTTTTATATTGCCAACATTCGCTGATCTATACTATAGCAAGACATACACTGCAAGTATTATCGGGGATACGATCGATCAGGACTATCATGACATTAGAAAACTCGTTAGCCTTTTTTGGAAATCGAATGTTAATTTTGTTGAGGTGCTCTTTTCTAGCGATGTAACGATAAATAAAACGATTTGGATCAAAGAATCAATTGAGCAAATTTTTGCTATGAAAAACGAAATCGCAGCAATGAATATCCCATATCTCTATAAAGCGTGTAAGGGAATGTATTATAGCAAAATAAAGTATATCGAAACAGGAAATGAAAGCACAAACTATTTAGTTGAACAATTCGGATATGATTTAAAGTCTGCAATGCATGCTTATCGGATTTTGGACTTTATCGAAAGGTTTGCGGAGAGGGAATTTACTAATTTTCAAACTGCCATCAAGTACGACGACAAAGGCAGAGAATTTATGCTTAGTATTAAAAATGGACAGTTTACAAAAGCCGAATACATAAAACTAGTGGAAAAGAAAATGTCTACCTTTGATAAACTGGAGAATCTTTACTTGCAGCAACCAGTGAGAGAAGAAAGCAAAGAGAAGCTAGAGCATATTGTTTTTCGATTAGTTTCTGAAAATGTACTAAATGAATTAAGGTAACGGGGGGATGTTTTCAATCAACAACAGTTAGTAAATTAAAAGGCACTCAACACACTAACTCTTCATAGACTAACCATATCTTGGATAGCAAGGAGTGAGTGTTATTGTGGGCAATTTTTATGTGGAAAATAGTTTGAAGCCCAATGTATATGTGCAAACGAAAAATGACGAGGTCAATCAAAGTGTTTTTTATTCTAATAGTATTGAGTCACAAATAAGTGAACTTCAACAAACGATAAGATCTTATCGTCAAAAATATAAAAAAGTGTTGAACCAGTTAGAAGACCAGGAGAACACGACACAAAAGCTGCAAAGACGGTACAAGAAAGTTCAACGAACAATAAAAAGTCATACTAAAATGTATAAAAATCTTTCTAGTCAATTAAAATTGCAGGAAGCCACTACGGTAAAGTTACAAGGGAAGAACAAGAATTTCGAAAAAAAAATAGTGACCCATGAGCAGGTGCACACAGACCTTTCAAATCAATTAGATAAGCTAGAGAACACAACTCAAAATCTGCAAATGATGCAAGAAAAAATGCAACAAGAACACCATGACCAGAAACAGGAAGAACTTAGAGAGACCAGCACAACACAAACCCTTCAAAAAATGCAAGAAGAAATACAGCGAACACAAGAAACCATTGACAAGAAACACGAAGAACTGACGAATCTTGTAACAGAGCAGAAAATCAGCACAAGCCAAAACCTTCAAATCATGCATGAGAATATCCAAAGCAAAAATAAGCAAAAAAGCGACTTAGAACAAGAGTTAATGAACAAGTTGAAAATGTATGAAGAAGAGAGACGCTCCTTGCAATTAGAGCTTCTAAAGCTTTCTGAATTCCAAACAGTACTAACAGAGCGACTAGATTGTATAGAGCAGGTCAACAAAGACTTTATTGCCGAAATCAATCAACATAGTAATCGTTTAATGAAACAGGAAATTCTATCTGAGAAGGTAGAACAACAATATCAAAAAGTAAAACAGGATGATCTTGTTCAACAACTTGATTTACAAAAGGTTGATCACGATGATTTACTTCAGAAAGTCATAAAGAATGAAGAAGAACAAAAGAAAATTAAAGAAAGTTTTAAAGAGCTTGTAGATATAACGTCGACAATCTCAACCCAAATTAGCGATCATGAAAAGGTGCAATTAGAACTTTTCACAAAGCTTAATCAGCTTCAATCAGCAGGTTCTAACCAACCGAAAAAGCCCATAAGTCTAGTGAATTCAAAGATGACACAACATCCACCAAAGTTAGAGAGGTCTGAATAGTAGGCCAACCAAAAGGAATTATGATAAAGATCAGAACCTTTTTCAGTGCCGGGTATTCGCTACATTTTTAATAGTGCAAGAAAAGCAAAAGGACGAAACCGTTAAGATTTCGTCCTTTTGCTTTTCTTTTTATTTGTCTTAGTATATGAACTGAAATTCTAAAGTTATTTAAGGATTTTGCTCTCTAAGTCATCAATCATTAATTTAGCAGCAATAACCCCGCCAGCAGTATTCCAAACTTCATCACTCACTTTATGAGCATTGCCACTTTCTACAACTGGCAACTGCTGGAATAGGGGATCATCTAACCATTCTTGCTCTACTTTTGAACCTTCGCCGTCACCTGTTTCATAAGTGAAGTAGAAAAGAATATCACCATCCATGTCTGGAATCATTTCTTTTGTTGCTCCCATAATAGCGAACTCATCGACATTTTGTGATTCAGGACGGGCAAATCCAATTTCCTCAAGAATGACTCCTGAGAAAGAATCTTTTTGATAAATACGAACATCTCCACCTTGGAAACGGACCATAGATACTTCTAAGTCTAATACATCAGCAGCTTGTTCTTGGAAATCAGCAATACGATCAGCATAATCAGCTAATACTTGTTGGCCTTCTTCCTCTTTGTTAAGCGCTTCGGCATAAAGCTCGAAATTAATTTTCCAGTTCCCTTTAAGTGTTTCTGCATATACAGTTGGTGCAATAGCACTTAATTGTTCGTAAACAGCTTCCTGACGCATTTTGTTTCCGATAATTAAGTCAGGTTTTAGGGCAGCAATTGCTTCAAGATTAGGCTCACTTTCTGTTCCAACTTCTTGAACACCTCCCATTTGGTCACTAATGTGCTCATACCATGGGTCGCCAGTCCAAGATGAGACAGCTCCAACAGGTGTAACACCTAGTGATAGTAAAGCTTCTGTTCCTTCATTTGTTAAAATCACGACTCTCTCTGGTGTTTTTTTAATTTCAGTAGTACCCATGGCGTGTTCAACCGTATATGCGGTGTTAGACGTTTCGACTTCGGTATTATTCTCTGCTTCAGCGTTCTCTGTTTCTGGTGTTATTTCTTCAGAATTATTTCCGCAAGCAGCTAAAGCTAAGATAAGTGTGAACATAAGTACAGCAAGAATAGACTTCATTGATTTTTCTTTCAAAACATTTCCCTCCAAATAGTATGTAATTGATAATAAATTTCATTCGCAGTTACAATATTAAAGTTTGTTGACTTAAATGTCAATGCGTAAACGAAAATGATTCTCGTAATCATTGACAATAGTTATCATTTACAATAGACTAATAGTTAGAAATATGACGTTTAAAATAAGAAGATTAAGAAGTAGGAGACAATGCTCCTTACTTAAAAGGAGTCACCATGATGTTATTACAAACAAAGCGAGCAAAGGTTCTTGGACTTTTACTTGGAGCTGTTTTATTTCTCTTATTTATTTGTTTCAGTATTGTTTATGGATACACAAATACAACATGGAAAACAGCGATTGAAGCTTATACAAAGTTTAACGGGTCGAATGAACATCTTATTATTCAAACAGTACGCATGCCAAGGGCGTTAATTGCCGCTGCAGTTGGAGCTAGTCTAGGAATTGCAGGTGCCTTAATGCAAGCTTTAACTCAAAATCCATTAGCTGATCCGAAAATCTTTGGAATAAATGCTGGTGCTAGCTTTTTTATTGTTTTTGCCGTCTCCTTTTTTTCGATCACTTCATTAGGAATGTTTATTTGGATCGCTTTTTTAGGAGCTGCGGTGGCAGCTATCACCGTCTATTGTATCGGTTCATTAGGGCGAGAAGGACTAACGCCTATGAAATTTACGTTAGCAGGCGCTGCTATCTGGGCTTTGTTTTCTTCCTTAACTCAAGGAATGCTTGTCCTAAATGAAAAAGCATTAGAGGAAGTACTATTCTGGTTGGCTGGTTCTGTACAAGGACGAAAGCTTGAATACTTACAAACTGTATTGCCCTATATGACCATCGCTTGGGTTGGCTCATTAATAATTGCACGCCACATTAACCTTTTATCGATGGGAGAAGATATTGCTAAAGGACTAGGGCAAAAAACCGGACTGATCAAATTAGTTACTGCTGTGATCATTATTCTTCTTGCAGGAGGCTCAGTTGCGATAGCAGGTCCAATTGGATTTGTTGGTATTATGGTTCCTCATCTTGCTCGTTCTTTTGTGGGCATTGACCATCGCTGGTTGATTCCTTACTGTGCCATTATCGGAGGATGTTTGTTACTTTTAGCCGACATTAGTGCTCGGTATATCATCATGCCACAAGAAATTCCGGTTGGAGTTATGACGGCGATTATTGGGACTCCATTCTTCATTTATATTGCACGTAAGGGGTTGACTAAATCGTGAAGCTTAAGAATTATCTTGCATTCCGTCTTGGAAAAGAAAACATATCCTTTTTAGTTGACCGCAAGAGTTTAGTCGTCTTTTTAGTTCTCCTGTTTCTGACTGTTCTCACAGCTCTAGTCAGCGCAGGGTTAGGTGAGATGAAGATTAGCCCGATTAATGTAGTGAAGGCATGGTTTGGTTACGGACCAGACATGGAACGACTCGTTGTAAACTCGTTTCGCTTGCCAAGAATTATTATTGCGATACTAGTTGGAATTTCCTTCGCTATTTCTGGTGCGATGTTACAAGGGATTGTTCGAAATCCATTAGCCTCCCCTGATATTATTGGGATTACAGGAGGCGCAGCAGTCGCTGTTGTGTCCTTTTTAGCCATATTTAGTGATGAGAACAATGCCCTAACCGTAAGTATTAAATGGATGCCTTTAGCTGCCTTTATAGGGGCTACGGCAATTGCCTTTCTTATTTATATGTTAGCGTGGAAAAATGGTGTTTCTCCGATTCGATTAGTGTTAATTGGAATTGGTTTATCTGCCTTAACTCAAGCATTAACTACAATGTTTATGATTTTAGGTCCGATTTACCGAGCGAGCCAAGCAAACATTTGGCTAACAGGTTCAATCTACGGGGCTAGTTGGGAAAATGTATCAACTTTATTACCTTGGACGATTTGTTTACTTATCATCTTAGTTCTAGTTACGAGACATTTAAATGTGCAGGAGTTAGGTGATTCCGTGGCAATGGGTGTTGGGAGTGCAGTAGGACGTCAGCGAATGCTCCTCCTACTTATAAGTACTGGTTTTGCAGCAGGAGGAGTTGCGTTTGCGGGTGGAATTGGGTTTGTAGGATTAATAGCACCTCATATTTCTAGAAGACTTGTCGGTTCATCGTTTGGAGCATTACTTCCAGTTTCGGCATTAATAGGTGCGATATTAGTGTTGGTTGCAGACTTAATTGGAAGAGTGTCCTTTGGTCCAACTGAGATCCCTGCTGGTGTATTTACGGCAGTAATTGGAGCTCCATATTTTATTTACTTACTGTATAAACATAGAAATTTATAAATAGAAAGGAGTTACATGTTATGAGTCTAGAAGCATCAGCATTAACACTTGGTTATGGTGAGTCGATTATTATAGAGGATCTTAATTTGCAAATTCCTAAAGGCGAAATTACGGTTTTTATCGGTGGAAATGGTTGTGGGAAATCTACGTTACTACGATCGCTTGCAAGATTATTAAAGCCAAAAACGGGTTCAATTATTCTTGATGGAACGACAATTCAGAAAATGCAAACGAAAGAGATTGCCAAACAACTGGCCATTCTTCCGCAAGGTCCAGAGGCTCCTGAAGGTCTAACTGTTTTACAATTAGTTAAACAAGGGCGTTACCCATACCAAAACTGGTTAAAACAATGGTCCGAAGAGGATGAGAGAAAGGTCAACGAAGCGTTAGAAGCGACACAAATGACGGAACTAGCCGAAAGACAAGTTGATTCTCTATCAGGAGGCCAAAGACAAAGAGCCTGGATTGCAATGACGCTTGCTCAAGATACAGATACAATTCTATTAGATGAGCCAACTACGTACTTAGATATGACACATCAGATTGAAATTCTTGATTTATTATTTGACTTAAATGAAAGAGAGAATCGTACGATTGTGATGGTTCTCCATGACTTAAATTTAGCCTGTCGTTATGCTCATCATATTGTAGCTGTTCAAAATAAAACCATTTACGCTCAAGGAAAGCCTGAAGATGTCATTTCGTGTAACCTAATAAGAGACGTGTTTCGAATGGAATGCCAAGTCACAAATGATCCGATTTTCGGTACACCACTTTGTATTCCCTATGGAAAAGGGCGGTGTTTAGTGAATAAAGTAGGTGGAAACAATGGAACGCCTTCCGTTAAAATTGGATGAACAACAACGTCTACGTGAGTTTCGGGTCTGTTTTCAAAAAGGTGGAGACGATTCGTTAACGATTCCGATAAGGGATTTAACAAATAAAGATCTCTTAAAAAATTATATGGATCGTGTCCAACAAAAGCTAAACGCTCCTAGTTTAATGGTTGCAGCTTCCATGTTTTCTAAGCGCTATAGTTATTTAATTGTTGTTCCGGCTTTGTATTCCTTTTCAGCTTTGAATAAAAGGATAAATATATCAATTGATCATGTCAGTCTTGATCCGTCCGGGTCCAAAGATTATTGGCTGCCAGAGCTTTATCTTATGGATCAAACGGTTGTTTCTCCAAGTACGATAAAAGAAAGAGAAGAGTTACGAGAGCAGGTCATAAGAGAGATTTTTGCTAACCATCTAAATGTCATTTGGAATGAACTTTCAAAAATTGGGAAGATCCCGAAACAAATCCTTTGGGAAAATACCGCTATTTATCTTTTTTGGTTATATGAATCGTTATTAGAAAAAGAGTTGCCTGAGGTCACAAGAAATAAAATTAAAGATGACTTTCATTATTTGTTGTACAACGCTGAAGGTTCTCTGTTTGGAAAGTATCAGAGAAACCCTATGACTAAATTTTTTCATGATAAAATCATGATGGATGGTAGTGTAGTTCGGTTAAGAAGGACTTGTTGCTTTTCATATGAAGCAGAAACGAAAAAAATGTGCAAAACTTGCCCTAAGAATTCCTGCTAACATAATAGATAATACTAGCGAATGGTGCCTAGACCATTCGCTTAAAGTCGTGCACGGAGAAATTTAGTAGTTCTAAATAATAGATTATTTGTAACGATTCGTGTACTCTGTAAAGGATGAACTACGACTGTCATTTTTAGTGAAAATAGAAAGAATGAGGGAGAGAAATGGAAACACCTACGTACAAAAAGTCGACTATTGTGACACTCTTGCTTGCTGGATCATTCATCGCCATATTAAATCAAACATTAATGATTACAGCGATTCCGCCGATTATGCAAGAAATGAATATTACGGCGAATAGCGCACAATGGCTTACGACCGTTTTTATGTTAGTGAATGGAGTGATGATTCCTGTTAGTGCCTTTTTGTTGGAACGCTTTACAACAAGGCAGTTGTTTATTACAGCTATGAGTATTTTTGCTTTTGGAACACTTGTTGCAGGGATTGCCCCAAATTTTGAAGTGTTATTGCTAGGCAGAGTTATTCAATCGGCTGGAGCTGGTGTGATGCTTCCCTTGATGACAACGGTCTTTTTAATGATTTTTCCTGTAAATAAAAGAGGAGCAGCGATGGGGTTAATTGGACTTGTTATTTCTTTTGCTCCGGCGATTGGTCCAGCCTTGTCGGGATGGGTAACATCCAATTATTCATGGCGACTCTTGTTTTTTATTATTCTCCCCATTGCTGTCATTGATATAATTATTGCGTTTTTTGTGTTAAAAAATGTAACCGAAGTGACCAGACCGAAAGTAGATGTACTGTCAATTATGTTGTCATCCTTTGGTTTTGGAGGGTTACTGTATGGATTTACTGCAGCAGGTAATTATGGATGGGGGCACTTTATTACAATTGTATCACTCTTAGTTGGAGTGGTGGCACTTGTTTGGTTTATCATTCGTCAACTGAGTTTGAAGCATCCGATGCTGGAGTTCAGGGTATTTAAATATTCAATTTTTCCTTTTGCGGTCATTATTGGAATGATCTCCTTTATGGGTTTGATTGGGGTTGAGACACTAGTTCCATTATTCATGCAAAATATGCGGGAATTCACAGCATTTGAAGCGGGTCTTGCCCTCTTACCAGGAGCAGTCATCACAGGGTTTATGTCACCAATTAATGGTCGAATATTTGATAAAATAGGAGCACGTTGGCTTGTCTTAATTGGGTTAATCATTATGACAGCTTCTTCGTTCGCCTTTATTAACTTAAGTCCCAAGACGACCTTTACGTATATTACGGTTATGTACGGGTTGCGAATGTTTGGTTTATCTATGGTCATGATGCCGATTCAAACTGCAGCGTTAAACCAACTACCGAAACGATTAATTCCGCACGGTGCTGCTATGGACAATACGATGAGAATGATGGCTGCCTCAGTAGGGACGGCAATTCTTGTCACCGTCATGACAACGACTGCGATGTCAGCAGAACACCGCCCAGACATATCTTACCCTGATATTCATGGTGTGAATATAGCGTTTCTTGTCGTATCTGTTCTTTCATTAATTGGTTTAATCCTTTCCTTTTTCATTAAATATGGGAAGTATGGAGAAAATGAATTTGAGAAACAGGAGAAAGTAAAGACTAGTAATTAGTAATATTTTGAGAATGAAGGGGCAGTGATGGTTAGAATGGAAAAGCTAGACCTAAATGTTATAAATGAGAAAATCAAAACGTTAGATGGTTGGAAAGTTACGGATGAAAAGTGGTTAATCAAAAAATATCGCTTCCGTTCGTATTTGGATGGTATTTCGTTTGTGAATAAAGTGGCTGACCTTTCAGAACAAGAAAATCATCATCCATTTATATCAATTGATTATGTAGTTATAACAATCAAACTTTCATCATGGAGAGCAAATGGAATTACTGCTCTTGATTTAAAGCTGATTGAAGAGTATGACAAATTATATCGTTTAAAGAATTCTAGTGTGTAAAATCATAAATCCTGACTCCATCTCTTATGGGGACAGGATTTTTTTAGAGGAAGATGCATCATAAAGAAGATCTAGATAACAAATCAATGGTTAAGACCTTCTTAAATAATCAAATAGCCAGCGTGCCTAACGGCTTCTGCCATATCTGCTACATCTGTTTTCATTTCATCATACTGAACGGTTACAGTTTTATCTTTTAAAGAGCCTTTTGCTTCACTAACCCCATTAACTGCTTTCAAAGCATTCTCAACAGTTGAAAGACAATTCTCGCAACTCATTTTTTCTACTTGAAGAGATATATTTTGCATAATGTGTCACCTTCTACTTTTTTTATAGGTTTTGAATGTAAGGTAATTTCTATTCAACCGGAAAAAGAGCCTGAACGACCGGAAGGCATGGGAGTTAGGCCGGAAAAAGTACAGAAATGACTGGAATAACAGGAGAAAAGACCGAAAAGAGAGCGTAAGACCGGAAAAGGTCTGGCACGATACTTGAAATCTAAACACACCGCCACTTAGGAAATAGGACAAGATACGTTCTTAAACCGAGAAAGTTTCAATTCTAAAATCTTATTGCATACATGATCATTTGACACGATATAAATGTAAAAAAGTAATGTTTTGGCATGTTGAAAGGAGGAGGAGCAATGGAGGACAAACAAATTCCACTTGTCACATTACATGATGTTTTCGAGGCGAGAAAAAGAATCTCATCCTTTCTTAAGAAATCACCGTTCGTCAAATCAGGCTTCTTGTCTGAAAAAATTGGAGCCAATACATTCATAAAGCTCGAAACAGTAAATGAAGTTGGTTCTTTTAAGATTAGAGGCGCTACAACTAACCTGATTAGATAAGGAGGGATATTTATCTTTAATTATAATCACCATCCGAGATCGTATGTAAGACAACAGCCTACGTGCCAATATGATCAGCAGTATTATGTTCAACCTGGTGATACTTTTTATCAGTTAGCCGAGCGCTATGGTATTTCAGTTATCGGCATAGAACAAGCGAACCCAGGTATCGATGCTCAAAACTTACTCGTTGGTCAAACAATTTGTCTGCCTTTGCCGCCGTGTCAAAATGGCTTTCACTACATTTTAAAGCCGAATGATACGTTGCATCATATAGCACAGATGTATAATGTAACGGTAGAAGCAATTTTAAACAATAATCTTAGATTGAACCCGTACAAACTCCAATTAGGGCAAGCGATTTGCATTCCGCCAAGTATTGATGTCGATTGTCCAATGGATCGTTTTCATATTGTTAGACCTGGGGAAACGTTACATGAGTTAGCAAGCCAGTTTAAGATTCCATTAGAATCATTAATTGCAGCTAATAATCATATTGAAAATCCAGATCAAGTTTTCATCGGAACAAAATTATGTGTACCTAGCCCAATGGAAACGCCTGATCGAGCAAGGTATGGTTATTAATTAAAATTGAAATAGACAGGTGTACCTCAATAAAAAAATCTAACGTAATTTACAAGAAAAGTATGCTAGGGGCTTCTTTCTTTACCTAGCGTACTTTTTATTCTTTTTATTATCTGCACATGACAATCCTATCGATTTCTTATAACACACCGAATGTAGAAAGGTTGAACTATTACAACTTCCACTATATACTTACCTAGGTAAGTATATAGTGGTTATTGATGAAAGTAGGGATTTGTATGACCTTGTTATATGGTCATGTATTGAATCAGTTGGCTCGTAATTTCAAGAAAAAATTGGATGAACAAATTTCCCCCCTTGGACTATTTAGCTCTCAGTGGGCAATAGTTTTTTATTTAGCTGAGAAGGAAAAAGTCACTCAAGTTGAAATTAGCCAGTATTTAAATGTAGAAGCACCAACGATAACACGTACGTTAACTCGTCTTGAAGAAGAAGGCTGGATACTAAGAGAATCTGGGAAAGACCGCCGTGAAAGATTTGTCATGCTTACGCAAAAAGCACGAGAACAATATGAGGAATGGCTTAAAGTCTCGCAAGACATGGAAACAGAAACGACTGCGGGGATTAGTGAAGAAGAATTATTTATTTTTAGACGCGTCATTGAACAAATGAATAAAAACTTGGAACGTCTTTAACAAAGATGAATAAAGAAACCAATAAACTCCAATAGTTACTTAGGTAATCATTAGTTAAAAAGCAACAGGAAGAAGGGAGGAAGAAATAAGGAACTAGCAGCTTGGGACGACGAATTTATTTGTTTACACTTTGTATTCTTTTTTGTTTCTAGCATTCTATTATTTAATCGTTACATTGATGCACAAACACAAAAACATCGAGATAGTCTTTTATGAAGGAGTTATTTAGAATGCCATTTCTACGATTTAAAGGGTTTGAGAAAAATCATATTGAAGCAATCACACCTATGCTTATAAAAGAATTTGCTGTACTTGCAAATGTTCCATTTGAAATTGTAAAAGTAGAACTACTGGAGATTGAGCAAATTACCGACTCACCCTCTTCTGTAGAAATTTTCATGTTTCAACGAAAACAAGAAACACATGATGCGATTGCGTCGATGATTTATAAAAAGATCAGTGAATATGGTTATTATTATGCTCATATTTTTTATGTCATTCTTACACATGAACTATATTATAAAGAAGGAAAACCATTACAAGAGATCCCCCAAAAACGGCTATCAACGTACTAGGAATTGTTAGGTTACCGAAAAGGGAAAATCGTACAAAAAGGGACGATGCATATGCCGTGGGATTTACTGTTTGTGTTTGTTATTGTA
Source organism: Halalkalibacter lacteus (assembly GCF_036663595.1). Taxonomy (NCBI): domain Bacteria; kingdom Bacillati; phylum Bacillota; class Bacilli; order Caryophanales; family Bacillaceae; genus Halalkalibacter; species Halalkalibacter lacteus. The sequence goes on from NZ_JAWRVL010000006.1 coordinate 92,948, forward strand.
TTAATAGGTGGGTTTATTCAAGGCACAAGTGGGTTTGGCTTTGGTTTGGTTGCGATGGGTTTTTTACCTGTTATGCTTTCAATAAAAGAAAGTACGTTACTCGTCATTGCGCTAGCGTTAGTTGCTTCTCTAAGTATTCTAGTGAAAATTTATAAACACATTGAGCTAAAAGGGTTATATCTAATTGTCGGTTCAGCTTTACTAGGGAGAATCCTTTCATTCTTTGTATTAACTTCGTATGGAGAAATGGAGATTTTGAAACAATTATTAGGTTTCTTTTTAATTGGAATGGTCCTTTACTTATTCTTTCAAAAAAAGAAATCATCTTCCTCGTTTGTAGTAAAACCAGTTATTCCTATTGTGTTAGGATTGATGGGGGGATTTATTAGAGGAGTGTTTGCTGTAGGGGGGCCGTTTTTTGTTTTTTATTTAATTAACGACTAAATATGAATGCCTAAAATGAAAAACTTAGGATGATGTAGAGAAAATGAGATATGAATAGATAATAATGTGAAATGTAGATAAAATAAATATTTAGAATATTTACAAATTTATAATAATAGGCTATTCTAAGGTTGTAGCAAGCAACACTTACTTACTATTCAAGAAAGGAGTTAACAAAGTGCAACAACCTTTTGATTATATGCCTACATAATTGGCTAAAAGAAAGGGTGTGAATCCAATGATTTGAGTAAGCGAAGTGTACTTGGATCGAACAGGTACATGGGGATCAATAAAGAAACTATAACATCTCTTACCGAGTAGAAAGGTTCTGCAGTAATGAAAAATGACATAATTTGAGCGACCTTATTTATCAGCCATTGATAATAAGGTCGCTTTTAATTTATGTAGTGATTACTCGTTAAAGTATTTTGTTATTAGCTATTTTGAGAGCGTTACAATTGGTAATATAATGCCACTTAATACTATTATGATTTATAATTAAATACGGTTAAATAGCGAAGCTTGCTTTAAATAATACCTTGGCTTTTCTTGGAGTTTGCTGCAAAAAAAGTATTGTAAACGGATTCATTTTAGGAGAGGGAGGGTTAAAAATTAAAAGTCTTAATTGCTATTGATTCTTTCAAAGGAAGTGATTACTCACTTTACAAAACTGGAGTGTCAGAGTATCATCGAAGTGAGTAATCACTTCCTTTGATTGGGGGAGCTTAAATGAACACTACACCCGTAATTGATGTTACTGAAATTGGTAAACATTTTGGGAACAAAACGGTATTAAAAAACATTACTATGAGTGTTGTTCAAGGAGAGATCTTTGGCTTATTAGGTCCATCCGGAGCAGGGAAAACAACATTAGTTAAAATGATCGCTGGAATCGATACAGGAGATAGTGGAGAAGTCACTGTTTTAAATGTAACAATGCCGAGTTTTGCGGTATTAAACAAAACCGGATTCATGTCACAATCAGATGCATTATATGGAGAGTTAAGTGCACTAGACAACCTGGAGTTCTTCTCCTCGATTTATGGTCTGAAAAAGGCTAAACGAAAAGAAAGAATACGAGAAGTGATTAATTTAGTTAATCTGCTTGATGATTTAAAGAAACCTGTCAACCAATTTTCTGGCGGAATGAAAAGAAGATTATCATTAGCAATCTCATTATTGCATGAACCAGAGATTCTGATTCTTGATGAGCCAACAGTTGGGATTGACCCTGTACTTAGGCAATCGATCTGGGATGAATTACGGAGGCTAAGTCAAAATGGTACGACGATATTGGTAACAACACATGTGATGGATGAAGCGGAAAAGTGTGATCGATTAGGAATGCTTCGTGCTGGACGATTGCTGGCAATGGGAACACCTGAGGATTTAAAAACCCAAACAGGGGCACGTTCGCTTGAAGGTGCGTTTTTGCAGTATGGAGGTGCGAGGAAATGAGAATAAGGGCACTTGTCATAAGAATCATTCGTCAGTTTTTACGCGATAAGCGAACACTAGGGATGATGGTCATTGCACCTATTTTTATTCTTACGCTTATGTCACTCGTTTTTTCTGGAAGTCATTACGAGCCAGTAATCGGTGTTATCAATATAGATGAAGAAATAGTTATGAATTTTGAAGAACAAAATGCTGTGGTCAAGCAATATGAAAAAGAAGAGGAATTAATAGAAGCTCTGCAAAATAAGGAAATTGATGGCTATCTGCAACTAGGCATCAGTCCGAAAATTACGCTTGAAGGCAGTGATCCAACAGTAAATCAAGCTGTTTTTCAAACCATTAAAATGGTGTTAGGAGGGCAAGAAGGAGGGACTAAGCCAGAGGTTACTTATTATTATGGGGCAGAAGATATGGGTACATTTGATAACATCGGACCTTTCTTAATTGGATTCTTTGTCTTTTTCTTTGTTTTTTTAATTGCAGGTGTATCCTTCTTAAGAGAAAGAACGAGTGGTACTCTTGAAAAGCTATTATCCACTCCACTTAGAAGATGGGAAATTGTTGTCGGGTATGTGTTGGGGTTTGGAATGTTTACAACCATACAGTCCGCCATTATCGTTTGGTTTTCGATTCATGTGCTGGATATGATGATGTTTGGATCAATTGGATTAGTTATGCTTGTGACACTTGTGTTATCTATTACAGCACTCACGCTAGGGACATTGCTATCTGCTTTTGCACGAAATGAATTACAAATAATTCAATTTATCCCGATTGTCATCGTTCCTCAAGTGTTTTTCTCGGGTCTTTTTAACATAGACGTAATGGATCCTTGGCTTCGTTCCATCGGAGTTGTGATGCCATTAACATATGGGGGAGAAGCAATGAGAGATATTATGATTCGTGGAAAAGGACTAGAAGATATCGCGGGGTATCTCATGATTTTACTTGCTTTTTCCATTTTATTTATGCTTTTAAATAGTCTCGCTCTCAAGAAACACCGAAAACTATAAGAGACAGAGAAAATTGTCCTTTCATGCAACCAAGGTATATAATGGATATATCCTTGGTTGTTAAAGGAGCATGAGATGATGTCACAGTTTGATTCGCTTAAAGAACTATTAATTCTAGATTCTAATGAAGAAACCAAGTTTAGTGAAAAACAATTGAAAATAATTGAAGCGGCAATTGAGATTTTTTCTGAAAAAGGATTTGCTGCAACATCAACAAGTGAGATTGCCAAAAAAGCAGGAGTAGCTGAGGGAACGATCTTTCGTCATTACAAAACGAAAAAAGAGTTGTTAGTTTCCATTGTTTCACCACTTATGACAAAACTGCTAGGCCCCCATTTTGCGAAAGATTTTGCACAAGAAGTATTTGAAATCGAGTACGAGAGCTTTGAGACTTTTATTAGAAATCTTGCGTCGAATCGCTACGAGTTCGTAAAAAAATATATAGCGGTTGTGAAAATATTGATTCAAGAGATTTCCTATCATGAAGAGCTAAAAGAGCCCTACGTAAAGTTATTCAAAGAACATGTGTATGAGAAATTCAAAAAAATCATCATTAGATTTCAGGAAAAAGATGAAATCGTTGATTGGTCACCTGATACAATTATGCGATTAATCATAACAACTCTGATGGGTACGTTATTATCACTATTTTTAGTATTACCTGAAACGGACTGGGATAATGAAGCAGAACTCGAAACGACGATTCAATTTCTAATAAATGGATTATCAGTGAAATAACTTATACCTGCCTCTCACTAATAAAATTGGGGCAGGTTTTATCAAATATAAATGAAGGATAGAAAACAAATCAGAGGGGTAATTAATGAAAGAATATTTTTATGATAAATTGCTAAACATTGAAACAAAAGGCGTGCAAAAAGAGCTTAATAAGATCGTGCATTATAATCGTTATGAGCCAACACCATATAGTGCATTAGAAAAACTGTTTGCGAAATATGAGCTAAAAAGCAGTGATCGTCTAATAGACTTTGGATGCGGAAAAGGGCGATTACCTTTTTATATCAATTATTACTTTAACGCATCTGCTGTAGGGATAGAAATGAACGGGACTTTCTATCAAGAAGCAATCGAGAATCAAGAACGTTATTTGAAGAAAAGGAAGAACGACAATATTCATTTCTTCTATGGCCTTGCAGAAGAGTACGAGATCGATCCACGAGACAATCGATTCTATTTTTTTAATCCATTTTCTGTCCAAATTTTCATGAAAGTGATCAACAATATTTTGCTTTCAGTAGAGGCTTCAGAAAGACAAATAGAGTTGATTATTTATTACGGATCAGATGAATATGTTCATTATTTAGAAACGAAAACCGCTTTTGAATTAAAAGAAGACATTACACTCTTTAATGGATACGACCAAGACCCTTTTGAGAGATTTTTTATTTATGAATTAGCGCATTAAATGGTTTTCAAGACTTTTGAACAGACATAAAAGTACCCTATAGAGTAGCCTTTTTTTAAGGTGTCTACTCTATAGGGGTACAGTTTATTGAGAACTTCTGCTTTTTTATCAATTTATTTAATTGCCCCATTTTCTTCTGTTTCTTCTGATTGATTTGGCTGATTTACATAATAATAGAACATACCCATTAGCAAGCTACCACCAATAATGTTTCCAAGAGTCACAGGTACAAGGTTATGAATAACACCATTCCATGAGATCGTATCTGGATGGTTTAATACTAAAGAAATAGCAAAAGTACACATATTAGCGATGCTGTGTTCGTAACCAGAAATAAAGAAACAAAAAACAAGTAAGACCATCGTGAAAATTTTAGCTCCCTCGCTCTTTAATGTCATCGGAATAAAGAAAGCAAGACAAACAAGCCAATTACATAGAATTCCGCGAAAGAACAGTTCCAGCCAAGGGGTGTTCATCTTTTGATCGGTTACACTGAATAAAAAGCTATTAACAGAGTGGTCATTAAACAGGCCAGTAAAATAAATTAAAATAGCAAATGCAATTGCCCCTAGGAAATTCCCAAGATAACTCATGCATAATAATTTTCCAACATCGATCCAATTCATCTTCTTTTTTAGTGAAGTATAGGTGTAATAGAACGTATTCCCAGTGAATAAATCTCCGCCACCGTAAGCAATCAAGATGATAGCTGCTCCAAACGTTATGGCTGCCATAGGATAGGTTAATGGAGAATTTTCTAAATAAAAGAGGTTCCCAGTTTTGAAAGCGACAATGACGCCAAAACCAATAAAAAGACTTGCTAAAATCGAACGCAATAAATAACGAATACGACTTTGCTGATAAACCTTTTGTTTTTTCAAGGCCATTTGTTCGACTTTTACGAGTGCGGCATGTTCCATATAAATAATCCTTTCTATTCTCCTCTCCCATTAAGGAGTAGGAACAAGGTGATAGTTCGGTTGAAAGTACCTTTACTTTATCATGGAAAAATGCCATTGAAATAGATATATGAAACTGTCAAAATCATGTCATATCGGTCGCGCTTTCATTGTTAAGGATATGTGAATAGTTTCACAAATTGGTATGAGTGCTCTTTCACGTGATAGATGGTATTAGGTTTTATTAATCTTTATAATAGATTCTTGTATGCAATAAACCTTCTATACACTTCCATGAATTTTGACAAAGAGGTACTATATATAGAAAATGATGTGATAAGGAGCTGATACTTACCTGCTGGACATGTTAGTAAGAATTACATAGATTTGTGGAGGGATTCATCGTGAAGAAACTATTTTATAATGGCTTCATTTATACTTCCAATCCTGATCAACCTCATGCAGAAGCGATGATCGTTGAAGCGGGGAAGATCGTATGGATTGGCAATCAGGTAGATTTACAACAGAGTATTACAGATGCTGAATGGATTAATTTACAAGGGAGACGAGTGTTGCCAGGAATTATTGATGCTCACATGCATCCTTTAATGTTGGCTGATGTTGAGCAACAAATTTATTGTGGTCCCCCGCAAGTACATTCTATTATTGAGATTCAAGGAGAAATTCAAAAAAAGTATGACGAGCTCAATGTTCAAGATCGCAATGCTTGGATTCGAGGATGGGGGTACGATGAGGTAAAGTTAGCTGAGCAAAGGTCGCCTACTCGGTGGGACTTAGATCAAGTAGCCCCTAACGTTCCGGTGATTTTAACAAGAACGTGTGCGCACATCATCGTTGTTAATAGCGTGGCGCTTAGATTAGCTGGAATAAATGATTTGACAGTATCACCAGCAGGCGGAGAAATTGAGGTAAATGCTGATGGAGAATTAACTGGGATATTGAAAGAGAAGGCAAGAGATCTCATTTATAAGGTAATGCAAGAACCAACAATCGAAGAGCAGGCACAACGACTTGCAACATTAAGTGAGAAGTTGTTTTCTCAAGGGATTACCTCGACAACTGAATTAATGGCAACGTCTCATTTAACCAATTTCTATGATCTCTTTGTGAAAGCATACTCATTCGGTTACAAGCAAAGAACGGTTCTCTATTATTTATGGGAGGAGATAAGCAAAAGCAAGGAGATCTTCTCTACCCATAGATTGAATCGCAACTCCTACTTACACGTTGGCGGAATTAAATTATTTGCTGATGGTAGCATTTCAGGAAAGACGGCTTGGGTAGACAGTCCATATAAAAACGAACTGGAAAATGTTGGATTATCTACAACGACATCTGAGGAATTATTAGATGCGGCAATGGTTGCAGAAGAAAACGAGATTCAATTAGTCGTTCATGCGATGGGTGAGAGGGCGATTGAACAAATTGTTGACACGTTTCATAGAAAACAGAACTGGATTAAGGATGCGCCGTCAATTCGCATTGAACATGCAGCCTTGCCTAATAAAGAGACGCTACTAAAAGCAATTGAAGCAGGAATCGGTTTTGTCACGCAACCAATCTTTTTGTTTGCAGAAATTAACAGCTATCTGACAAACTTAGGATCAGAAAAAACAAATCAATCCTACCCATTAAAAACGATGTTAAAATCAGGAGCGAAAGTCGTAATTTCATCTGATGCTCCAGCCACATCTTGGGCTGATACGTCTAATCCATTTATCGGTATTAAAGCCGCTGTAACCAGAACTGCGTATACTGGACAAACGTTTAATCTAAATGAATGTGTTACGGTAGAAGAAGCAATTGATTTGTATACTCGTCATGCACAACAGATGACACGAATTGCTGATGTAGGACAATTAAAGGTAGGGTTCCGTTCAGATTTTATTGTTTTAGATAAAGATATCTTGAACATTGATTCAAGTGAGATTGATCAAATTCATGTGCTAGAAACGTATTTAGATGGTCATTTGGTCCATTCATCAGATAAAATAATCGTGTAAAAAGAAGGAGGAGAACGGGGTGAATCAAGTATTTAAGAACGTTCTCTTCTTTATTCCACGATTAGGTGAAGCACTTATATTAAATTGCTTTTGGGGGTTTAGGAAAGCAGGTCCGATAATCATGTTGTAGTATTATCAACAGTAAAGCGTATCAGTTAATGCTTGCGGTTTCGTTAGTTGAACCGTCCTAACTAACACATTGATTCGCGACAGACTGACTGGTTAGTCTGTCGCTTTCAACATTAGTAAACTATTCTATGAAACAGCATGTTGTTGTTTCTCTCGTAATGCTTTCTCGCTCTTTTTAATATCTAACTTCATCAAAATTGAAACGATAAAAGCCAGCATAATTAAAGCAGAGAAAACATAAAACACAGGAATATAACTATCCGTTCTTTCTCTAATTTGTGAAACAATCATTGGTCCAAATACACCACCAAGAGACCAAGTTGTTAACAAGTACCCATGAATGGCACCAAGTTGCTTCGTTCCAAACAGATCCCCAACAAATGCAGGCAAGTTCGAGAAACCTCCACCGTAACAACTAACAACAAGTAAAATCATAACTTGAAACAAGATGATACTTGTAATAAAAGGAAGTGTTAAAAAAGCAACAATTTGAATCGAGAAGAAGATGATAAAAACTGTAGGGCGACCGATATAGTCAGAGACTGCTGCCCATCCTAGTCTACCTCCACCATTAAAGATTCCCATGATCCCAACCATCGTAGCAGCTGAAGCAGCTGTTAACCCCACAACTTCTTGAGCCATCGGAGAAGCGACAGAAATCATCATAATCCCTGCAGTTGTATTAATGAGCATCATCGTCCAAAGCATCCAAAAGCGTTTTGTTTTAACCGCTTCTTTTGACGTTAATTGTTGTAGATCTTTTTTAACGATTTTTCGACCAGATGCAATATCTTTTTTCATTGAATCAGGCATCCAACCTTCTGGAGGAGGTGCGATATAGGAAGCACCGAGTATCATAAGGACAAAATAACAGGCACCAAGTAAGTAGAACGTGTTGGTGATCCCAATTGCTACCATCAAGCTAGCTGCGATGGGGGCTGTAATAAGAGCTCCTGTTCCGAACCCAAGTACAGCCATCCCGGTTGCTAATCCTCTGCGATCAGGGAACCACTTCACGAGTGTGGACACTGGTGAGATATATCCAATACCAAGTCCAAGCCCACTTGCTACCCCGTATGTAAAAAGAAAAAGAGGCAGTGATCCAAGCGCGATCGCGACACCAGACCCTACTTGCCCTAATCCAAATAGTATAGCAGCCACCATCGCTGATTTTCGTGGGCCTTTTCGTTCAACAAATTTTCCAAATAAAGCCGCAGATGACCCTGCGAGCGCCATCATAATGGTAAAGGCGATCGTTACTTCTGTTGCAGTCCAGCCCATTTGTTCACTGATTGGATATGTATAGACGCTGTAGGCGTATGCGGAACCAATTGAAAGGTGGATGGAAATTGCCGACAATGCAATTAACCATCTGTTTTTTGTTATATTCATGTGTTTCCTCCTTCTCTTAAACTATTTTTGAAAACCCTTACATATATAGGATATAACCCCATGGATAAAAAATCAAACTAATTAAAAAATTTGCAACAAAAAACCGTACTTACTTAAAAGAGAAGGTTGAATCTATATTACTAACTATTACGGCATTGGATTTTAGATGTTTGATGGAGTGGGTCGGCTAAATTCTTTTCTTCGAGTCGATCTTCTGTTAGATTATACATCTCAAATTGATCAGGTACGGGTTGTGTTTTAGTTGTTGTTACACAAATAGAAGCAGTCGTGTTGTCTGATACAGAAATGGAACCCTCTTGTTTCACCTCTACATCTTCCACACCAGGGTCACTCCAAAATTGCGGGTTGTCAAAATAACGGGATAACTTCCAAATCTCTTCTTTTCTATTTTTACCTGTTTTTAGGGTGGTGATGACGGTTTCTAGGTGGTTCGGTTGAGTAACCGATTCGTACGGTTCTCCTGTTATGCTCACTTGGTTTTGTCCTTTCGTAACATCATCATCACTCATAAAGTAAAGAGGTTCGTTAACTCGGAAAAAATCCTGCTTTCCGAAAAGCAAAGGGCTTAGGTCTCGGCCCACTAAAGGGTGCACTTCGGTATGATCTTTCTGAAGTTCCTTTTGGACTTTGTCTACATTAATGCCGGCAAATCCTAATAACGTAGGAATTATATCAAGATGGCTTGTTAACATTTCTGTTTTTTTACAATCCGAGAAGATTTTTGGACTGTGAATAATGAGAGGGACATGGATAGACTCCTCATATGCGTTATACCATTTTTGAAAAATCCTCCGTGAGCTCCTAATAAATCACCATGATCAGATGTGAAAATAATAATCGTATTTTCGTAGAAACTGGACTTTTTAAGTGCCTTAAATACCTTGGACATTTCATCATCTGCTTGCTTTTGAAGTGAAAAATAGAGCTGGCGATAAAAGAGGCTGTCCCTCGTTGGTTGAAGTGCCTTTTGATAAACTTCACGATAACTTTGTTGAGCAATTGGTTTGGTTAGTAAGGATTCATCAGCGGTAGGTGCAGGTGGAATAAACGGAACTGAAGGATCTACTTTAAAATCAAAGGATGGCTCTAAATGGCTGAGAAGACCAAACAATGCAATATCGTGTGGGTTCACAAACGATGAGACGATGAGCCAAGGATTAGGATGGCTATCTTCTTCTAGAGTCTTAATTAATTGAACTGTTTCTTCTGAATACACGACATCACGCCCGCTTATACCAACTCTAGCTGATGAGCCAGAATTACGAGGGTTAGTTCCATGGGGCTCAGGACCGATCCATCCAGAAAAACCAAATGACTCTAAGCGATTTGCCTTTGAATAAATTTGTTCATTTGTCCGATCTGGAACACCGGTCACAGAGTTATAGCTAGGAAGGGCATTATGTGTGTCAGGAATCAAAATATCCTTATCAGAAATATGCCATTTTCCCTTCCAAAATGTACGATAACCAGCCGTGCGGAAATAGTCTCCTAAAGTCGGCACGGTATTTTGATCAAGCCAAAACACATCAGAATCAAACGCTCCTTTTGCAGCTCCGGTTGTTTGCGTTACCCCATGCAGTGATGGATATTGTCCAGTAAAAAGAGTAGCTCTACTCGGAGAACAAGCTGTACTGCCAATATAATGGTTTAAAAAAGTCATCCCATTTTGACGTAATTTTTCTTGTGTCTTCAAGTTTTTTCTAAGCCATTTCTTTAGTTCTTTATTTTCATATACCGTTTGAAATCGCTCCTCATCAACGACGAAGAAAAGAAAATTCGGTCTTTTTTTGTATACGGAACTGGTTGGAAGATGTTTTTTAGATAATGTCATGTTTCGTTATTCCCCCAAAAAATATTTGATAAATTATTTTATGTTGGGGGAGTGCTGTTTGATTGTATGATGGGAAACATTCCCTAGATATGTAAAGGTCGTGCTTGTAAATGAAAAAACATTCTCTACTACAAAAGGGGAAAGTCCACTTGTGGCGAATATTCTAATAGATGCACCAAACTTGGAAACTATGTAACTGAAAGAGAAACTGAATTGCTTATCAGCTTAGTTGGATTAACGAAATAGTTAAAAATAAGGGGATGTTAAACGTGAATAAACCTAAGGTGTTTTTGCAAAAACCACTACCACAAGATATACAAGCGTATCTAGATAAGCATGTTGATATAAAAATATGGGACAAGCCTGATGCCCTGACACGAGAGCAACTTTTAAAAGAAATTGCTGATGTCGATGGGCTCCTTACAAGTGGTACAGCTATAAACGAGGAATTATTAGAGCAAGCTCCACAACTTCGCGTGGTTAGTAGCATTTCTGTTGGATACAATCATTTTGATACGAAAGCGATGAAAGAATATGGCGTAATCGGCACACACACGCCTTATGTGTTAGATGATACGGTTAGTGATCTTGTGATTAGTTTGATGCTCTCAGCAGCAAGACGTGTTCCGGAACTGGATGCCATGACGAAACGCGGGGAGTGGGAAAAAGGAATTGGTGAATCGATGTTTGGGGTTGATGTACATCATAAGAAATTAGGTATTATTGGGATGGGGCGAATTGGCGAAACGATAGCCAAGAGAGCAAAGTACGGATTTGATATGGACGTTACATATTTTAATCGAAGTCGTAAAAAGGAAATAGAAGAAAAGTTAAACATAAATTATCAGTTGATGGATGATTTGTTACGAGAGTCAGACTTTATCGTTTTAATGGTACCGCTTTCGAATGAAACAAAACAGTTAATCGGTTCGAGAGAATTTCAGTTAATGAAAAGTTCTACAATCTTTATTAACGCATCTAGAGGACAAACGGTTAACGAACAAGCGATGATTGAAGCACTGCAAACAGGTGAAATCTTAGCCGCTGGATTGGATGTATATGAACAAGAACCAATCAATGAAGACAACCCACTTTTAAAAATGGACAATGTTGTAACGCTCCCTCATATTGGGTCAGCAACTAGTGAAACGAGACATACGATGGCAATGCTAGCGGCCAAAAATTTAGTGGCAGCATTAACCGGAGAAGGTTCATTTTATGCGGTGAAGGAATTGCAGGGTGTAAAGGTAAGACAGTAGGAGATATCTAGCCTCTTTAACACACAAAGGCGTCATGGTCCCAATCATTGGTGCGAGAACCTTGAACAATTATCGGTTACTCCACCACATACGACAGACTGTGCTGAGGAGCTTTATAATCACTTTGGAAATTCAGCAGTGGTGAGATCGCTAACTGAAGAACCAATCAACTGCAATCTTTCTATCGTTGGGTCTTTAAGATGAGAGTTCTAGACCTCCGTACATTACAGAATTAAAAAGAGCTTCTTCCACATAATAAGGAAGGTGAAGCTCTTTTTTTAGTTGCAGTTAATAAAACAGCTTCATCAATTCATGAAACATAAGTTCCTACTATTCTTTAACTAAAGAAAGATATAATGAGACAGATAGTAGGAGGTTAAGGCATGGATATGATCCTGCCAACGCTACATTAACGTTTTAATTCAGTGGGGCGAGAAACCTTTTAGAACCCACTAGTTTATCGAAACACCATCATCGCAAGGCTCTTTATTTGATTGCAGATTGATGATTTTCTCACTTAAAAAGGCTAGCTTAGCTTTTGTTTCTTTGATTTTTACCCTATCGTTTGCTTCTATGTATTCATGAAGCTCGAGCAAATGGTAATCAATTTCTAAATATAATGTTTTATATGATTTATTTTGGTTTTTATCTAGTGTGATTCCTAATACTTTTTCAAATACTGATATTACTTTAGGGTCAGTAGACTCTAGATGCTGAAACGCAAGGTTTTCTCCATTGGTAAAAGTCGCTTTGCTCATTTGTTTTGACTTATGATCTCGAATGTTTAGAATGCTGTAATGTTCTAAATGATTCCAAAATATTTTGAAATTCTTATTTGGTAATGCACGGATAACATAACGAAGTGCTGGTTTACTAACAATAATATTTTCGCCAGGAGTTTTCTTCATATTGAATCACCTCTTATTGGTTTATATATCCCCTATAAATTAATTATAAACGTACTTCTTCATTAATTAAAGCGCTTTCATTTTCTAAAAAAAGCTATTTTTAATCATTATGGGACAAAGAAGTACTCGTATAGACAAAGTTCTGTAAAAAAGAGATAAGATTTTGATCTAGTTGCATATACAAAACAACAGAGAAATTAGAATCAGATTGTTTAGACATGTGATCCTCACCTCGCCCAAAATTCTAATATTCGTTCCATAACCTCCCTATGTCTTCAAGGTTCATATTCTACATTTATGATAAATAATCCTTTAATAGAGAATCTGTTTTTTTAATGAGACCTTTAGATTACGGTGCTGCATTAAATGAATGGATTGACCGTTTTCCAACTTTTGGAATACAAACATCAGGTTATGTTGATCGTCACTTTTTTGAATCGTTGTATGTAAGAGTTGCTCCACAAATTTTATTCGAATTTGCAACGGATGGTCCAGGATTTATGGGAGATGAATGAGCCTTATGAAACGCTTGGAGAAAAATTATCGTTGCCTCCATTTTTGGAATCAAAACGAGAACAAATTCAAAGAGCCGTTCGCCCGATTAATACGGTAAGAAGTACGAAAGAGTTTATTAAAGAGTAGATATCTCACATAAACTGAACAGTATTACCATATTTATTAATAAAAGCGTCACTTTTACTTAAGAGTGCAAGTTCGTATCCTATTAGAGAATATATTGAGTTTGATTTCACATAAGCAAGGAGAGGAAACTATGGCTATAAAACCACCTTTGTTGCAAAGTGGAGACACGATTGGTTTGGTTACACCTGGCAGCCCTCTTGACGCGAGTATTATTAATACAAGAGCTCAAACTCTGATGGATATGGGTTTTTCGATCGTTTATGGAAAGTACGTTTATTCTTTTGACGGGATCGCAGCTGCACCAGCTGAACAAAGAGCTGAAGATATTATGAATATGTTCAGAGATCCGAGAGTGAAAATGATCCTGCCTACAAGAGGAGGGACAGGGGTTCAGAGCATTCTTCCTTATTTGAATTTTGAAGAAATACGAGCGAATCCTAAAATTATATCTGGATATAGTGACATAACCGTACTACTAAATAGTCTGTATCAATTTAGTGATTTGAATACATTCCACAGTCTCATGCTGATAGATTTTAGATCAGATACTCCGACTTATAATTTCAATCAATTTTTTGAAGCAACGTCTACAGTTATTTCCCCAAGAACGATTCAAAACCCACCAGATATGCCAATGATGGGTTTAGTTCGAGGAAATGTAACAGGACCTATAGTAGGTGGCAATATGACTTCGTTAGTCAATACGCTTGGAACTCCTTATGAAATTGATACAAAAGGAAAAATACTCTTTCTAGAAGAAATCAATTCACCGACGACAATGATCTTTCGGTATGTAACGCAATTATTGATGGCGGGTAAATTTGAAGACTGTCTTGGCATTATCATGGGAGAATGTACGAATTGTCTTGTATCTTGGGGGACAACGTATGCAGACTTAATTAATGAATGGTTAGTTCCTTTAGGAAAGCCTTTAATGGTCAATGTTGCTACAGGACACGGAACTTATAAAGCTGCAATTCCAATAGGTGCTACTGTGAATCTTAATACAGTAGATAATACATTGACTGTAATTGAACCGACCGTTTCATCATGAAAGCTAGGTGATGATCCATCCAAAAAAAAGAGGCATATTTCCTTCCAAAAGGAAATATGCCTCTTTATATTAATGCTTTTTAAATACGTGAAAATCCTTCTTCGTCCAAGTAGTGTGTAGCTTCGTTATACGTAGTAAAGGTACCGTCTAAATGATCATCAGCGTAGACGTTCCACATGTCTTCTTCTTTTAATAAGGTAAGGGTTACGGTGTTGTCGTTGATCCATATTTCTTCTTTTGGTTCATTATCCATTTCTGATTCTTTAGGTGTTAAAGAAAGAATCGCTTTTCGAATCGTTGCTCGAAGCGCTTTTTCTGTAAAGTCACGGATATTCGCCATACCCTTATCATTTGTTTGATAGCCAGTCATTTTTCCAGCATAAACAAAGCCGTTTCCATTAGGATGTAAATGATAAACGACATTTTTTTGATCATACGAACTGTTCTTGTAATGAAAGTTTACTCTACCTAATGAAACATCTTTTCTTTCTAACTCAGGAAAAGATTCAATAATCGTCAATTTTTCTTCAAATGTTAACATGTTGCCTCCAGTATATCTATTTAGTTTGGCTATTATACCATATTAACTATGTCTGTGCCTCTTATAAAACATTAAAACGGGATGCATTCAATCACTATCATTATTAATGGAGCACCAAAAGCTTCAGTGGACTTTTTAGTTGAGTAAGCTTGTCGGTGCTCCACATGATGGAATGTTTTTGGGGGAAAGGAGACGGGCTATCCATGCTCTATCAACAATTATTTATTTCAATCTAGCATACTTCGCTGTCTTGATAGTAGAATCATGTTAAAATAGACATATACACAATGAAAATGGAGGCGTAGGAATGGGGAAACGATTATTACTTTTTATATTGACTAATATTCTCGTTATGACAACGATTGTTATTGTTTGGTCACTTATTACTACTTACACAGGCGTTAGTGGTTCGTTTGAAACAGGAGGTCCAGGACTCGGAATTGATTACGCGTCGTTAATGCTATTTAGCTTACTCGTTGGTTTTACAGGGGCGTTTATCTCACTAGCGATGTCACGTTGGGTAGCAAAGAAAATGATGAAGGTCAAAGTGTTGGATCAAAATGGTTCATTATCAGCACAGGAGCATGCTGTTGTGGAGAAAGTTCATCGCTTCTCGCGTGCAGCGGGTCTAACCCATATGCCAGAGGTTGGGATTTATCAATCTGCTGAGGTCAATGCCTTTGCGACAGGGCCTTCAAAAAAACGGTCACTTGTTGCCGTTTCATCAGGTTTATTAAACACAATGGATGACGCTGCCGTTGAAGGCGTCATTGCCCATGAGGTAGCTCACGTGGCGAACGGTGACATGGTTACGATGACCTTGTTGCAAGGTGTCGTTAACACATTTGTTGTGTTTTTCTCACGAATCGCAGCGATCCTTGTGTCACGTCTAGTGCGTTCTGAAATGCAAATGATCGTTCGATTTGCGGCGATCATTATTTTCCAAATTCTATTCTCGATTCTTGGGAGTTTAGTTGTTAGTGCGTATTCGCGACATCGCGAATTCCACGCCGACCGCGGAGGCGCTGATTTAGCGGGTAATGATAAAATGGCCCATGCATTAAGATCCTTGAAGCGCTATGTCGATCGTGCTAAAGTCGATGATCGTACCGACGATTCAGCGATTCAAACGATGAAAATTAACGGAAAAGGCGGGATGATGAAGCTCTTTTCATCTCACCCAGATTTAAATGAAAGAATTGCACGTTTAGAACAAAGGTAATACAATAGCTTAAAAAGCGAACAGCGTCTGATGCTGTTCGCTTTTTGTATTCTATTCTAAATGGAGAAACTAATGCCACCATCTTCACTAATTTCTACAGTTGAGTAGCTTTCAAAGGTTCCCATGTTTGTTATTTCATGCTGCACTGGGCTTGCAAAACTCTCCATATATTGTTGGTACACTTCTGGGTCTTTTACAACATGATAATAAAAGACCTTTTTTCCATTGCTTTCATCACTGCTTCTTAGCAAAAAATCATCGCCAAATTCCTCCTTAAACCATTCTCTCGCTTCTTCATGATTCTTGAAATCAGGCATTCGCTCATAAATGGAAGTTAAATCTAAGTTCATTCGATATCCGCCCCTTTCGTTCTGGAATATAGTATTAACCTTTTTTTATCTACTATCCATTCATTTTTTCCATCAAGCTTTTCACAGTCGATGAACCTAATTTTTTTCGTTTTTTAGAGCGAGTTTGATCCGCTATGTACAACCAATCAAACAGGAAATCAACATCTTTCTCTGTTAAATGAAAGGAATCATTGCTAATGGTTAATTGAGCTCTTGCTCCTTTTTCTTTAAGGTCAATTGCTATATTTCCGTTCGATTGTGTAATCGTTTAGGAGATCAAATTTTCAATGACTCTCGTTAATAGCTTGTTCATCGGACGCTACTCAATGATACCCCATTGTGGATTCCAGACTACTTCCCACAAATGACCATCGGGGTCTTGGAAGTGGCCAGAGTATCCACCCCAAAACGGTGACGTGATTATATCAAATGTGATCGAAGCTTTCTTACTTTCTCTAGCTAGTAAGAGATTTGTCGAAAAAAAAGTGGACTTGATTTATGACCGCTATCCTTCAACATGATAAAATAGAATGACGATACGTAAAGGAGTGTTCTTATTGAAAAAAGTCCGATTAGGAAACAGCGATTTACAAGTAGGGGAAATTTCGTTAGGGTGCATGCGAATGGACAAGCTTTCGAAAAAAGATGCAGCATATGTGATTGAAAACGCAATGGAAGCTGGAGTTGATTTGTTCGATCACGCTGATATTTATGGTGGTGGAAAATCAGAAGAGGTTTTTGCTGATGCGATTGATCTGAATTCATCGATTCGTGAAAAAATGATTATTCAGACAAAATGCGGGATTCGCAAAGGTTTTTTTGATTTTTCCAAAGAACATATTCTTACTTCAGTTGATGGTAGCCTAGAACGGTTAAATACGGATTATATTGATATTTTACTATTACATCGTCCTGATGCCTTGATGGAACCAGAAGAAGTGGCCGAAGCATTCACGAAGTTAAAGGAAAGCGGGAAAGTCCGCCATTTTGGTGTAAGCAATCAACATCCGATGCAAATTGAATTATTGAAAAAGTATCTAAAAGAAGATTTGATCGTGAACCAGTTGCAATTAAGCATCATGCATACACCTATCATTGATGCAGGCTTGAACGTAAACATGCAAAATGATGCAAGTATCGTTCGTGACAGTGGCATTCTTGAATACTGTCGCTTACATGATCTAACGATTCAAGCATGGTCTCCGTTTCAATATGGGATGATTAATGGTGTTTTTGTTGGCAATGACCAGTTTCCAGAAGTAAATGCAAAACTGCAAGAACTAGCTGAGAAAAAAGGCGTGACAGATTCAGCGATTGCGATTGCCTGGATTTTACGTCACCCTGCTAAGATTCAACCAGTTGTTGGTACGATGAATCCAGAGCGTTTAAATGACATAGCACAAGCTTCTCACATTGAATTAACAAGAGAAGAATGGTATGAACTGTATCGAGTAGCAGGGAATAAATTACCTTAGGTGCCTGGCACGCCTCGAAGTTTGTCGAATGCACAAAACTGACTCACGCTTCATGACACTATTTAATGTGTAAGCGGTTGCTATTATATTTTGAAATAATTAATATAAATGAAGGAGAAGTTAGTATGCAGAACTTTACGTTTCAAAATGGGACAAAGATCATTTTTGGGAAAGATCAAGAGCAATTAGTAGGACAAGAAGCTGTTCATTATGGGGAAAAACTTCTTTTGCATTATGGCGGAGGAAGCATTAAAGAAAGTGGATTGTATGACATAGTTGTTCAGTCCTTACATGAGCAAGGTGTTGAAATTATTGAACTAGGTGGGGTGAAGCCGAACCCGAGAGTGAGCCTTGTAAGAGAAGGTGTTACCCTTTGTAAGGAACATAACATTGACTTTATTCTAGCAGTAGGAGGAGGAAGTGTGATTGATTCGGCCAAGGCGATTGCCGCAGGGGCAAATTACGACGGTGATATTTGGGATTTTTTCACCGGGAAAAGCTCTGTAACCGATTGTCTACCGATCGGTGTTGTGTTAACGATTCCTGCTGCTGGTAGTGAAAGCAGTGCAGGAAGTGTGGTTACGAATGAAGAGGGCGATTATAAGAGAGCCGTCGGACATGACACGATGAGACCGAAGTTTGCAATCTTAAACCCAGTTCTTACATACACATTGCCATCCTATCAAACGGCTTGTGGCATTACCGATATGATATCACACATTTTAGAAAGATATTTCACAAATGAAAAGAATGTGGAACTGACAGATCGCTTATGTGAAGCAACTTTAAAAACGATCATCAATAATGCACATACTGTCATCGAAGATCCAACGAATTATGCAGCTAGAGCGGAGATTATGTGGGCGGGAACGCTTGCACATAATGATTTGCTAAATACCGGTAGAATTGGTGATTGGGGAAGCCATGATATTGAACATGAAATCAGTGGGATTTATGATATCGCGCATGGAGCGGGACTTGCGATCATCTTCCCGGCATGGATGAAATATGTGTACAAACATGATGTCAATCGTTTTGTTCAATTTGCGAACCGGGTATGGGATGTTGAAATTGACTTAAACGACGTAGAAAAAACAGCTTTAGCTGGTATTAAGAAAACAGAACAATTTTTCAGCTCAATTGGAATGCCGATCACACTTAAGGAAGCAAACATTGGTGAAGAGCATTTTGGAGAAATGGCTAAAAAGGGCACGGAAAGAGGTTCTCTTGGCAACTTTATTAAGTTGCATGAGGCCGATGTGTTTGAAATTTATCAATTAGCAAAATAAGAAAAAAGACCTCATTTTTTTGCGAGGTCTTTTTCTTCTGCCCTAGCGCACAAGATTGACGTTACGGCGAGTAACATGCCTAAATGAGTACGTAATTGAAGCTTATCTAATCTGTCCGTTTCCTGAAATACAGAACTTTGTTGTCGTTAAAGCAGGTAGCCCCATTGGTCCACGTGCATGGAGCTTTTGAGTAGAAATCCCAATTTCAGCTCCAAAGCCTAATGCACTTCCATCGGTAAAACGCGTTGAGGCGTTATGATAAACTGCAGCAGCGTCAACTGCCTGCATAAATTGATCAGCTGCTGTTTGGTTTTCTGTAATGATAGCCTCTGAGTGTTTCGTCCCATATGTTTCGATATGGTCGATCGCTTCTTGAATATCGCTTACCACTTTTACAGCGAGATCTAAACTTAAGTATTCTTCAGCCCAGTCTTTTTCTTCAGCCTTTACTGCACCTGGTATGGCCTGCATCACTTCTGCATCACCATGAACAGTGACCTTATACTCATTCAACTTTGAGATGAGTGATTCTTTATGATTTTTAAACCAATCTTTGTGAATAAGCACCGTTTCTAACGCGTTACAGACAGCGGGACGGTCTGTTTTTGCGTTAATGACAATGTTTAGTGCTTTTTCTACATCCGCTTCTTTATCGATATAGACATGCACATTCCCAACCCCAGTCTCAAGCACAGGTATGGTTGCTTTTCTGACGACGGTTTCGATTAATGAACCGCCACCTCTAGGGATCAAGACGTCGATATGCTCTTTTAATGTAAAAAGCTGCTCAGTCGCACTTCTATCTGTACTAGCAATAAATTGTACAGCATCTACGGGTATTTTTGTTTTCTCAAGAGCCCTATGAATAACTGAAATAATTGCTTTGTTTGAGAACAGGGCAGAAGATCCGCCTTTTAAGACGATTGCATTTCCGGATTTTAAAGCAAGTCCTGTTGCATCAACGGTTACATTTGGTCTAGCCTCATAAATCATCCCTATTACGCCAAGTGGAACCCGTATTTTCTTGACATTCAATCCATTTTCCAATGTCCATTCAGAGAGAACGTCCCCTACAGGATCATCCAATTTAGCCACTTCTCTGAGACCTTCTGCAAAATCGTTCACACGCTCTTTGGTTAAGCGAAGTCGATCCATAAAGGCACTATCGAAATTTTTTTCTGTCCCTTTTGTTAAATCCTTTTGATTTTCCTCTAGTATAAAGGAGTATTCTTGATCTAATTCATCTGCAATTACAAGCAAAGCTTCATTTTTATCAGCTGTTGACAAAATACTTAGTGGTTTCCCCGCTTTTTGTGCTTTTTGTGCTTGCTCTTTTACATTTACTTCAGTACTATTTTCTGTAATCAACAAGATTCTCTCCTTTCGTTATTTTAATGAGGCGTTGTTATGTTTGTGTGGCACACGAAGTCATCTTGACTAACGGCTTCACTTTTTGTCACTTTTATATGATCAGGAATTTCTCTTAGTTTGAGTCTTTTGATTTCACGGAGCTGGTCTGCAGAATAATTAATGACCCCGCGGCCAACTTCGTCTCCGTTCAAATGCCGTATAACGACAACATCGCCGCAATCAAACGTTCCCTTCACTTCTCGAACACCTTGAGGAAGTAGATGACTTTGCTCTTCTGTAATAGCCACACGTGCTCCATCATCAATGATAACTTCACCTTTTGTGCTTGAATTAAACGCAATCCAATGTTGTCTTACATCTAGATCATCTTGCTCTGCGTTCGGTTTAAAATAGGTTCCTTTTGCCTTGTGGCTAACAGCATCGAATAGAATATTAGGTTTATTCGCATCTCCAATAAACGTTTCAATCCCTGCAGCTAATGATATTTTTACTGCTTCAATTTTAGAGCCCATTCCTCCTGTTCCAACGTCACTATCTGAATCACCAGCCGCTGCTTCTATCTCTGGTGTAATCTCATTAACAACCTCTAGAAGCTTAGCATCAGGATTTGTTCGAGGGTTATCGTCGTAAAGGCCATCAATATCGGATAATATAATCAGTTGATCCGCTTCAACCAAGCCCGCTACTTTAGCTGATAATGTATCGTTATCACCAAATTTTAATTGTTTAATCGTAATGGTATCATTCTCGTTCACAATTGGAACGGCTCCTCGTTCAAGCAGTACTTGTATCGTATTCCTTGCGTTCATATAACGCTTTTGATCTAGAAAATCACTTCGAGTAATTAAAATTTGTGAAGCGACATATCCATGGGAGCCAAATCTTTCTGAGTAAGCTTCCATCAATAGGCATTGTCCGATCGAAGCAGCCGCCTGCTTTTCAGCCAACTTTTTAGGGCGCTCGATAAAGCCGAGCTTTCGATATCCTGCTGCAACAGCCCCAGAAGAGACCAAAACAAGTTCATGACCATCATCTAATATAAGAGCAATTTCATCGACTAAGCGGACCAATTTTCGTAAACTAATTTCACCGTTTCGACTCGTTAATGAACTACTACCAATTTTGACTACTATACGTTTTTTTTCTTGTGTTTCTGTCATTTTTCCACCTCTAATTTAAAAAATAAACGAAATCATTTAAGCATGTTTTCGGGTAACGTTGACATCTCCTTTGTAATTTCTTTAGAGCGTTGTGCAGCCCGTTTTATGCAGTTAATCATAATCTCTTGAGCCTGATTGTTTTCTAGTACTTGTAACCCAGCTTCAGTTGTTCCCCCGGGGCTTTTTACTTTTTGATATAATTCTCTGGGAGTTTGATCCGTGCTCTTTAAAAGATCGACTGACCCTTGAATCATTTGCAATATTAACTCTTCACCTAGCTTGCGATCCAAATGAAGTTCTTTTAATGAATCAAACATAGCTTCAACTAAGTAATACATATAAGCTGGACCACTACCGGCAATGGCTGTGACACTATCTACATCCTCTTCCTTGACTTGTCTAACCATCCCAACGGCTTGAAACAATGACTCCGTAATGTTTAGATGTTCATCTTGCACATACTTTCCTGGCGAAAAAACAGTCGCAGATGATCCGACAGCGGCCGAAGTATTTGGCATAACTCGAACAACTGGGGCGTTGTGACCTAATAAATATGAAATATAATCTGTAGTGATTCCAGCAAGTACTGATATAAACAGTTGATTTTCTGTTGTGTTTGACCGAATTAATTCAATTGCTTTTTGAACTCCTGCGGGTTTCATTGCGAGTATGACAACATCAGCTTCCGCTAAGACATGTTCATGGTTCGAACTTATTTGTACACCATATTTTTCCTTCAATTCAAGAAGTCGATCCTCGTTTTGACGGTTCGTAACAATAATATTTTTAGGGGACATTTTTTTTTGTTGAATTAGTCCAGAAAAAATGGCTTCAGCCATCGAACCTGCACCAATAAAAGCTAGCTTGTAGTGCTGTTTCACTAATTATCATCTCCAATTTTTAAAATTCGTCTTTAAGTATTAAATTTATTTTGTCCAGAACCACCAATTTATTCAGTTTAAAAAAATAGTAAGAGTTAACCATAACATAGAAAATGCCTAATGAAAAAAGAAACACTTATCTCAAATCATTTACAAACATTTTGCAAATGATTCGAATCAACTTGTATGAAATAGGTGGAAGAAGTTTACACTACTTTATGATGTAAAGGTTGCCGATGAAATCTTGGATCACTATATGTATGAAATAGTAAGTTACTTTTCTAACTAGCTTGTGTACATAATCTAGTTAGATTGATCTTTGGTAAAAGGGGGAAGTTGTGATGAAAACGAAAGGATATCCGGTTGCGCAAGGATTGTATCATCCTGAGAACGAACATGAAGCTTGTGGAATCGGGATGGTAGCGAATATAGACGGAACTAAAACGCATGAAATCGTTGAAAATGCAATTACGATCTTGTGTAATTTAGAGCATCGTGGAGGCCAATCGGCCGATACAAGTACCGGCGATGGTGCAGGGATTTTGACGCAAATTCCGCACTCCTTTTTTGAAAAACAGTGTGAGAAAGAAAACATTATCCTTCCGGAAGAAGGAGGCTACGGGATTGGCATGGTCTTTCTTCCTCAGGACCCTGACGTTAGAAAACAGGTTCAAAAGCAGGTTAAAAATGTGATTGAAGACGAAGGCCAAACGTTTCTTGGGTGGCGAACCGTTCCAGTGAATGATTCATTTGTCGGGGATATAGCCAAAAAGTCAAAACCGTTTATACGTCAAATGTTCATTGCACCATCAAGTAATATCGGCGACCAGGATGATTTTGAAAGAAAATTATACGTAATTCGAAAAAGGTTAGAAAAAGAAGTTCTAGCCACTGATAAGGAACATCGAGAAGGCTTTTATATTTGCAGTTTGTCAACAAGAACAATTGTCTATAAAGGGATGTTAATTCCAGAACAATTGGACTCGTTTTATATTGATTTGAACCATCGTTACTTTAAGTCTGCATTAGCGCTTGTTCATTCACGTTTTAGCACGAATACATTTCCAAGTTGGGAGAGGTCTCATCCAAACCGCTTTACGATACATAATGGTGAATTTAATACCATTAAAGGGAATGTGAAGTGGATGCAGGCAAGAGAGGCCGAGTGCCAATCCGACAAGTTTAACAGCGAGGATGATCAAAAGTTATATCCGGTGATCGATACGGATGGCAGTGATTCTTCGATGTTTGATAATTGCTTTGAATTTCTTCACCTTTCAGGACGATCACTTGCTCATACGGCGATGATGATGATTCCTGAGCCGTGGGCACATGATGAAACAATGGATTATGAAAAGAGAGCGTTTTACGAATATCATAGTTGCCTTATGGAACCGTGGGACGGGCCTGCAGCTGTTGTATTTACCGACGGAAAACAAATTGGCGCGTGCCTTGACCGAAATGGGCTTAGACCAGCAAGATACTATGTAACAAAAGACGGAATGATTGTGTTAGGTTCTGAAGTCGGTGCTTTAGATATTTTTGCAGAGGATATTGACTATAAAGACCGACTTCATCCGGGGAAAATGCTGCTTGTCGATTTAGAGCAGGGCCGAATGATTCCGGATGAAGAAATTAAAGGGCAGGTCTCATCCGAGCAACCGTATCAAGATTGGTTAGCTAAGCATTTAATGAGTCTGGATGATTTGCCTGAAGCAAGCAGCCATGATCACCCATTTGAAGCAGAAGAACGGACGCAACAACAGCTTGCATTTGGCTATACAAATGAAGAGCTAAATAAAATCTTAAAGCCAATGGTAACAGACGGGAAAGATCCAGTTGGTTCAATGGGGTACGATTCGCCGCTTGCGGTTTTATCGAAAAGGCCTCAGCTTCTCTACAACTATTTTAAACAGTTGTTTGCACAAGTAACGAATCCGCCAATTGATGCGATTCGCGAGGAGATTATTACGTCAGTTATCACAACAATTGGACCAGAGAGAAACTTACTGAAACCGGAGGCGGAAAGCTGTAGCCAACTACAAATTGATACACCAATTTTAAGCAACCTTCAGCTGGCCAAGCTTCAATCGTCAACGTTTAAGACAGAAACACTGTCCATGCTCTTTTCTGTTGAGTCTGAGACTCCTGCTTTTGAAAACATATTAAGTGAGCTCTTTAGCAAAGCGGATACAGCAATCAAAAACGGGGCAACATTTCTCGTTTTATCCGACAGAGGCGTCAATGCTAAACAGGCATCACTACCGGCATTGCTAGCTGTTTCGGGTTTGCATCATAACCTCATCAGGAGCGGGACTCGTTCGAAAGTGAGCATTCTAGTTGAGTCAGCCGAACCAAGAGAGGTCCATCATTTTGCAGCCTTACTCGGTTTTGGTGCAGAAGCGATTAATCCGTATTTAGCCTATGAGTCATTGCAAGGGTTAATAGAAAATGGTGACATTCGTGATACGTCTATTGATCAAGCTATTGAAGTGTACAGAAAGGCGGCTACGGATGGAATATTAAAAGTGTTATCGAAAATGGGCATTTCGACGATTCAAAGTTATCGTGGTGCGCAAATTTTTGAAGCGATTGGAATCCATAAAGATGTGATTGACAAATACTTTACGCAAACCGCGTCGCGAATCGGTGGAATCGGACTAGACATTATCGCAAAAGAAGTAATGATGCGGCATAATAGAGCGTTTGCTGAGCCAAGAGGTGTAGAAACGTCATTAGAATCAGGCGATGATTTTCAGTGGCGCCAGGACGGGGAAGATCACCAATACAATCCAAAGACGATTCATCTGCTTCAACAAGCATGCAGAACAAATAACTATAAATTGTTTAAAGAATACTCATCCCTCCTAACCGATACGAATCATAATTTGCAGTCGATTCGAGGATTGCTTTCATTTAAGAAAAGAGAAGCGATCTCGGTTGACGAGGTAGAATCCATTGAAGAGATTTGCAAAAGATTTAAAACAGGTGCAATGTCTTACGGATCAATCAGTCAGGAAGCTCATGAAGCCCTAGCGATTGCGATGAATCGAATCGGTGGGAAAAGCAACTCAGGAGAAGGTGGAGAAAACCCTGAGCGATTTACACGTGATCCAAATGGGGACTTGCGCCGCAGTGCGATTAAACAAGTTGCTTCTGGACGCTTTGGAGTAAGTAGCTATTATCTCGTCAATGCAGATGAAATTCAAATAAAAGTAGCCCAAGGTGCAAAGCCGGGAGAAGGCGGTCATCTACCAGGAAAGAAAGTCTATCCATGGATTGCAGAAGTAAGGGGTTCTACTCCTGGAGTTGGTCTCATTTCACCACCTCCGCATCATGACATTTATTCAATCGAGGATTTGGCCGAGCTCATTCATAATTTAAAAAATGCCAATCCAGCTGCTCGGATTAGCGTCAAGCTTGTATCAGAGGTAGGAGTGGGTACGATTGCCGCTGGTGTAGCGAAAGGAAGAGCAGACCTTGTACTAATTAGTGGCTATGACGGTGGAACGGGGGCTGCACCAAGGACGAGTTTAAAGCACGCGGGACTTCCGTGGGAAATTGGGCTCGCTGAAACGCACCAAACGTTACTTTTAAATCGCCTCCGTGATCGCATTGTCGTTGAAACAGATGGAAAGATGATGACAGGACGAGATGTCGTGATTGCTTCATTACTTGGAGCAGAGGAATTTGGATTTTCGACGGCCCCATTAGTTGTTCTCGGATGTATTTTAATGCGTGTTTGTCATCTTGATACATGTCCAGTAGGGGTCGCAACACAAAACCCTGAATTACGAAAGAAGTTTCCTGGCGAAGCGAAGCACGTAGCTAATTTTATGAGATTCATTGCAAAGGAAGTAAGAGAACTGATGGCTGAACTTGGGTTCAGGACGATGAATGAAATGATTGGAAGAACCGATGTACTACAAGCCAATCAAGCAATTGCCCACTGGAAAGCGAAGGGAATCGATCTAAGCGACCTTCTCTATCAACCAGACGTACCAAA
This sequence comes from Halalkalibacter lacteus, assembly GCF_036663595.1. Taxonomy (NCBI): domain Bacteria; kingdom Bacillati; phylum Bacillota; class Bacilli; order Caryophanales; family Bacillaceae; genus Halalkalibacter; species Halalkalibacter lacteus. The sequence goes on from NZ_JAWRVL010000006.1 coordinate 119,743, forward strand.
ACATGTAAGTCGTTATGCGACAGTGGAACAAGTTCACGGTCTTGATAAAACGTTAGACAAACAAGAGTTAATTCCGTTATGTCTCGACGCGTTAGAAAAGCAGGAACCGGTCGAAGCGACGTTTTCGATTCGCAATATTAACCGCGTGGCAGGGACAATGCTTGGAAGTGAAATCACAAAACGATACGGTGCTAAAGGGTTACCTGAGGACACAATTCGTCTCACGTGTAAAGGTTCAGCAGGACAAAGCTTTGCTGCCTTTATCCCACCTGGATTGACCATGAGACTGATTGGAGATGCCAATGACTTTTTAGGAAAGGGATTATCAGGAGGAAAGATCATTGTCCATCCTTCGCGCAAAAGTACCTTTATCCCAGAAGAAAACATTATTGTCGGGAACGTTTCCTTTTACGGTGCAACTGCAGGTGAGGCGTATATAAATGGAATTGCTGGAGAACGTTTCTGTGTAAGAAATAGTGGTGCCAATGTCGTCGTAGAAGGCGTTGGGGACCATGGATGTGAGTACATGACAGGTGGCAAGGTGGTTGTCCTCGGGGCAACGGGAAAGAATTTTGCAGCTGGAATGTCAGGTGGAGTAGCTTATGTATTAAATGAAACAGGTGATTTTAGAGGGAAGTGTAATATAGAACAAATTATCCTCGATCAAGTTGTCGATGAGAAAGAACTCAAGACGGTTTATAACATGATTGAAAGACATGTGAATTACACGAATAGCCCATATGGAAAACGAATACTAGATGACTGGGCAAATTTGAAAGAAAAATTGATACGAGTTATTCCGAAAGATTATTTAGAAATGCAAGAGCGAATCAGGCGTTACGAAGCAAGCGGTTTAAGTAAGTATAAAGCAGCACTTGCTGCTTTTGAAGAAGGCAAAAAAGCAGTGAATCAACTAAAAGATGGAGGGTGAACGATGGGAAAGCCAACTGGTTTTATAGATTATAAAAGGAAAACTAGGCCCGAACGTGACCCTAAAACACGTATTAATGATTGGGACGATTATACACTACGACTTGAAGAAACAGAACTAAAACAACAGGGTGCTCGTTGTATGGACTGTGGGATTCCGACCTGTCATACAGGGACAATGTTAAATGGGATGACGTCAGGTTGTCCTGTTCACCACTTAATTCCCGAGTGGAACGACTTAGTTTACCAAGGTCAATGGCAAGAAGCGTTAAAACGGGAGCACAAAATGAATAACTTTCCTGAGTTTACAGGGCTTGCTTGTCCGGCTCCTTGTGAAGGAGCGTGTGTTCTCGGGATCAATGAACCTCCAGTGGCCATACGTTCCATTGAACTAGAAATTGTTGAAAAAGGGTTTAAGGAAGGATGGGTGAAACCGGAGCCGCCAGACATTCGAACAGATAAAAAAGTGGCAATTATCGGATCGGGACCAGCAGGTTTGGCGTGCGCTGCTCAACTGAATAAAGCAGGCCATAATGTAACGGTATTTGAACGCAGTGACCGAATCGGTGGTTTATTAACCTATGGAATTCCTGAAATGAAACTTCCGTATGCTGTCGTCGAACGACGTGTCAACCTTCTAAAAGAAGAAGGGATTACATTTGTGACCAATACAGAAGTAGGCAAGGATTACCCGGTCTCTAAGCTTCAAGATGAATTTGATTCGATCGTTCTTTGTGGTGGGGCGACGAAACATCGTGATTTAGAGGTAGAAGGAAGAGAGTTAAAAGGAATCCATTATGCAATGGACTTTCTTCACGCCAATACAAAAAGCTTATTAGACTCCAACCTTGAAGATGGCGAGTATCTATCAGCAAAAGATAAAAACGTCGTTGTCATCGGTGGTGGCGATACGGGAACGGATTGCTTAGCTACCTCTGTTAGACATAAATGCAAAAGCCTTACACAGTTTGATATTTACGAAAAAAAAGGGGATGTACGCCCTGATGACAACCCTTGGCCACAATGGCCAATCATTCACCGCGTAGAATACGGACAAAAAGAAGCAGCGGCTAAGTTTGGCAAAGACCCTCGTGCGTATGCGGTCATGACGAAAAAGTTTGTTGGAGACGAAAACGGAAATGTAAAAGAGATTCATACGGTTGACGTCGAAACGATAACAGATGAACATGGCAGGCGGACTCGAAATGAGATTCCAGGTACAGAAAAAGTATGGCCCGCCGAGCTCGTCCTACTTGCGATAGGATTTAATGGACCAGAGCAAGGTCTCATTCAAAAATTGCAAGTTGAAACAGATGAACGGACAAACGTTAAGGCGGAATATGGAAAGTATCAAACCAATATCGAAGGCGTATTTGCTGCTGGTGATATGCGCCGGGGGCAAAGTCTTATCGTTTGGGCCATCAATGAAGGAAGAGAGGCTGCGAGAGAATGCGATAAATACTTAATGGGGGAAACGAGACTCCCTTAAGGATGATGGTGCAGCTCTGTTTTTGAATCGATGACCTGTTTGAAAATGAATCAATAATAAACAGCGAAAGACCCACCTAATAAGGTGGGTTTTCTTGAGTGAGAGGGATTCAATGTTACGTTCCATCATTGTAACAATAATAAATTCCTCCATTAAGGTATTTAGAAATAAACATTTGAGGTTAGAAGTCTGAAGTAATGTATTGTATAGTAAGGTTCTATTATTTTGTCTGAAATTTAGTATGATAGGTAGAAAGAGGGAATAAGCTAGATGAAAAAAACAATCTATTGGAACGACACTATAAATAAGAACGTATAGTCTGGTAATGAAACTAAGATATAAAGAAGCATTGCAATGCATACATGTCTTAATGATGGACAAACAAATAATAACGAAAAAAACATAATAAATGAGGGGAATACATGACTAATAGAGGTTTTAAAGACTATAAAATAAGTGTAGACATCGTAAGAGCGCTTGATAGTTTGAACTATGAAATTCCAACAGAAGTTCAAGCAAAAGTAATACCAATAGCACTTGAGATGAAAGATCTTATAGTGAAATCACAAACAGGAAGTGGCAAGACAGCTTCATTTGGTATCCCTATTTGTGAAATGGTCGAGTGGGAAGAAAATAAGCCTCAAGCATTAATCCTTACTCCTACAAGAGAACTTGCAGCACAGGTGAAAGAGGATATAACAAATATAGGAAGATTTAAACGAATTAATGCTACTGCCCTTTATGGAAAGCAACCTTTTGCTAGACAAAAATTAGAGTTAAAACAAAAAACACACATAGTTGTAGGTACGCCGGGACGCGTACTAGATCATATTCAAAAAGGGACACTTCCTTTAGAGCATCTGCATTATCTGATTATAGATGAAGCGGATGAAATGCTTAATATGGGCTTCATCGACCAAGTAGAAGCGATTATACAAGAACTTCCTACAAACAGAGTGACGATGTTGTTTTCAGCTACATTACCAGAAGATATCGAAACCCTTTGTCAAAAATACATGAATAATCCACTTGAAATAGAGATGAAAGCTAGCGGGTTAACAACTGATAAAATTGAGCACTCTCTTTTGGAAGTAAGAGAAGAGGATAAATTTTCTCTATTAAAAGACATCACAATCGTTGAAAATCCAGATAGCTGTATTATTTTCTGTCGAACGCAAGAGCAAGTGAATCATGTGTTTAATCAACTAGACCGTTTGAATTATCCCTGTGACAAAATACATGGTGGGATGGTACAAGAAGATCGGTTTGATGTCATGAATGATTTTAAACGAGGAAGATTCCGTTATTTAGTAGCGACAGATGTAGCAGCAAGAGGAATTGACATCGAGAATATCACACATGTGCTCAATTATGACCTTCCATTAGAGAAAGAAAGTTATGTGCATCGAACAGGAAGGACAGGGCGTGCTGGTCATACAGGAAAAGCCATTACATTTAGCACACCTAATGAAAGAAGACGTGTCGCAGAAATTGAAGAATATATCGGATTTGAAATACCGAAATCGAATGTACCATCAAAAGTAGAGGTGGCGAGAAGAAAAGCTGCTTTTGAAGAGAAAATGGATGCGAGACCAGCAATTAAGAAAGAGAAAAGTGCTCAATTAAACAAAGACATCATGAAGCTTTATTTCAATGGCGGAAAGAAAAAGAAAATTAGAGCAGTCGATTTCGTCGGAACCATTGCCAAAATTTCAGGCGTAACGGCAGATGATATCGGGATTATTACAATTCAGGAAAATGTTTCGTACGTGGATATATTAAATGGAAAAGGCCCCCTTGTCTTACAAGAAATGAAACAAACAACCATAAAGGGGAAAGTATTAAAAGTACACAAGGCAAATAGGTAGGAACTTTGACTAGTTAGCTGACCTATGAAAAGGGGTGAGTAACATGGTAGACAAAGTCTTGATTGTAGAAGGGAAAAATGACCGTAAGCGAGTGAAGAAAGTGCTTAATGAGCCTGTCGATATAATTTGTACGTATGGGACGTTAAGTGAAGAAAAACTTGAGACATTGATTTTGCCAATTGAAAATAAAGACGTCTATATACTTGTAGACGCAGATGATGCTGGGGAAAGCTTGAGGAAGCAGTTAAAAAGGGAATTGCCTAATGCGACTCATTTGTATACGCAAAAGGAATATGGTCAGGTTGAGACGACTCCTTTTGACTATCTTACGGATGTGTTGAGGGAGTATTTTGAGGTGAAGGAGACGGGGCAGGAAAGTAGATTCTGACTAACTGCTGCCTTACTCATCCTGGTTTTCAGAAGTAAAGGGGGATGCATTTTCAAATATGCATCCCCCTTTTTGCTAAACGCTCGCTAATTTAGAACCATTAAATTCAAACCGACTCTTCTACCATTCCTTTGGCTCATAGTTTAGATCATTAAATAATTGAGTGCGTTCTTTCTTTGATAAATCTCGCCATTGCCCAACAGGAAGGTTTCCTAAGTGAATATTCATGATTCGAGTTCTCTGCAGTCTGAAAACGTCGTAGCCTAACGCCTCACACATACGACGAATTTGACGATTTAACCCTTGTGTTAATATGATTTGAAAATCATATTTTGACAACTGCCTTACTTCACAAGGAAGCGTTTTTGTACCTAATATTTCTACTCCTTCTGACATCTTTTTCAAAAATTCAGGAGTGATTGGCCTGTCTACTGAAACGATGTATTCTTTTTCATGCTTATTTTCGGCACGTAAAATTTCGTTTACAATATCACCATCGTTCGTAAGGAGTATTAAGCCATCTGAGTCTTTATCCAGTCGTCCGATATTGAAAATTCGTAATGGATGATTGACTAAATCAATAATATTCCCCTTAACCTTTTTTTCGGTTGTGCTAGTAATGCCAACTGGTTTATTTAAGGCAATATAAACATTATTTCTGGCTACCCGGATAGGAGCTCCATTTACTCGAACATCGTCTCCAGGCTCGACTTGGCTACCTACTTCTGCACGTTTTCCATTTATAGTGACTCTACCTTCACTAATTAATTTATCCGCACCTCGTCTAGATGATTTTCCAGACTCGCTTATATATTTATTAATACGCATTTGAACCACACCCTTAAGTGGAGGATTGTTTTATTAGAATACCTAACTATTGCTTTCTTTTCAAGGTCTAATCAAAGTGTCATTTAGATAAGGCTATGATGAACCTATACATAGAGTAAAAGCGACCGGAAAAGGAACTCATTCGACTGAAAAACTCCAGCATAAAAACAAAAGGAAAGAAACATACTAAAAAACGAATGCCTTATAAAATGATTAGGAGTGGCTATGATGATCAATGTAGAGAAAAAAGACCAAGACCAACAGCCAGCGCAAACTATCACTGACGAACAAATACAATCGTCACCAACTCAACAAGCACAAGAAGGGGAAAAAACAGCCGAAAATGACGGATTTCGTTATGATTATGACGACTCTTCGGATGTGTGAAAAATAATCGAATGATTTTAGAGGCTTAGCGAACAGTGATAAACTGTTCGCATTTTTTGTAAGCTCTTCTTACTTCTTATTTAAAAATAAACCCTAACTAGTTTTTAAGTAAATACAAAGTATTTCAATTATCGAAATAACTTGTCGAAAGTCTACAAAAGACTCTGTACATACGGAGGGCACTGAAAAAGTAAACCACGACCTTAAAAAGATCCTTAAGGAAGCGGCAATGGCTCTTAAGCTTTCGTCACTGTCAGGGGAGCGATGGTGTATCGAAAGCTCTACGAAGTAAAGTTCATGAAATAGGTATGTGAACAGGTTTATAATGCTACAATAGATGGTAGGTGTTTTTATTAATAGTTTCAAACATGAAGGGGATTGGATAGTTTGAGTAATTACGAAACAAAAACAAATGTACCGGCGAATTTAAATGAATTAAAAAAATCCATTAATAGAACTTCTAGTTGGCGAGAGCGTTTGGATGCGGTAGAAGAGTTAGGTCAGTGGAAAAGCAGAGAGACGATTGAATTATTAAAGCATAGTATGGCAGGAGATTCTGTCTATAAAGTACAGGAAGCTGCTTACCATAAACTTCAAGCCTTGGGTGAAAAGGTTACAATGCCTGAACGGAAGAACGGAGAACAAATTAAGGGAACGAAAAAAATCTTACTTAGAATAAAGAAGAGTTTACCTAAAAATCATTCGTATGAAGAATTCAAAGAAAAAGTTAAGAAGATGAGACTTGATTTATATGATACGTATGAAGGAGAGAAAGGGATTGACTTTGATAAATGGCTAGAGGATATCTGGTCAACATTACCTACTAGGTAAACGGTTTGCTTTATTCAAAGTATATTATTTATGCTCCTGTGAACCACATTTGCAGGGGTTTTTTATCATTTCCAGACGAGAAGAACCCATCCTCAAGGAAGATCAAGAGTGTAATCCACGACTAGGGTGGGGATGAATCGCTTTAGGTTTGAGCCGGAAATATCAATCGAAGGAAATAATAGAGAATGACAATTATTAATTATTTTCTACTGAAAGCTATTCTCGGAGCTTCTACAAAACTTTTTCGCAAGGCTAGATAGTGGATGGTCAAAAGTTTCAGACACGAAATAGACACATTCTATTGCATTTTTATCCTTCCCTACTAAGAACAGTCATCAGTTAAACACGTTTATCACCTCCTATTTTTTTAAAATGAAAGGTAAGAAGAAGAGTGAGCCCAGCGTTAAGGTTACAGATAGTATCATATCTGCAACCGGTGGACTGTTTGCTATGATTATCATTAGCGCTATCGCGGTTATTCTTGGATATCCAATGGTACTTGGCCCGATGGGAGCCAGTTGTTTACTTGTTTTCGCTGCTCATGCTGGTACCTTTTCTCAACCTCGTCATATTTTGGGTGGACACGTAATTTCAACTCTAACCGCATTAACGATTTGGGAAGTATTTGGAAGAAGTCACGTGACAATTGGAATTACACTGGCAGTTGTTTTATTTGTAATGGTATTCTTAAAAGTAGTTCACCCCCCCCCGCGGCTGCAAGCGCCATAGTAGCTATTAACACGCAAGCAGGTTGGGGGTTTCTGTTAACTATTATTGTAAGCTCTTTACTATTAATAACTATTTCGGTTCTATATAATAACTTATTTCAGAATAGACAGTACCCTATACAATGGTAATGAAATTTAGAAGATGTCAGCACTTCTTTATGAAAATCCAATAATAAAAATGGTGCATCAAAAAATACTCCTGTAAAGGGTACCGATTTAATTATTTAACATTGCAAGAGACCCTTAGTACTGGAGAGATGTGTCCGTGAAAATTAGTAGCATCCTACTGATACAGGAAACATATATTTGTTACATAGGTTAAAGAAAGCTTGTTAATGTCTAGATTTTCAAAAAAGTTAGGGAGTGGTAGCACATGAATTATGTCGAAGGTTAACTCTGAACATGGTTAGTAACAATTATTTTTACGTAGTGGCTTGTACCGCTAGAAGTAAGGTTATTCAAGAGGAAAATACAAGGTTGATAGTGAAGATTTGTTAATGAGGAAGGAGAAGTACGGTGAAATATGTATTGAAATTTTGCGCTTGGTTTTTATTTTTATTTATTTCAGGATGGTTGTTAGGTTTATCAATGGCATGGAAAAGCACCGTCTTTTTTCCAACCTCACCACTGCATATCTTATCTCTTGTTACCCCTGCATTCATACAAATTATTTTTGGTGTACTCCTTGCAAGCAAACACTTAATTACGGAATTTAGAACAGAGGGTAGTTGGAGAATTAATTTAGAAAAATTCAATATACTTGCTCTCCTTCCACTTGTCATAGTTATGGTCATCGTAATATTTTATGATCAAATGAGTACGATAGTTAACTTAACTAATTTCCAAATTTATATGATATCTTCGTTTGTTTTAATTTTATTTGGCTACTATTCATCTCATAGCCTGTATAAAGTGAAAAATTAAACTTTTCCAAGTACTCGTGCGAAAATTCAGTGACTAAAGAGTCTATTATTTTTAGTAATAAAATGAGAGCGTGTTCAAAAAAGGGTGTTGTAGCTAGCTCATAGCTTTAAGGCTACGGCTAGTAAGGATTGAGATATGGTTAGTAAACATGAGGATATGCTAGTAAAGATTGAGTTAAGGCGAGTAACGTTCCTAAAAGAACCACTTCACAACCTACCCCGTATGATATCTAGACAAATATCATACGGGGTGGATTTCATGATAAGAAAGAACCTGACTATAAGAGTAACAAGAGTCCCCGAGCTCTTTCCTGCATATGTCGTAACGAAAGATGGGAAGAAATGGGGGTACATGAACCGCAATGGGAGCTTCATCCTAGAACCGAAATTTGATGAAGCGAATGATTTTCAGGAAAACGGACTTGCGATTGTAACCGTTAAGGGGAAAGCAGGAATGATTGATCGCGTAGGTCAATTAGTCATTCAGCCTATCTACAGCCAGGTTATGCCCTTTACGGAAGGTCGTGCCGTTGTGATGGATGATTCAGGCTTTAAAGTCATCAATGAAAGAGGACAGGAAATCACAACGAAAGCATACAGCTTTATCCAGTCGTACGAGGAACAACGAGCGATTTTTTCAGGGACGAATTCTGATGGCAAGTATCTTTACGGGTATTTGGATGAGCAAGGAAATGAAGTGATGCCACTTCAATACGAAAATGCTTTTGATTTTACAGGTGGAAAAGCACTTGTTCAGCTAAAAGAGAATGAATTTGCTCTTATTGCACGAAACGGAGAAATCCTTCAAACGTATCCATTTGCCATTATGATGGGATACAGTGAAGGATTAATTCCGTTTAAGAAAACTTTTAATGACAAATGGGGATACGTAGATGAACAGGGACAGATTGTGCTGTCACCTCAGTATGCAATTGCTATGGCTTTTCAAGAAGGGCGAGCCGTCGTGAACATGTCTGGTGATATGTACAATCAGTATGGTTTAATTAATAAATTAGGGAAGTTCTTTATTCCGCCGACATATAATGATATCCGTCAATTGGGTGAGCAACGAGTGGCTGCTGGAATCGCTACTAATCCAGATCAACCATATGTCGGTTCGACATATGGAATCGCCGATACGGCAGGTCTTATTTTCACTGATTTTATTTATGATCATGTCGGTGATTATAAAGAAGGATTAAGCTCTGTCACACTTGACCAATCAACCTTTTTTATTGATCAAAGCGGCAAGCCTGCCAAGTCTTTCCCTGTTATTCCCGGTGTTGGAACATTAGATTTGGAAGGGATGATCATCCAAGCTCATGTTGATCACACTTTATCCTATTATGATTCATCAGGAAAAATCGTGTATCAACCGAATACAAGTTTTCTTTTAAATGAGCAATATCGTATTCAAATAGAAAAATTCAGTCCTAATAAAGATTATCTTGCTTATTATCCGCAATTGGAAGGGATGCAAAACGAAGAAGCCCAAAGGAGGGTGAATGACATTTTGAAACAACAGTCAAAAGTTATTCATGTACCTTCTCATGTTCAATTGGATTACAGTTATTACGGTGATTTTTCGGTTGCATTCTTTCGGGGGAATTTACTTGTTTTAAAGTTAGTAGGGTATAACTACCCGTTCGGTGCAGCACACGGAATGCCGTTTCAAACCTATGTACACATCGACTTGAAAACCGGAACAATCTATGAACTTAACGATTTATTTAAATCAGGTAGTGACTATGTAAAAGTCATAAGTGACATCATCCGAAAACAGATAGAAGAAGAGGAAAAGCAAGGCTCTGCTTTTTATTTCCCTGATCAATATAAAGGCATTCAACCTGACCAGCCTTTTTACGTAACCGAAGATGCCTTAGCGATTTATTTTCAACCTTATGAAATTGCTGCATATGCCGCGGGGTTTCCTACATTTTTCATTCCTTATGATGAAATCATGGAAATGGTCGATACGGGTGGTACCTTTTGGAGATCTAAAGAATAGCTGAGACCGATCTGGGTAGAAGTAAAAACAAGTAGGGATAAAAAGAAAGAGGTGCAACAAATCGTTGCGCCTTTATTTGGTTTGAATGGCTGATCATTCATCTTGCTCTTTCATGTTATAATCGTTACTTGTTAATGATGGGGGGAGCAGCATGGATCGTCGATTAGGAAAGTCTATCTTACTCGTTTTTCTTTTGATTTTAGCCGTAATTTTAGCTAGTTGTGCACAGCAGCAATCTACTATCCACTTTAGCGAAGAGTTGGCAGTACATTACATAGATGTTGGTCAAGGGGATGCGACTCTATTAAAGGGGCCAGATTTTACGATATTAATTGATGCGGGAAGACATGATGCAGGTAATGTGACACCTTATCTTCAAATTCAAGGAGTCACTGATATTGATTTAATGATCTTAACGCATCCTCATGCTGATCATATCGGTCAGGCGGATAAGGTTATACAAGAGTTAAGTGTAAAAGAAGTTTGGATGAGCGGGGATGAGCATTCGTCTGCAACATTTGAGCGTGTGCTTGATGCACTTCTTGCTTCAGATGCTAAGTATCATGAGCCGAGAGCGGGAGAATCTTATTCTTTTGGCTCTGCTCTTGTAGAGGTATACAACCCAGAAAGTGTAACAGGAGATTTGCATGAAGGCAGTGTATCCGTTCGAATCACGTATGGGGATATTAAGTTCCTGTTCACCGGTGATGCAGAGCACCAAACAGAAGAAGACATAATAAACCGGGGACATGATATACAGGCTCACATTTTCCAATTAGGACATCATGGATCAACAACGTCTAACACTCAAGCTTTCTTAGATCAAGTTCAACCTGAAGTAGCGATTTACAGCGTAAGAGAGGGAAATAGTTACGGTCACCCTCATGATGAAATCGTTGAGCGTCTAAAGACTATGGGGATTGACCTATACGGAACAGATGTAGATGGTCATATCATTGTAACAACGGATGGAGAGCAATATACCGTTTCCACCGATAATAGTGGAACGCTCACAGAAACAATAACGACTACAACAGCTGAACGAAAAGAGGAACAAGAAACGGTGCCAAGTATTGATGATTGTCTGAATATCAATACGGCTTCAAAGGAAGAGTTGACAGAGATTACTCATATTGGTGATGAGAGAGCCAATGAGCTCATTCAATTTCGCCCATTTGAATCTCTTGATGAATTAAGTCAGATCAATGGCATTGGCCAAGCAAGAGCAGCGGAAATAAAAGAACAAGGACTTGCTTGTGTGCAGTAAGTGATGGCAGCCAATTTAACTAAGAAAGGGTCGATCATCTAATGGAAAAAGCGATTGTAGATCAAGTTGTGGACGGAAAACATGCGGTGTTATTAGTAGGAGGTCAAGAAATCGAGAAAGTGATCTCTACCACGAGATTGCCAGATGGAGTAACAGCAGGATCAGTGGTGAAAGTTGAATTTCATGGAGATGAGTTAGTATCCATCGAAGCAGACCAAAAGGAAACGACGAAAACAAAAGAGCGTATTAACAGCAAGATGGAACTGCTGCGAGAACGTTCGAAGAGAAGAAACTAGAGACGAGACAATAAAGGTAATTGCTAAGAGAGGTGTCTATCCCCAGATCAGTACAGCTTAAGTACATTGGAGGCCAGGCACTTTTTTTGATCCTTTTTCATAGAATCATGTTAGTTAACCGATAAAATTTCGAGTTAGCCTATTATGATTGTAGCTGATAAAATTGGAAATTAACTGATATATTTTCAATTTAACTTAGGGTATTAGTAGGGAATGAAATCAAACTGTCATTATAACTTATCAGATATACGATCAGGAAATATGGCCGCATTTAAACAAAACCTTGATCAAGCAGAGAAGGTATCGTTTCACTATCACTCTATCCTGTCAGACCAAAGAGAAACAGAATTAAAGAAACTTCGTCTTTTGAACAAAGGCCCAGTTGTTGCGGGGGGGGGGGGGGAACGGACAAAAGGAGCAAGCAATTAGCAGAGACCGCCTTACAGAATAAACATTTGATTCATATAAGAGGGGTAAAGCATCCCATGCCTCCTTATTACTTTCATCCTAAGCCTTTGTTAAAGATAAAACGAATTGAATAGTTGGAGCGAAATGGATTTGTTGATTGAGTAAATAAGTTTTCATTTGATGATTTAAATAGAACACAATGTTAAATCTTTCTTAGACATCGATATAAATTCTCTTACAGCGAAAGACAAATATTTATTTTTCTTCCATGCCATTCCTAATTCTAAGTGAAGATTAGAACAGTTTAACGGAATAGCCTTAATTTCATTGTTATAAATATTATTGCCGATTTTACTAGGTAAAAGTGCGATCCCTAATTTAGCTTCTACCATTTCAACCATAAAATCTTTTTGTGAGCTTTCGCAAACAATGTTTGGGTAGAAATTATTTTTAGTGCATTCCTCGATAATACGATCATAAATAGAAAAGTCTTTCCGGTATAAAATAAACGGTTGATTTTTTAAGTCAGAGAAATTGACTTTTTGTTTACTAGCAAATTCATGATTTTTGTGGACAATGACCATTAATGGATCTTTTACTAGTTTTACCATTTCAAAATCATTGTTTGTTTTCGGTATATTGCATACTAATCCAATATCAATCGAACCATCTTCTAGTTCATGTATAATTTTTTTTGTACCAACTTCTGTTAACATGATTTCAATGGAAGGATATGCCTCTTTGAATTGACTAATTAATTTTGAAAAAAAAGCGGCTCCAATAATGGGGGGGATTCCAATTTTTATTTCACCACTTCTAAAATTGATGATATCAGTCAGCTCTGTCGTTAAGTTGTTAAATGATTCTAATACGATCTTTACATTTGTGAGGACTGCATTTCCTGCATCGGTTAGTTCTAACTGTTTAGGAGAGCGATAAAATAAAGGTACGCTTAGCTCATCTTCTAAGTTTTTAATAGCTTTACTAATAGATGGTTGAGAGACGTGTAATGACGCAGATGCTTTTGTAAAGCTTAAGTGTTTGGCAACTTCAGAGAAATATTCTAATTGTCGAATATCCATATGTATCCCCCTTTTCTAGGCTAAATGACATAGAAACCTTACGCAACTACTTAGTATTTTTCATATTAATCATATATTATTAATACTACTAAGTCACTAAAAAAAGAAAATTCAGAAATTTACGAGATAGCATCGCAAAATAAACATATGATCCACGTAAGTGTTGCGTTCTTCCCTCCAAAATCAGATACTTATGAGGGGTTTGTAGTTGAGTTAGATTATTCTGAAATCCGGCAACTTGCCCTCACGCTGGAAGCTCGAGGCGAAGGCGTTGCAGCAACTTTAATTCATGAATGCATTCAATGAACGAAAGAAAGAGGCTTTGATGCGATTAGGTTACATACCGCAGATTTTATGAGAAATGCGATTCATCTTTATGGGCGGATTGGCTTTGAGCGAGTCTCCGAACATGACTTTGAACCAGTAAATGACGAGGTGATCGTAAAAGCAATTCGTCTTACCATTTGAGGAAGTGAGGATAGATTATTTAGTCTATCTTCTTTTTTTGTCCTTTTGATGTCGTGGGTTTCTCTTTTAGTTATGGTAACCGAACTTAGGTGTGATAAATAATACATATATATTTTAGGATTATCGATAGAATTAAACGTAAGCTTACCAATTAGATAGGCTTTATTCTATTTAGGTAAAATTAGTATGGATGAGGAGCAGATGAATTGAATATTCCACAGTTAGAAATTGCACACATGAAACCAAAAGTACCAATTATGCAAGGGGGGATGGGGGTTAAAATTTCTTTAAGTGGGTTGGCTTCGGCTGTAGCTAATGCTGGAGGTATTGGTATTATTTCTGGAACAGGCATTCCTATAGATGAATTGAAATATCATATTCGTAAAGCAAGAGAACTGACTAAGGGATTGGGTTATATTGGTGTAAATGTTTTGTTTGCAATGAACGATTTTGCAGAAACCATTAAGGTAGCGATGGAAGAAAAAGTAGATTTTATTATTTCGGGAGCTGGTATATCACGAGATATGTATAGCTGGGGAAAACAATATAATGTTCCTGTCATATCAATCGTTTCATCTGCTAAATTAGCCAAGATTTCACAAAGGTTGGGAGCATCTGCTGTCGTAGTAGAAGGATTTGAGGCCGGTGGACATTTAGGAACAGATAGACCATTATTTGATATTTTACCTGAAGTCTTAGAAACAGTAGATATCCCGGTCATAGCAGCAGGAGGGATTATAACAGGAAAAGATGTAGCTAGAGCCTTAAAAATGGGTGCATCTGGTGTGCAAATGGGGACACGCTTTGTTGCGAGTGTGGAGTGCGATGCACCAAATGCTTTTAAGCAAAAATATATTGAATGTAAAAAGGATGATACCGTTCTAGTGAAAACATCAGTAGGCCTACAAGGGAGAGCGATACAAAATAGCTTCACAAAGAGCATAAGTGGAGACCAAAAATTGAAAATTAATAAGTGCTATTCTTGTCTTAAACAATGTTCTTACCGGTTTTGTACATTAGATTCCTTGATGACATCTGTGGAAGGAGATGTGGAGAATGGGTTAGTTTTTGCGGGTTCTAGAGTGCATGAAATAGATGAGATCCTTCCAGTACAAACAATTATTACGAATATAGTGAAAGATTTGTAGTGCCTGGTACTTGTCGAATGCGACTTCGAATAGAAGAACAGAATCCCAGCTATGGCGAGTAACAACGCTGACTAGCGATTCCAGCTACAACTTTAGGGATCGCTGTTTGGCGAAGGTATTGTATGTGGCGGTATGAACGTTTTATCATACATTATAAAAATTCGGTATTGACTTGTTACTATTCTTAACATATAATTTGAAACATAAAATGTAAAGCTTTACATTGTGGATGACCTTTTCATTCCAAAGGTAAAGCTTTCTATAATACAAAAAAATGTAAAGCTTTTCACTTTTTTATATTCATTAACGTAAAGCTTTACAATTGAGGGGGATAATATGGATTACAATAAGGTTGCAAAAGAGATTTTAGAAGCAATTGGTGGGAAGGATAATGTAGACGCTGCTGCCCATTGTGCGACAAGATTGCGTCTTGTGTTAAAAGACGAAAGTTTAGTAGATGAATCAAAATTGGAAGAAATGGATGTAGTGAAAGGGACATTCTCTACAGGGGGACAGTTTCAAATCATCATTGGTGCCGGAACGGTTAATCAAGTGTATGCTAAACTAGCTCCTCTTGCAGGAATTAGTGAAATGTCAACAAAAGATGACGTGAAAAATGCGGGTACGAAGAAGTTAAATCCCATTCAACGGTTTGTGAAGGTTTTATCTGATATTTTTGTACCAATCATTCCTGCGATTGTTGCAGCTGGTTTACTCATGGGTATAAATAATATTTTAACATCACCAGATTTGTTCTTTGACGGTATGTCTTTAATTGATGCTAAACCTGGAATGGCTGATCTAGCGTCCTTAATTAATACATTTGCTAACGCTGCCTTTGTATTCTTGCCGATCTTAATTGGATTCTCGGCAACACAGCGTTTTGGAGGAAACGCTTACTTAGGTGCGGCACTTGGTATGTTAATGGTGCACCCTGACTTATTAAATGGATGGGGATACGGAGGCGCGCTAGCCGAAGGAGAAATTCCTGTTTGGAACATTTTCGGATTTGAGATTGAAAAGGTTGGTTATCAAGGAACCGTATTACCAATTTTAGTAGCCTCTTATATTCTAGCAAAGATTGAACAATATTTACGTAAAGTCGTTCCATCTGCATTAGATAACTTATTAACACCTTTATTTACATTATTTATTACCGGTATCTTAACGTTTACGTTTGTAGGTCCAATAACTCGTTCAAGTGGAAACTTGTTAACCGAAGGAATGGTTTGGGTCTTTGAAACAGCAGGATTTATTGGCGGTGGTATTTTTGGATTGATTTATGCACCAATTGTTATTACAGGTATGCATCATAGCTTTATTGCCGTTGAAACACAATTACTTGCTGAGATTGCACGAACAGGAGGATCATTCATCTTCCCAGTAGCAGCGATGTCAAACATTGCGCAAGGTGCAGCTGCTTTAGCAGTTATTTTTGTAACAACAAATTCAAAGATGAAGAGTATTGCTTCAGCATCAGGGATTTCTGCGCTATTAGGGATTACGGAACCAGCGATGTTTGGGGTTAATTTAAAGCTCCGTTACCCATTTATTGCAGCAATTATTGGTGCGGCTGTTGGAGCAGCTTATGTGACATTCAATAAAGTGACATCTGTTGCTCTTGGTCCCGCAGGTTTACCTGGTGTGATCGCCATTCGTGCAGATGTGATTATCCACTTTATTATTGGGATGATGTTAACATTTGTCGTAGCTTTTGCCATGACATTTGTTCTTGCAAAACGACAACAACGTTTGGAAAAGAAACAGAACGACAAAGCGAAATGAAGATAAATAAGGAGAGTCTATTGATTCTCCTATTGTTATGTTAAAAGTGAGGTTTTGACAATGGAGTGGACGAGAGAGAAAAGGTACCGTCGCCTTGAAGAAGTAAGTTCTAAAGAAATGCAAGAATTAAGAGAGCGTGTAGGCTCATGTCCTTGGCGCCAAACGTATCATATACAACCTGAAACAGGGCTATTAAATGACCCAAATGGATTTTCTTATTATAATGGGGAGTATCATTTGTTTTATCAGTGGTTCCCGCTAGGTCCTGTCCATGGTTTAAAGTATTGGTATCATACGAAGTCAGTGGATTTAGTTCATTGGGAAAATGTCGGAATTGGAATTGAACCAGCTAAGTTTTTTGAAAGTCATGGAGCGTTTTCTGGGAGTGCATTAGAATACGATGGTAAGCTATACTTATTTTATACAGGTAATTCCAGAGACGAAAACTGGGTCAGACACCCGTATCAATGTATGGCCGTAATGGATGAGAATGGGACAATTGAAAAGTTTGAAAATCCGGTTATTCATGGCGTTCCAGAAGGTTACACCGACCATTTTCGCGATCCTAAAATTTGGGAAAATGATAAACGCTTTTACGCGATAATAGGTGCACAACGCTCTAATGCAACAGGCTGTGTAGTTTTATATGAATCTGTAAACTTGAAGGATTGGGAGTTTCTTGGCGAGGTGGGAACCGAATTACAAGAGTTCGGTTTTATGTGGGAGTGTCCCGATTACTTTGAACTAAACGAACAAGGAATCCTATTATTTTCACCTCAAGGGCTGCAACCTGAAGGGGATCATTATCAAAATATTTATCAATCTGGCTATCTAATTGGGGATCGATTAGATTTTACAACCTGCGAGTTTCAGCATACTGAATTTAAAGAGTTAGATCGAGGTTTTGATTTTTATGCACCACAAACAATGGTCGATCATAATAACAGACGCATTGTAGTTGGTTGGATGGGGCTACCTGAAATTGAGTATCCGACAGATCGGCATGGTTGGGCTCATTGTCTAACATTACCTAGAGAACTAATTCTTGAAGATGGAAAACTCATTCAACGACCTGTAGAAGAATTAACGAAATTACGCAATAAAGAGGTAGAGATTGAAACTCACCTGACAAATGAAAGAAAAAGCTTCGACGGTTTTAATGGGGTAACATATGAATTATGTTGTGAATTTGTCAATCATGATGCTTCTGAATTTGGAATAGAGGTACGAGTAGGCGAACAAGAAAAAACTACCGTGAAATATGATGCAAAACATAATAAAATTGTCTTTGACAGAAGTCTTTCAGGAGAGTCATTCGCAGAGGAATATGGAACGGTTCGTCAATGTGAGTTTTCTAGCAATAAGATAAAGTTTCAATTATTTGTTGATTCTTCATCGATTGAGTTATTTGTGAATGATGGGGAAGAAGTGTTTACAGGAAGGATTTTTCCTAAACTTGAAAGCAAGGGGATTCAAGTTTTTGCCGATGGTGGAGAAGTGAAGATGAAAGCGATCAAATGGGATTATTAACATAAGCTCATACATTTGCTTTTCATATTTTTATCCTTACCTTGTAATATCCCTGAGGAGGTTAAAGTATGAAAAAAGATATTAATATAAAAGAGGTTGCCAGAAAAGCGGGTGTTTCGATTGCAACGGTTTCAAGAGTGTTTAATAATTCTGGGACGGTTAAGGAAAGTACTCGTAAAAAAATCGAGGCAGTGATTGAAGAAACAGGCTATTATCCAAATGTCCTTGCAAGAGAGCTTGCTGAAAAGAAAACGCACCTAATCGGTCTTATTGTCCATAATATGACGGGGGAAGGGATTCCTCGAACGATCAATGGTGTAAACGAAGTCCTTGAGGAAAATCAGTACAATCTTTTGATTGCCTGTACAAATGGAAACATTGAAAGTGAAATGAAGCACTTTGAAATCTTTCGTTCTAAACGTGTAGAGGGGATTTTGTTTGCTACTCGAGAATTTAAAGAAGAGCATCGTGATTTAATTAAAAAACTACCAATTCCTGTAGTAGTTCTTCTACAACGAACCGATCAAGAGCAAATTTCTTATGTGGCCTTTGATAACTATACATTTGCAAAGGAAGCAACGAACAAGCTTATTTCATTAGGTCATAAAAAAATTGCCTTCATCGGTGGACCGGTAACTTCTGTCAATGCAAACGAAAGACAACAAGGGTTTATGGATGCACTGAAAGAGAATCAATTAAAAGTGGATAATGACTTGAATAGAAATGGAGATTTCACCATTGAAAATGGGTATTGTCAAATGCAAGAAATCCTCTCTTTCAATAGGGATATTACGGCTGTGATTGCGGTTAATGATGGGATGGCAATCGGGGCGATTAACTGTTTGCAAGATCATGATATTGTTGTTCCAGAAAAGGTTTCTGTTCTCGGTTTAGATGATACAGTTTTAGCAAAAGCTTCACGATTGAAATTATCTGGCGTGCGCTATTCATACACAGATTTAGGGAAAAAAGGAGCAGAACTGATATTACAACAAGTTGAGTCGACTGAACCTTTTTTCGAGGAGAGATTGATTCCTTATACGATTTATTTAAGAGAGAGTGTAAGCAGTCCAACTTCAGAGTGAGATCAATTTTTAGATAGTGAATAAAATAAAGCTGAATGTAAAGCTATACATCAAGGAGTTGTAAAAATGCAAAAGCGGTGGTGGAAAGAAAGTGTTGTCTATCAAATTTACCCGCGTAGTTATATGGATAGCAATGGGGACGGGATTGGCGATATTTCTGGGATTATCTCCAAATTAGATTATTTAGAAAATCTAGGAATTGATGTTGTCTGGCTTTCTCCCGTATATGAATCACCTAATGACGATAATGGCTATGACATTAGTAACTATCGAGGTATTATGGATGAATTTGGAACAATGGATGATTGGGAAAACCTACTAGCAGAAATGCATAAGCGCGGCATAAAATTAGTCATGGATTTAGTCATTAATCATAGTTCTGATGAACATGAGTGGTTTGTTGAATCTCGTAAATCAAAGGACAATCCTTATCGAGATTATTATATTTGGCGACCAGGAATAAATGGAGAGCCCCCAACTGATTGGATCGCATCATTTGGTGGTTCAGCTTGGGAGTATGATGAAGCAAGCGGTGAATATTTTCTTCACATGTTTTCAAAAAAACAACCTGATTTAAACTGGGAAAGCGAAAAGATGCGTGAAGATGTCTACGATATGATTCGTTTTTGGCTCGATAAAGGCATTGATGGCTTTCGCATGGATGTAATTAACATGATCTCAAAAAGAGAAGTTCTTGCTTCCTACGAAGATTTTGTGAATGGTAAACCCCAAAACGGTGATTTTCAATTTAATGGTGAGGGTGTTCATGAGTATTTACAGGAGATGAACCGAAACGTATTATCGAAATACGACATTATGACGGTTGGAGAATGTCCGAAAGTTTCACCAGATCAGGCTAAATTATATACAGCAGACGAGCGCAAAGAGTTAAATATGGTGTTTCAGTTTGAGCACATGGGCTTAGACAAATATCCAGGAAAGTCAAAATGGGATTTGAAACCATTGCAATTAGGTGATTTAAAAGAGAACCTAAGTAAATGGCAAAAACAATTAGAGAATTGCGGTTGGAATAGTTTGTATTGGAGCAATCATGACCAGCCACGCACCGTGTCTCGTTTTGGAAACGACAACGAATATCGAGTGGAGTCTGCGAAAATGCTTGCTACCCTTTTACATATGATGAAAGGTACGCCTTACATTTATCAAGGTGAAGAAATTGGTATGACGAATGTCCGATTTGATTCAATCGACGACTACAATGACATTGAAACATTGAATATGTATAAAGAAAGAGTTGACGAGCAGGGCTATGATCCAAAAGAAGTCATGGCTTCCATTTATGAGAAAAGTCGTGATAATGCAAGAACACCTATGCAGTGGGATCATACGGAACATGCGGGTTTTACAACAGGGACACCTTGGCTTCAAGTGAATGAAAATTATAACGACATTAATGTCGCGAATGCGTTAGAGGATCCAGGTTCAATCTTCTATTATTACAAAAAACTTATCGAACTTCGTAAACAGCACGAAATCATTGTTTATGGATCCTATGATTTGCTTAAAGAAGACGACCCAGCTATTTTTGCATATACAAGAACATATGAGGAAAAACAGCTTGTTGTTATTACGAACTTCTATGAGAATGAAGCTGAGTTTACGATGCCAGAGGGTCTCGTCTTCAAGAACATACAACTTTTAATTAATAATTATAATGTGAAAGCAAATAATGATATAAGCCGGTTTATGTTAAAGCCTTATGAAGCTAGAGTGTATTTAGTGACAAAATAGACAATTATTATTAGTTCCTGCCCTCCCAAGTTGCTTCGCTTTCAAGCACTGAGGGGCAGGAACCTTTTACATTTAAAAAAAGTAAACAGATATGACACTTGTCATATCTGTTACTTGACGTTCATGACTTCTTTAGCTCATGAATTTTTCTTATAATAGAGTTAATTAGTTCGCTAAATAAATTGATTAAATAGGTCCTTTCAAGGGGGAAAACATGAGTAAACAACAATTAACTCAACTAAAAACAAGCATTGCACCGTTCGAAAAATCGGATACTAAATCCAGTCTAAAACAAATAATGAATACAATTCCACCTTTTTTCTTATTATGGTTTCTTGCGTATCAGAGCTTGTCGGTCTCCATCTGGTTAACCCTTGCATTAGCGGTTGTAGCAGCAGGGTTTGTCGTTCGGATCTTTATTATTTTCCATGATTGCTGTCATGGGTCATTCTTTAAAAATAAAAAGTTAAATAATATACTTGGTACCATTACGGGAATCATTACGATGTTTCCATATGAAAAATGGAAACGTGAGCATTCGATTCACCATGCAACAAGCAGTAATTTAGATAAGCGTGGGACCGGTGATGTATGGATTATGACTGTAGATGAATATGCGGCAGCTTCATTTAAAGAGAGACTGTCATACCGTCTATATCGCAATCCACTCGTTATGTTTGGATTAGGCCCGATCTACTTATTTTTGATCTTGAATCGTTTGAACCGTAAAGACGCAAAAAAGAAAGAAAGATTGAATATGTATGTTATTAATGTTTCGATTGTTGCTGTTTATTCATTATTGATCTGGACAATTGGCTGGCAGGCTTTTCTAATCATTCAAGCACCAATCCTTCTCGTATCGGGATCACTTGGCATCTGGTTATTTTATGTGCAGCATCAATTTGAAGATTCATACTTTGAAGATGAAAAAGAGTGGGATTATGTAAAAGCTGCTGTAGATGGAAGCTCGTATTACAAACTTCCGAAAATATTGCAATGGGTTACCGGCAATATTGGGTATCATCATGTTCATCACTTAAGCCCGAGAGTGCCGAACTATAACTTGGAAAAAGCACATGAATCAACACCTCCTTTACAAAAAGCAACAACTATTACGATCAGCTCTAGCTTAAAATCAATTCGTTTCCGCCTATATGATGAGAAAAGTAAAACGTTTGTAAGCTTTAAAAAGGGTAAGCATTATCTTCCCCAATCAAAGTTTGGTGTACAACTCGAGAATAGACAGACAAGACTTCAAGGTAAATAAATAGTTATGCGAAAAACCGTTCAACTTAACATTGAAGGTTTTTCGTTGCTTAAGAAACTAACAGGGTATGAAAGTCGTTGTACCATACTTGATTCATAAGAAATGAAAAGAGAGAGGAGGTTATTATGCAAAGTTGGTATAACATTTTCCCGAAGAATACGGGGCTTAGTATCTACGTATGGATTATTTTTTGTCTATTGCCTTTCTATTTTATCTTTAGATCATCCTCCACTTTCGAAATTATTTTCGGTATTATCATGATTTTCGTATTTTTTGTTTCATATCGACTATCATTTATTTCAAAAGGTTGGCTTGTCTATTTATGGGTAGGTGTTGAAATTGCGATAAGTATTGGTATGACGTTGTTTTACGGATACGTTTATTTTGCTCTTTTCTTAGGGTTTTTCATTGGAAACATACAAAGTAAAGTTGGGTTTTTCACGTTGTATGTCGTTCATCTTCTAACTACAATTATTGCGGTGAGCTTAAGCTTTTTTACACAAAGCGAATTATTCTTTTCTCAGTTCCCTTTTATTGTTATAACTGTAATTGGTGTCATTTTGCTGCCATTTAATACGTATAATCGAAACAAGCGTGAAAAACTTGAAGGTCAACTAGAGGATGCAAATAAAAAAATTTCACAACTGATGGTTATTGAAGAACGTCAGCGTATTGCACGCGATCTACATGACACGCTTGGCCAAAAACTGTCGCTTATTGGATTGAAAAGTGATTTAGCAAGGAAGTTAATGGATGTAAATATTGATTCAGCGAAAGTTGAAATCATTGATATAAACCAAACAGCAAGAACAGCATTAAAAGAAGTCCGTGAGATGGTGTCTGACATGCGTGGAGCAAAGATAGAAGATGAAATCATTCATATTCAGCAAATCTTGAAGGCAGCACAGATGGAATTCAGGATAGAAGGAAATGCCAAGCTCAAGAGCACCCCGTTATTAGTTGAAAATGTCGTGAGCATGTGTTTGAAAGAGGCTGTAACCAATGTTGTTAAGCATAGTCAAGCAACTTATTGTAAAGTATTCATTCAGGAGGCGCCCGACGAATTACAAATCATTGTACAAGATGATGGGATCGGTATCTCAGATAAAATTGATTCTTCAAAAGGCAATGGCCTTAGGGGGATGAGAGAACGGTTGGAATTTGTAAATGGAAGTTTGGAGATTACAAAATCAAATGGAACAATTCTTGATTTTCGGGTACCGAATGCCATTCAACAAACGAAACGGGAGGGATTGACGTGATTCGAATTGTAATTGCCGAGGATCAGCGAATGTTGCTTGGAGCTCTTGGTTCTTTACTTGATTTGGAAGCGGATATGGAAGTTGTCGGTAAAGCAAGGAACGGGGAAGAAGCATTGGCTTTAGTAAAGCAGCACCAGCCAGATATTTGTATCATGGACATTGAAATGCCTCAAAAAAGTGGACTTGATGCAGCAGAAGAATTGATCGATCATCCTTGTAAAGTTATTATCTTAACAACTTTTGCACGTGCGGGATACTTTGAACGGGCACGAAAAGCAGAGGTGAGCGGATATTTATTAAAAGACAGTCCAAGTGAGGAATTAGCGAATTCAATCCGCACCATAATGGATGGTCGACGTATTTACGCTCCTGAATTAGTTGACCTAGCATACGACAATGAAAATCCACTTACTGAACGTGAAAAGCAAGTGATTGAACTGATTGCTCACGGGAAAAGCACAAATGAGATTGCGAATGAGCTTTCTCTAACAAATGGTACAGTTCGAAATTATATTTCAATCATACTTGAAAAGTTAGATGTGAGTAATCGTATTGAGGCCATCACGAGGTTTAAGGAGAAAGGCTGGTTTAAATAAGATGGTATGACAGTAGGAGACAGGCAAGGTTCCTTATCCCCAGTGCTTTAAAGTACTGGGGATAAGGAACCTTTTTTGTGATGTGATGATATACCTAACACATTAGCCTTAGTTTTCTGCTGCTAATTTTAGGTACTAGTGCTATTTAATTATGACTTTTTACAATAATATACATTAGTTTAATTGTACATTTACATTGATTGTTTACAGTGTAACAGTAAGGAGCTAAAAGACATGGCAATCAAAACCGAACGAAATAGTCCTTACCTAAAATAGATGTGGAGAAGGAGAGGAGAAACATGAGAGAAGAACAAGGATCAAAGGAGTTAGAACAAATCATTGAGCGTTATGAATCCGGCAAAATGAATCGTCGAGGTTTCCTAAACGCTATAGGGAAGTTAGCAATGATGTCCTTAGGTGCCACCATTGCGGCTTCTGTTAACATTAATCCAGCAAAAGTACAAGCAGCTCCGACCTTTAAAGAATATCCCTTTACTCTAGGAGTGGCATCAGGTGATCCATTGCCGAACGAAGTGGTCATATGGACTAGGTTAGCACCTGATCCCATGAATGGCGGTGGAATGAAAAACCATGATGTTCCAGTAAGATGGGAAGTTGCCTTAGATAAAGAATTTGGGAATGTGGTTCAAAACGGAGTTGATTTTGCAAGAGCTGATCTCGGCCACTCAGTTCACGTAGAAGTAAGCGGTCTAAAACCAAATCAGCATTATTATTATCGATTTAAAGTAGGGACTGAAATTAGCCCTTTAGGACGCACGAAGACATTGCCTCCAATTGGTGCTGAAGTATCGAAACTAACGTTTGCCTTTGCTTCATGCCAGCAATATGAACACGGCTACTACACAGCTTTTCGCCGAATGACAGAAGAAGAGTTGGATTTAGTCTTTCACCTTGGCGATTACATTTATGAATATGGAGAAAATGAATACAAAGCGAGTGGAGGAAATGTTCGTTTCCACAAAGGAGATGAAATTATTACCCTAGATGACTATCGAAATCGTTACGCTCAATATCGTAGCGATGTAGATCTAAGAGATGCACACGCCGCTTTCCCTTGGATTGTTGCTTTTGACGACCATGAAATAGAAAACAACTGGGCAGGTGACATTCCTGAAAAAGGACAATCTATTGAACCCTTTATTAAACGCCGTGCTGCTGCCTTGCAAGCTTATTATGAACATATGCCACTTAGACGGTCCTCACTTCCTAATGGATCAAGTATGCAGCTATTCAGACGATTCCAGTACGGCAATCTAGTAGACTTTCACGTGTTAGACACACGTCAATATCGAGATAATCAAGCGAATGATGATGGATGGAAAGCACCGAACGAGGAATCTCTGGACCCAAACCGCACAATTCTTGGAGACGAGCAAGAAAGCTGGCTGTTTGAAGGTCTAAAAAACTCAAGTGCAAAATGGAACGTACTAGCACAGCAAGTATTCTTTGCCCAACGAGACAACGATTTTGACCCAGAAGGGAAACGTTTCAGCATGGACGCCTGGGACGGCTATCCGGCAGCTCGTAAACGCATATTAAATGTTCTTCAAGAACAACAAATATCCAATTTTGTCGTACTTACAGGCGATGTACACACGAACTGGGCAAACGAGATTAAAGCAGACTTCAATAATCCAGACTCGAAGACTCTCGGAGCAGAATTTGTCGGAACATCAATTTCTTCTGGAGGTGACGGATCTGACGTTAATAATAATACAGACCAAATTCTCGCTGAAAATCCTCATATTAAATTCTTTAATAACCAACGAGGATACGTACGCTGTACCGTAACTCCAAATAATTGGCAGGCTGACTATCAAGTGCTTCCATATGTAAGTCGTCCGGGTGCTCGAATTTCGACGCGAGCTTCTTTCTTGCTTGAACATAACAACCTAGGACTTAAAAAAATATATGATGCAATGGTTACTCTTAAATAATAAGCATAACTAAGAGCAGAGGCTGACTCAGCCCCCCTTAACATTTGGTCTAACTTACACGGATATGGTTGTTTAAGGGAAGTCGAACCTAAAAAAGTGAAACCACCCCTCATCGAGGGTGTGGTTTCTTGTTACTCAGACAATAAATGCAAATCATTGGGGACAGGGACTTTTTTAATTCGTTTTCTTAAAATCATTTTAGATAGACGATGAAAATTAGGTTTAGTAGGTATAATGTGAGATTAGTAGATATAATTACCTTCTGACGGTGGGAGGTATAGAGTTAAAAGACATTTAGTAAGATTGAGGGTGAAATTCATTACCTACGAAGCCGAAATTACAGTTGAAATAGTAAATCGCTCTTTTCTTATCCTAATCATCTCATTTTGTGATCCGCATAACGTTTCGCTAATTTATAACAGTTAACAGAATGTCCAAATCGTCTTTGTAATTCTAATGTTTTTTCCTTAAAGAGTTGTTCCCACATTTTACGTTCAAAATAATTGTAGTCATGCCACTTTCTCTTTGGTTTTAGAAAAAACATCACTTTAATTATCATATCCCCCCCCCTGAAATTATTGTGTGAATATTTAGAATAACATGATAATAAACAAGTTCTCTCTTGCACTATCATAATCCTTCTCCACCTCTAGATTTTTAATTTAAAAGACAATTTTTTCTGGTAGATTATATATCAAAATAAAAAAATAGGGAATTTGTAGTAGAAAACCATTCGATTGACATCGTGGACTATTGATATAGTGAGTACTCGTGGGAATACGTATGACGACTTTAATTTTGTTTAACGATCGCAGCATAGGTAAAGCGGATCACGGATACTTATTTTTGTTATTGAAGTTGACAGAAATTAGCATAAAGACAGTACCATAAAATAGTACCGTCTTTTAGTGATGTTCACCCTCAGTTACGCAACTATTTTAGATTTAGTCTGTAAATGGTTACAACAGAAAAGCTAGTGTCGAGCTTATTTCATTTATATGTTTCTGGTCTGCCCACAAGATAAAGTAATTGTAAGTTGTACCCTCGATTTGAATTGGTCTTGGATGCCGAACAATCAGAGCGGCTTGACCTCTCATTTCTGGAGGTTGATCCTCTGACGGGAATATCAAGCATGCTTCCTGTGATTGAATTTGAGTTTTCATGATGCTAGGTCTAGAACCGTATGGCAATAGTTGATGGAATGCTTCATTGCGGCACACACTGTCAATGGTTTCATCTGAAAAAATCGCAGAAATTTGGAAGAAGCCATCTGGGCCTTCATATCTTTCGTAAGTTACTTTTTGCCAATGTGAAGGATATTGAAATTGAACTTTATAGATGGTGTTGATATAGGTCTTTTTCAAAGGGGAAATTGGCATAGGGGACCATTGCAATGATGTAATAAACACTCCTTCTATTAACCTGACCGGAACAGGACGTAATATGTCAATTACCCACATCTCGCTTGCCGTTTCCTCGTTGTCACAGCCTGATAGATAAGCAATTTTCCTGCCATCAGGAGACCAAGTAACAGGAGTGGCAAAGCAACTTGAAATGGCTATTGTTCGGTCGTTCTCACCTTGTCTTCCTGTTGTTCTGATCAGTGAAAAATAACCGACGTTTTCAAAAGCAGTAGCACTATAAGCGATTGCAGATGAATTTGGGGACCAGACTGGAAAGTAATTTTTCGCAAGAGGTCCGCCTCTTACTTCGAATACATTTCCAGTCGACAGGTCTAACGTATAAATGATTGAAATGCTAACACCAGGAGTGGTATATAGTACATACGAGCCATCGGGAGAAAGGCGAACATAATTAAGAGCTCCGCCAGTATTTTTAGTAATTTGCTGTTTACTTGTTCCATCGGTTCGAATACGGAATAGCTGACTGATCCCTGATGCATCAGGAGCTTGGAAAAGCAGTTCTGTCCCATTTGGAAACCATTGGACATCAGTTGCACCAGGCTGGTTGATTCGCTGCGCTTGATGGGTGATGACATTGTACAAGATCATGTCATCTTGTTTCGTATAAGCGAGTTTTTGACTATCTGGCGACCAGCTTACATAGATGCCTAATCCCTCTATAAACTGATCAATACGGGCAATTGTCCCTTCAGCAAGTTCACCGACGTAGAGAATGTTATTTTTCCCTACAAAGGCGATTCTTTTACTGTCCGGTGACCAATAAGGAACCGAAAAAGATTCTCCTAAATTGCTTGTAATCTGTGTATTTACACCATTGTTTGGGTTATATAACCAGAGATCATAACCTCCTCCACGGTTGGATGTATAAGCAATCAATCCTCGGTCCCCGACAGGAGCATAAGGAATGAGCAACTTCATCCCAGGAATAAGATCACTAGATGGAAGCTGGTTAACCTGCCTAATCAACTCGGGGTTGCTGTGTCCTGCGGTTACTACGTTAAATCGTCTTGAGATTTGAAATAGTGTGTCTCCAGGTTGAACTACATAGTAGGGGTTGCCGGGAGGAACTCTTAACAGTTGACCGACTTGTATGATATAAGGAGGCTGTAGCTGGTTTGCTTCAATAATGGTAGCTTGAGGAACACCGAAGACCTGAGCAATCTTAAAAACCGTATCTCCAGGTCTTATACGAATAACATCAACACCAGGAGGAACGGAAAGCTGTTGATCGACATAAATCGTGTAAGGTGGCACCATATTATTTGCGGCGATAAGGGACTCAACTGGTAGATTCCAGCGTCTGGAAATTTGATGCAGCGTATCTCCGGGACGAACCGTGTAAAAAGTCTGCATTTTCAACCCTCCAACTCAATTCAGATTTATATGGAAAAAATGCGGTCTTCATTGAATAAACCAATGACAATAAAGATGTAAATAACCACTTTTAGATATTACTTGCTCTATTAGATCATTAATATTTCATTAAAACCGACTCGAGGCATATAGCCCGTTTGTGCGCTTTCAGTAATTTGAATGAAATCATACATTTGAAAATCCCCTTTAGTTTATAACATATAACATGGGTAATCCTCCTTTGGCTTTATGTTTATTCGCCGCAATGGTGGAATAGAAGGATAGTACCTGGTACCACTTTGAATTACGTTCCTAGGCGATCAATGGAACTTAAAAAAGATGAACTCTGTTCAAATACAGAGATCATCTCTTATAGTAGCTTAAGCCCTATCAAAATGTTCTTAACAAAGGTGCACGTTATAGCTTACTTATCGTGAACTCGTTAAGATCATGTTAATCCGTAACGGCTCCTTTTGATGCGGAAGATACGAGTCGTGCATATTTATTAAGGACCCCTCTTGAATAACGAAGCGGTGGTTGGACCCATTTGGATAAACGTTTGGCCATTTCCTCATCGGTTACATTAACAGACAGTTCCTGCGTTTCACTATCAATTGTAATCATATCTCCTGTTTTAATAAGAGCAATAGGTCCGCCTACTTGGGCTTCTGGTGATACATGTCCAACGACTAACCCATGTGTTCCCCCAGAAAATCGTCCATCGGTAATTAAGCCAACCGCTTCTCCTAAACCTTTGCCAACGATAATCCCTGTAATTGAAAGCATTTCAGACATACCTGGTCCACCTTTTGGTCCACTATAGCGAATAACAACGACATCTCCAGCCTTGATTTCATTATCCAAAACAGCTTTTGTTGCTTCTGGCTCTGAGTCAAATACTTTAGCCGGCCCAGTGATTTTCTTTATTTTTAACCCGGACATTTTGGCAATGCCGCCCTCAGGTGCTAAGTTTCCTTTTAAAACAAAAAGTGGGCCTGATTCACGAATTGGGTTGTCAAATGGTCGAATAATCACTTGTCCTTCTTTTAATGGCGCTTGTTTCGCGAGATTCTCCGCAAGTGTTTTCCCAGTCACGGTTAAACAGTCTCCGTGAAGTAGACCAGCTTCAAGAAGTACCTTCATCACGGCTGAAACACCTCCTACTGAGTGAAGGTCATGCATCACATAACGGCCACTAGGCTTCAAATCAGCAAGGTGCGGAACCTTTTTCCGGATACGATCAAAATCATCTAGAGTTAAGTCAACATCGACAGAATGAGCAATGGCTAAAAGGTGAAGGAAGGCATTTGTTGAGCCGCCGAGTGCCATGACAATGGTAATGGCGTTTTCAAATGCCTTTTTTGTCATAATATCTTTTGGATAAATCCCTTTGCGAAGAAGCTCAACGACTGCTTGACCTGCATCATAGCAATCAGTTAACTTCTCAGATGTTTCGGCAGGGTTGGACGCACTCCCAGGTAGGCTCATTCCCATCGCTTCGATTGCAGAAGCCATCGTATTTGCTGTGTACATTCCACCGCAAGAACCGGCTCCAGGGCATGCGTGGCATTCGATATCTTTTAAAACTTCTTTGTCGACCGTACCAGCACTATATTGTCCGACTGCTTCAAAAACTGAAACGATGTCGATATCTTTGCCTTCTTTTGATTTTCCAGGTGCAATTGTACCGCCGTAAACAAAAACAGATGGGAGGTTTAAACGACCTATCGCCATCATACAGCCCGGCATGTTTTTGTCACAACCGCCAATCGCTACGACACCATCAAGACGTTCCGCTCCTACCACCGTTTCAATTGAATCAGCAATGACTTCCCTACTAGGTAAAGAG
Source organism: Halalkalibacter lacteus (assembly GCF_036663595.1). Taxonomy (NCBI): domain Bacteria; kingdom Bacillati; phylum Bacillota; class Bacilli; order Caryophanales; family Bacillaceae; genus Halalkalibacter; species Halalkalibacter lacteus. The sequence continues at coordinate 150,653 of NZ_JAWRVL010000006.1, forward strand.
TAGCGCATTCCCTCATGCCCCATAGAGATGCCATCAGAAACGGTGATCGTATTAAAAATTAACGGTGCCCCGTCCCCGTCTTTGGCACCTTCTTTCGCTTTACGTGCAAGCTGATCAATATGTACATTACAAGGAGTTACTTCACTCCACGTACTCGCAATGCCAATCATCGGCTTTTTAAAATCATCATCATTAAATCCCACGGCGCGAAGCATCGCTCTGTTAGGCGAACGATTTTCTCCTTCACTAATATCAATGCTGCGAATTCGTAAATCTCTGTTTTTTTCGTTGTCCATTATAATCCCCCTCAATTTATTGTTAGCTGTCCATCACTGTTAACAGTATCATCTTTTTTGTGGATTTTTAAAATGAAACGCTTCAATTAAATTAGGATAGATACAAATTTTAGAATGATAGCCGAGAGATTAACTAAATGTCAGTTACAGGGTGACAATAATAGGCACTACTTCCTTACATCACCATAGCAAGCATTCGTAACACCAACTAAATCCTCTACCTTCAGTTCCATCTGCATCCCTATCATGCCTCCGCTTACAATAATCGTATCTAGTAGTGAAGCGCTTTGATCAAGAAAAGTTGAAAAGGATTTTTTCATTCCAATTGGCGAACAGCCACCTCGTACATAACCGGTTATCTTTGTAATATCTTTAACTGGAATCATTTCCATTTTCTTCTCTCCGGCCGCTTTTGCAGCCTTCTTTAAGTCAAGTTCTGCTTTTACTGGGATTACAAACACATAATAAGCCTTACTCGATCCTTGAGAAACTAACGTCTTATAAACGCTCGCCACATCTTTTCCGATTTTGTTAGCAACCGATACTCCGTCAATTTTCCCGTCATCTGCTTTGTAGGACAGCATTTCGTACTTACGCTTTTCTTTATCCAAAATACGCATAGCATTGGTTTTTCCCTTTTTCATCGTCTTCTCCTTGTTTTCGGACTTTACGCTTTTTGTTTATTTTATTACAGTTATAACAGGTTTAAAAGATTGGTGAGTGAAGAACTGTTTAGTAGATATAACAAATTAGGGAAATACTGATAGTAATGAATCTGCGTATTGGGGGTATTGAAATGAGGAATGTTTATGAAGACGACAGTTTGTCTCTCCATACAGATGCATATCAAGTGAATATGACGGAAACGTATTGGCACGACAATATGCATAATCGGAAAGCAGTATTTGAGCGCAAGAAGGAACTCCTACCCTTGATGAAGTAAAGCAGTTTTGTTTGCAAAAAGGCTTAACTTATTATGGACTAAATCGATATTCTGTTTAACATAATAATTTTATGATTGATGAAAATAGACGTTTTTTAAGGAATGTCTATTTTTACTTTTTCTTTCTAGACTCCTTGATTTCTTCGTACCACGATTAAATAGAAACGATTTTTATAATGAAATCAAAGAAAGTATGGGATAACTATGTCCCATACTTTCTTTGATTTATTCGTAAAAAGGTGTTCATTTCAATTTTCTTTAATGAAAAATTTGCAGAAAGTTTCAGGAATGTTCAAATGATTTGCAAATATAACCTTATTACAAAGAAAATAAATGCCAAATGAGAGCAAAAGTAATCAGAATCTTTAAGTTTCTGTATTAACAATACTGTGTAAAAAATGCCAATCAAAGGTGGGAAAAATATGGCTGGCGAAAAATATGAAAATAAAATCTCCATACTCCCTGCAGATCGGCGTAAGAGAATAATGCAATTCATAGAGCAGAATGAAAGTGCCCAAATAAAAGAGCTAGCATTAAAAATAGAGGTTTCAGAAGCGACCATTCGTAGAGATTTAGAATATCTCTCTTCTGAAAAACTAATAAAACGTACACACGGTGGAGCAGTGATTCGTTCACCTAGTACATCATATGAACCATTAGTCCTGATAAATCAGCAATAGCATTTGATGAAAAAGAGTAATCTCGATAATGAAAATAACGACAAGCAAAATGTTTGTTTTTATTTTTTCTAAGATAAAACCAGACACGAAGGAGATCGGAAAGCCAACGATGCCCATTAAGCTAAGAACGGTCGCTGCAATTTGAGGAGATAATTGATTTTCTCCCATGATCGATATTAAATGAAACGTAATACCCCTATTCAAAAGTGAAGGAATGGCTACGCATATCACAGTCCAGAATGAAAGTGTCTTTGTAGCCTGACGAAGAGTCCAATTCTCCTCATTGATCGGCTTGTTTTTTTAGATTTTTTTTCGCTTTTTGGAAATTTTTCGTCCACAGCTCCATCAGGAAGTAACCCCATATCTTCTGGCTTATTACGAACCCCTACAAGCACAAGAGAACAAAAAGGAACAAGATTAAAAATTCCCAAATTTGCCAAGATGTTTGCCAATCCCATCGATTAATCATCCACGTATTTGCGATGAACCATTACGGTACTAATGTATTTGGGACTAGAGTCATACTTCCTTGACCAAATAAACGGATTAAAAAGAAGTCAATGGCCATCATTTTCTTTTTACCAATTTTATCAACTAATCGACCAACGAACATTATCAAAATACCTGCACAAAAGGTTGCAATCGAATAAATTCCAGAAATCTCGGAGCGTGACCGACCAAAATGTTCAATATATTGATCAATATAAACGAAGTTTGAATACGTTTGCCCAGGTCCTGAAAAGAAGATTCCAAACCCGGCAAAAATTTTACTGGGCTAGTTGGTTCGCTTGGGCTCTGATCATCTCTTTATTCTTAGGGAGAATTGCCTATGGATATAAAGTGAAGACAATTATTCTGCTTAACTTTGTATTACCTGCTGTTTTCGGAGCAATTTGGATGAGTGTTTTTGGCGGAACAGCTATTTCTATGCAACTGGCAGAAGCGGGTCTCTCTGATGTTATAGCAAATGTTGGACCGGAAGCAGTCCTCTATGCCGTATTTGCCGGATTACCATGGTCTAAAATTATCATTCCGTTCTTTATTTTCATTGTCTTTATCACCTTTGTAACAGCTTGTGATTCCAATATTGCAGCGATGAGTGGAATCAGTTCAAGCGGGATTTCTCCAGAAAGTCCTGAACCGGGAATCATGGTTAAGGTCATTTGGGGAGTTACTGTCAGTGTCATCTCTTGGACTATGATTAGTTTTGCAAACATAGATGGTGTCAAAATGCTCAACAACCTAGGAGGAGTACCAGCCTTATTCTACAAATGTTAGTATTTGGATCCTTAATCAAAATTGCGATAGCTCCTCATAAATATGATAAAATGAAGCAGGAAGATAAGGATGACTCTTCAACATTCAAGAACAAGTCTGCATCTTAATGGAAGCCTGGGAGATTAGTAAAGTTTCTCTCCCAGGCTTATTTTGTTTTGAAAACTCTTTTGGCTTGGAGAGGGTGGACTATAGCTATTAATCTCTTTAACAAATAAGTTAATATTTTCTTTTAAAGAAATTGTTTACGGATGTAGTTAAACCATTTATAATAAAAAACTATAAGGTTGTTGGACATCTAACCTTATAAGAAGAAGGATAGACGGTTAAGAAAAAGCACATTTTGGAAATTGGGAAAATGGCTTTACAAACAGTCTTGTAAGATTGTATCCTATTAAAAGGTTGGACATCATACAAGTCTGTTGTGAGAAGATTTACCTTGGTTTTAGAAATAGATTTTATTTTACATTTTGAAAGCGCTAAAAAAAACGTAAAAAAGAAAGCGTTTTCGATTTGATTTTGTGAAAATTTTTAATTAATTTAGAGAGGGTTGAGGACATGAACTTTTTATGGGGTGTTTTTGGTATTATCATCGTTTTTTCAATTGCTTACCTTTTTTCTACAAATAGAAAAGCAATCAAGTTACAAACAATTTTAGGTGGGTTAGCTATCCAAATAATGTTCGCATTTATCGTTCTAAAATGGGAGATGGGACGAGCGGCTCTCCACTGGTTAACGATGCGGGTGACAGACATCATTGGATATGCAAATGAAGGTGTTAACTTTTTATTCGGTGGGTTGTGGGAAGGTGAAGCTGTAGGCTTTGTTTTTGCCTTTCAAGTATTGACAATTATTATCTTCTTTTCTTCATTAATTGCCGTACTATATTACATTGGTGTTATGCAATGGGTTATTAAATTCATTGGAGGAGCACTTTCAAAAATATTAGGGACAAGTAAGGCGGAATCAATGTCAGCTGCTGCAAATATTTTTGTAGGGCAAACAGAAGCGCCGCTTGTTGTACGTCCTTACCTTAAAAAAATGACAAACTCTGAGTTGTTTGCGGTAATGACTGGTGGACTTGCCTCTGTAGCAGGATCAGTGTTGATAGGTTACTCTTTATTAGGTGTTCCATTAGAGTACTTACTTGCTGCAAGTTTCATGGCAGCTCCAGCAGGGTTAGTTATGGCCAAAATGATTATACCTGAAACAGAACAATCAAAAACGACTGATGAAATTGAAATCGGAAAAGATACAGAATCTACGAACGTTATAGATGCAGCAGCACGAGGAGCTGGTGTTGGTCTACAACTAGCGCTTAATGTAGGGGCGATGCTACTTGCATTTATTGCATTAATAGCATTAATAAATGGTATGTTAGGCGGTATTGGTGGTTGGTTTGGCTTTGAAGGCTTATCTCTAGAAGCAATCCTTGGTGTACTTTTTGCTCCAATTGCATTTGCTATCGGTGTGCCTTGGGCAGAAGCGATGGCAGCAGGGAGCTTTATCGGTCAAAAGCTTGTATTAAACGAGTTTGTAGCATACGCAGCATTTGCACCGGAAATTCCAGAACTAACAGATAAGACAGTTGCTGTAATAAGTTTTGCACTTTGTGGATTTGCAAATATTTCCTCCTTGGCGATTTTACTTGGTGGACTTGGTGGACTTGCCCCAGAACGTCGAAATGATATTGCACGATTAGGTCTTCGAGCAGTTTTAGCTGGTGCACTAGCTTCATTATTAAGTGCAGCAATTGCTGGTATGTTATTTTAATCATTTGTAAAGTGGGGTTACTGACGGTTTTAAGTAGGTTTGACGTTGATAACCCTACTATAACGACAAGTATACTAGAATAAAGGGTGATCAATATGAGAATGGTTGACTTAATTGAAAAAAAACGTGATGGTCGAGAGCTTACGAACGAAGAAATTCAATTTATGATTGAAGGGTATACAAATGGTGATATCCCTGATTATCAAATTTCAGCATTTGGAATGGCAGTATTCTTCAAAGGGATGACACATTCTGAGAGAGCTTTTTTAACAATGGCAATGGTTGAATCAGGAGATCAGATCGATTTATCGGCCATCGATGGTGTGAAAGTTGATAAGCATAGTACAGGAGGAGTAGGGGATACAACCACCCTTGTATTAGCCCCGCTAGTTGCTGCGGTAGGAGTACCGGTTGCGAAAATGTCGGGACGTGGATTAGGGCATACGGGAGGAACGATAGATAAGCTTGAAGCGATTCCCGGATTCAATGTAGAAATTGATAATGAACAGTTTAACAAACTCGTAAACAGGAATAAAGTAGCTGTTGTCGGACAAAGTGGTAATCTGACACCAGCAGATAAAAAGTTATATGGGCTAAGAGATGTGACAGCAACTGTCGAGTCCATTCCTCTTATCGCTAGTTCGATCATGAGTAAAAAGATAGCTTCAGGTGCTGATGCGATCGTTCTTGATGTAAAAACCGGTAGTGGTGCATTTATGAAAGACTTAGAAGGAGCAAAAGCTTTAGCAAAAGCGATGGTTGAAATCGGAAATGAGGTTGGACGTCAAACAACAGCTGTCATATCGGACATGAGTCAACCGTTAGGACGTGCGATTGGTAATTCGCTTGAAGTTAGAGAAGCTATTGATACGTTAAAAGGAAAAGGACCTAAGGATCTCCTTGAATTATGCTTAGTGTTAGGCACTCAAATGGTATACCTTGCTAAAAAAGCTGATACGCCAGAAGAAGCGAGGAAGATGCTAGAAGATGTAATTGCAAATGGGCAAGCTCTTGAGACATTTAAAACCTTTATATCAGCACAAGGTGGAGACGCTTCAATTGTTGATACTCCAGATAAGTTACCTTCTGCATTGTATACCTTCGAGGTCAATGCTAAAGAAACTGGCTTTGTTTCTGAAATTGTCTCAGATAAAGTGGGGACTGCTGCAATGATTCTTGGGGCAGGTAGGGCTACGAAAGATTCTAAAATTGATTTGGCGGTTGGACTTGTTCTTAATAAGAAAATTGGCGAAAGAGTTGAAAAAGGTGAATCGCTTGTAACAATTCATAGTAATCGGGAAGATGTACATGATGTAATAGAAAGAATTTATCATTCTTATAAGATTTCACAAGATCCGGTTGATTCTATTTCGCTGATCTATGATGAAATAAATAATTAATAAAAAGACCTATTAAAGTAAGAAATGACCGAAATAAAAGAGAGGAATAATTTCTCTCTTTTAAAATAGGTCACTTATTGATATGATAGATGTCGGATGTCCAACGACTATGATTTACTAAATAAATAAAAACATAAAAGGGTGAAAAAGATGACTGCAACTATTGCCAACATCATTGATCATACATTATTGAAAGGGTCTGCAACAGAAAAAGATATTATTAAATTAGCAGCAGAAGCAAAAGCTTATCAATTTGCTTCGGTTTGTGTGAATCCAACTTGGGTAAGCGCAGCTTATGAAGTTTTAAAAGAGACAAACGTTAAAGTTTGTACGGTAATAGGTTTTCCATTAGGTGCTTCAACTTCAAAGGTGAAGAGATTCGAAACAGAAGATGCTATCGAAAATGGTGCAACAGAAATTGATATGGTTATTAATATTGGGGCATTGAAAAATAAAGATAATGAATTAGTAAAAAAAGATATTGAAGCGGTTGTTCGTGCAGCGGGTGAAAGAGCACTTGTAAAAGTCATTTTCGAGACATGCTTGTTAACGGAAGAAGAAAAAATACGTGCTTGTCAGCTAGCTGTTCAAGCTGGTGCTGATTATGTAAAAACATCAACAGGCTTTTCAACTGGAGGAGCAACAGTAGAGGATATTAAATTAATGAGAGAAATTGTTGGGCCATCAATTGGCGTGAAAGCCTCTGGAGGTATTCGTAATATTGAAGATGTTCAGATGATGGTCAAAGCAGGTGCAACCAGAATTGGCGCAAGTTCAGGGGTGTCAATTGTAAAAGGCGAAACATCGAGTACCAGCTATTAAATAAAAAAAAGATTAGAGGAGAAGGTTTTTTATGAAAGAACTATTATTGAGTTTACTAGCAGGAATTATTATAGGTGTTACGTTTAAATTTCTACGTCTTCCATTACCAGCACCGCCAGTTTTAGCAGGAGTCTTAGGTGTAGCAGGAGTTTACTTAGGTGGAATGATCGCAAGTAGTGTATTTAAACTATAAGTTTTTTTAAAGATTAGATGTTGGACCTCCAACGAGTTGTGTTATTTAGAAAGTACGAGAGAAAGGAAGTCATAGCATGAAACAATATAAAAGAGTGTTTTTAATTGTAATGGACTCTGTTGGAATTGGTGAAGCCCCTGACGCAAAGCAATTCAATGATATAGGTGCCGATACATTAGGGCATATTGCAGAGAAAATGGGTGAATTACATATGCCTAATCTCGCTAAACTCGGATTAAGTCATATTCGTGAAATAAATGGTATAGAAAAGGTGGCCCAGCCAATAGGTCATTATGGAATGATGCAAGAAGCATCTAATGGAAAAGATACAATGACAGGGCATTGGGAAATTATGGGTCTTAATATTCAGCAACCTTTTCGAACATTCCCTGATGGGTTTCCACCAGAGCTAATTAGAGAATTAGAGAATAAAACTGGTAGAAAAGTAATTGGAAATAAACCAGCATCGGGTACTGGTATTCTTGACGAGTTAGGCGAACACCATTACAACACTGGAGATTTAATCGTGTATACCTCAGCTGACTCTGTTTTACAAATTGCGGCACATGAGGAGGTTGTTCCTTTAGAGGAGCTTTATGACATTTGTGAAATAGCTAGAGAATTAACGTTAGATGAGAAATACATGATTGGTCGAGTGATCGCGCGTCCGTTTATTGGTCAACCAGGGGCTTGGGAAAGAACATCCAATCGTCATGATTATGCATTAAAGCCATTTGGAAGAACTGTGATGAATGAATTAAAGGACGAAGGGTTTAGTTCGATTGCAATCGGGAAAATCTCAGATATTTATGACGGGGAAGGAGTAACTGATACATTACGTACTATATCTAATATGGATGGTATGGATAAGTTACTTCAATCCATGGATATGGAGTTTACGGGATTAAGTTTTGTAAACCTTGTTGATTTTGATGCTTTATATGGACATCGCAGAGATCCAATTGGTTATGGAAAAGCGTTAGAAGAATTTGATGCTCGATTAACTGAAGTATTTGAAAAGTTGCAAGAGAATGACCTATTAATCATCACCGCAGACCACGGTAATGACCCGATTCACCATGGTACCGACCATACGCGTGAATACGTGCCATTACTTGTTCATAGCACAAGTCAAAAAGAATCAACTGATTTAGGTGTAAGACAAACATTCGCAGATATTGGGGCAACGATTGCTGAAAACTTTCAAGTGAAAATGCCACAGTACGGTAAAAGCTTTTTGGATAAACTTTAGTCTCAAACAAAAGGAGAAATGACGAATGGAAAATGCACTTGGGAAAATGAAAGAGTCAGCTAACTTTATTCATAACTTAATTACAGAGCAACCAACAGTCGGTTTAATTCTCGGTTCAGGACTTGGTGAGCTAGCAGATGAAATTGAAAATCCAACGAAAATCAAATATTCAGAGATTCCACACTTCCCAGTTTCTACAGTTGAGGGGCATGCTGGTCAGTTAGTGATTGGTCAATTACATGGTAAGCAAGTTGTTGCCATGCAAGGCCGATTCCATTACTACGAAGGATATTCAATGCAGGAAGTAACTTTTCCTGTACGAGTGATGAAACAGCTTGGTGTAGAAGCAATCGTTGTTACAAATGCATGTGGGGGAATGAATTCATCGTTTAAGCCTGGTGATTTAATGATTATTGAAGACCATTTAAATATGACAGGGGTTAATCCGTTAATTGGTCCAAATGAAAAAGAGTTAGGACCACGCTTTCCAGACATGAGTGCAGCCTACACACCAGAGTTGGTTTCATTTGTTGAAGAAACAGCTAAGAAGCTCGATATTTCTATTCAAAAGGGAGTATATGCAGGCATAACAGGTCCAACGTATATGACACCTGCCGAGCTAAAGATGTTACGACTAGTTGGTGGAGATGCTGTAGGGATGTCAACAGTACCTGAAGTCATAGTCGCTAGCCATATGGCAATGAAAGTTATTGGTATTTCGTGTATAACGGATATGGCAATTGGTGAAGACTTAGAACCACTTACACATGATCAAGTGGTAGAAGTGGCGAATCGAACAAAGCCTCAATTTATGCGCTTAGTTAAAGAGGTTGTATCAATACTTTAATAGGGGGGTTCTCCAGTATGGATAAAATGAAACTAGTGGAAGAAGCGATTAAGGCAAGAGAAAAGGCGTATGCACCTTATTCAAAATTTAAAGTAGGGGCAGCATTACTAACAAAGGACGGAAAAGTCATTCATGGCTGTAACATTGAAAATGCTGCCTATAGCATGTGTAATTGTGCAGAGCGTTCTGCTATATTTAACGCCTATTCTGCAGGTGAAAAAGAGTTAACGATGCTAGCTGTTGTTGCTGATACATCTAGACCAGTCCCTCCATGCGGAGCGTGTAGGCAAGTAATATCGGAATTATGTAGTTCAGATATGACAGTCATTCTTTCTAATCTTAATGGAGACAAACATGAAATAACGGTACATGACCTGTTACCTGGTGCATTTTCTCCAGAAGATTTAAATAAATAATGATCTTAACACCTCTTGGATTGGGGAATTTCCGTGAGGTGTTTTATTGTGAAGCCTTTCGGTAAGGTTGCTTGGCTAACCTATTGATTCGCTTTCTTTTTAGATAGAGTTGGGGAGTTACTTTGCCTTGATTGTTGTTGGACAACACTGTAAAATTTAAATTGTAATAATATAACTTTTTTTGGAGGTATGGTAATGTCTTTAGATGGATATCAAAGGTCGAGATATCTCTTAATTATTGAAAAGATTAAGAAAGATATTGAAAGCGGTATATTAGAGCCGGGTGAAAAGTTACCTTCTGAAAATAAATTGGCAAAAGACTTAGGAGTTAGCCGCACAACATTAAGAGAAGCACTTCGAATTTTAGAAGAGGAAGGGATTGTAATTAGAAAGCATGGAATAGGAACATTTATTAATCGAAAGCCGATTTTTTCGAGTGGGATTGAGGAGTTAATAAGTATCACAGATATGATAAAAGAGGAAGGGAAAACTCCAGGTACTCGTCTTTTATATTCTGGTTATGTCGATCCAATTGAAGAGGATAAAAGTGAATTAAGACTGGATGACCAAGAGTCAGTATTTCTTGTGAAACGAATTCGAACTGCTGATAATGAGCCTATGGTATATTGTATTGATAAAATTCCTGAGCATTTAATACCTAAAGATTCTGTATTTGAAAACGAGTCATTATTTGATTTTATGGATGATAAAGCAGCTGTAACAATTAGTTATGCAACTGCTTTTATAGAAACGATAGGCTATCATGAAGAAATTTCAAAAGTCTTACAATGTGAAAAGGAATCTCCGTTATTAGTATTGAAGCAGACACATTATGATTTACATGAAAATCCGGTTTTATATTCGATAAATTTCTTTAGAGCAGATAAATTTAGGTTTAGTGTTTTCAGGAAACGCGTGAAGTTCTAATACATATTAATTTATAAAAATCTCATTTTGATTATGATCGTTTTCAAGAATAATTTTTGCTATTTCTTTCGGGTTTTTAAGGCGGGATTGATCTTTTATATGATTTGTATTTGCCCAAAATGGAGTATCCATTCCACCCATATAAACAGCTGTGACAATAATAGGGGTTTGTTCCAATTCTTTTACTAAGCTTTCAGTGAAACCACGGATCGCAAATTTACTGGCGACATAAACGGATTCATTTACTTTTCCTTTTTGTCCAGCTGTTGAAATGATATTCATAATTTTTCCTCTATTTTGTTTTAAAAAATGGGGTAGGAGGGCTTTTGATAAATAGATCGTTCCTTTTATATTCGTATCTATCATTTCATTGATTTGAGGTAGTTGATAATTTTGTAATGGACCAAAGTAACCAACACCTGCATTGTTAATTAACAAGTCAATGTTCCCTTCTGTAAGTAATTCATCGACTGTTTTTTGTACATCCACTTCTGATGAAATATTACAAATAGCTACTTCTACTTTACCTCTTGATTGTTGAATTTTATTTTTTACTATTTCTAGTTTGGATCTGGTTCTTCCTAGCAAGATTACGTTATGCCCCAAACGACAATACGAGAGGGCTAACTCTTTTCCAAGACCTGATCCGGCTCCTGTAATAAGAATTCTTTTCATTTTTTCATCGACTCCTTTAAAAGAAAGTAAAGAAAAGGTTTACATTTAGTTGAAATAATTTATAATGAAAGTAGTTGTTGGACGTCTTACTTCCAGAATAGCATATAAAGTAATTCATTTAAAAGGAACTTTATATATTATGAAATGTTTCAATACATTTTAGTCATATTAAGGTAAAGGGGATAAAGTGAATGAAGGTACAAATTGAACAAGCTGCTAGATACATTAATAGGATTCTTTTGAAAACTCCTAAAGTAGGTTTGATTCTTGGTTCAGGGTTAGGGGTACTAGCAGAAGAAATTAAGGATCCAGTGAAAATTTCTTATAGTGATATACCTGGTTTCCCGACTTCTACTGTAGAAGGTCATGCTGGTCAGTTAGTTTGTGGAACTATCGAGGGCTTAAATGTAATTGCGATGCAAGGTAGGTTTCATTTTTATGAAGGATATACGTTGGACAAGGTGACATTTCCTATACGAGTGATGAAAGAGTTAGGGGTCGATGCATTAATTGTTACGAACGCAGCGGGAGGAGTTAATACAAACCTAGAACCAGGAGATTTGATGTTAATTACAGATCATATTAATAATGCATGTCAAAATCCGTTAATTGGACCTAATGACACTGAATTAGGAGTACGTTTTCCTGATATGTCAATAGCTTATGATGGTGATCTTCAATCAATAGCCAAAAGAGCAGCAGAGAGATTGGACATTCCTTTAAAAGAAGGTGTTTATGTTTGGAATACAGGACCATCGTATGAGACCCCTGCTGAAGTTAAAATGTTACGACAAATCGGTGGAGATGCAGTTGGGATGTCTACAGTCCCTGAAGTCATTATCGCACGTCATGCCAATATCAAAGTACTTGGAATTTCATGTATTTCAAATATGGCTGCAGGTATCTTAGATCAACCACTCACTCATGATGAAGTAATCGAGACGACTGAGAAAGCAAAAGGTAACTTCTTAATCTTTGTTAAAGAAATTTTATCTTTATATGATCAGGAATCAGGAGAAAAATAATGAATGATTGCTTACTAGAATAATATATCTATTTTGGGGACGCTTGTATTCTATTGCGTCTCTTTTTGTTTGGGGTGTTACTTACATACGGATTGGACCTTAGTATGACTGCTTAAATGGCTGGCCGCCAGATAATGCCTATGAATCATATGATGCTATTCCAGAGGAAGACCTTCAAGACTAGGCGGAACGTTACAATCAAATATTCGAATTGTATGAAGAATTGGGTGCTGATATCAGCAGAGTAACTTTTTGAAGAATGGCCGATAACCATACATGGCTCGATAACCGTGCTAGAAAGTATAGTGGTGAAGTAGGAGTAGAATGCACCATTTGTTTTTGATTACGAGTATAGAGTAAAACCTGATTTCTGGAAAATTATCGATTAATTATTAAGTTCCCCAGTGATTTAAGAGGAATGAAAGGTAAAAGCCGGAGGGCACTGAAAAAGTCCATCGAGGAAGCGGCAATGGCTCCGCACGTTGCGCGCCCGCGGATTGAGAAACCCACTCATAGCGGGCTTTAAAACAAGGAAACGGCTACGCTCATTGCTTAAAGGCAACTGAAAAAGGTAAAAAGCAACCTTTTTCAGTTGCCTCTTAATAGGGGGGATCTTTATACGAATTTGGGCTTGTTCAAGCCGTAACTTACTTGCATCGTTCATCGTTACATATATAAAGCAACTAGAATTTACTAACTAAGAAGAGGTGCATGTAAATGTTTAATGTTAAAAAGAATGGAATCAAAATGGTGGCGTTATTAGTAGGACTAACAGCGATGCTCGGATTTGCGCACGGTGCTGCTGCAGAAATGTATGAAGTGAAAAGCGGCGATACGTTATATCGGATTGCATTAGAAAATAAGATAACTGTTGATGAATTAAAACAAATAAACAATCTAACAAGTAATCTTATTTTTCCAGGTCAAAACCTACAATTAAAAGATGGAGTCATTGTTTCGTATTCTGTAAAAAAAGGAGATACACTTTACAGCATTTCAAGAACGTACAAGATGACTGTCGATGAACTAAAAGAAATGAACAACCTAACGAGTAATCTTATTTTCCCAAGTCAGAAACTGAATGTGCAGGATGCAAATGCTATGCACTATGAAGTGAAAAAAGGAGATACGCTCTATAGCATTTCAAGAATGTATAAGATGACGGTTGATGAACTAAAAGAAATGAACAACGTACAGACAAATTTAATTTTTCTAGGAAAAAAGCTCGCAGTAACGAAAAGCACGGCTGCTGATAACAGGGATATAAAAATGACCGTTCAAAATGGTTATCAATTTGTTGAGGAAGAACCAAGGAAATATCAATTATTCGCGAATAGAGATCCTGGTTTTTTTGTAAGAGTTGAGCTTGCTGACAGCCAAGCTGAATTGAAGTACTTAAAGAAAAATGCGCAACAATATTTACAAGTAACAGGTCCTGTTCATGAAGTGACACGTGTACAAAACCTACACCCTTTTTACAAAGGGTCTGAATTATATATGGTTAGTTCTAATTCCGACGTTCGACAAAGCGTCGTCATTAAGAAAATCAATGGTCACTTTGTAGTATTCACTCTACATTTGCTAGATAAAGAGGAAGCAGAAGACATTACCCCAAGCTTGTTAAATCAGCTTCAAACGATCAGATTTTAACATCCTACCTTTAAAAAAATCCTACCGGCGATACAAGAGGGCACTGAAAAAGTCCATCGAGGAAGCGGCAATGGCTCCGCACGTTGCGCGCCTGCTATGAGAAACCCACTCATAGCGGGCTTTAAAACAAGGCAACATGCTACGCTCAGTGCCCTCGCGTTACAAGCGGTAGGATTTTATTTGATTGGATAAAGAGAGCTTGGCTATTAATAGATCAAATTCAAAGGAGCGTTCCTTAGGATAAATCTCGTGAACTTGTTGTTAGCATGTTCTCTCTATACGCTCTTTTTTTGCATATACAACAAATTATTACTAAAATAAAAGGAACGACGAATAGAACAGAGGCGAGTTTCATGGATAAAAAAAGCGATAACAAAACGAAAGACCTTTTAATAGAAGCAGTAGAAGGTGCAAAAGCTCACAATCGACAGCTACAAAGTAAAAGGGAACAACAAGCGTGGAAAGAAACCAACATTCCATGCACACTTTTTGATGCGATTAGTAGGCTGACCAAAAATGACATGGATCAAATACGGAAAAGCCTGCGTATAAAAAATGCAAGCTCCTTGAACAAAAGTAAATTAGCAGCTGAGCTCGTTAACCAAATTCCCTCACTGTTTGAAGATACTATTTATACATTCGATCAAGAAAGATATGAACTAGTCCGGCAAATTATCAAGAATGAAGGTTATATCAGTGATCCAAATTTGTCATTTTCTAAAATAGAAGTGCTAAAGGAATATAGCATTCTGTTTCCTGGTAAGTATCGTAACGAAAACGTGCTGTTCATGCCGATGGAGCTGATGCACACCTTTTCACAAGTGGATGGGTTTGAACTTCAAAAAATTGTACGTCGCAATACCGAATGGACCCGGCTTATACATGGTTTGCTTTATTATTATGGAATAATGGATTCAGGGAAAATGCTGGATAAGATTCAGCAGCTAACAGGAGCAGAGGTTAATCCAATTGAGTATTTCAATATGCTATTTTTGACAATTGAATATTATGGACAAGCTCAATACTCAGCTTATGGCATCCATGATCATCGAGTGTTTGATCCAGAGCACTTGATAGAGGAACATAATATGAGATCTAGCATCAGTAACTACCGGTTTACAAAGAAACAACTAGTAAAAGCTGGAGAGCCAAATTATATCGAAAAAACGCCTGCAATGAATAGCTTACTTCGTTTTATCTCAAAACACTTTGACTTAACGAATGAAGAGTCGGATAAGATTGCCATGCAATTTATTAATATGATCAACATGGATGCTCAGCCAATAATGATGCTTCAGTACTTACAAAGTCAGCTCGAATTTCCATCCTTTGAGTTCGTACAGGAAGTAACAGACAAGATTATGGACTTGCATAACAATACGCGGATGTGGGTGTTAAAAGGACATACTCCACGTGAATTATCTCAAGTAGAAAAGAAACATCTAAATCCTTTACCATCAGCACCTTTTGCAACCAATCAAACCAACTCAAAGGTTGTTGATATAAGAAATCACACGAAAACCGGTCGAAATAATCCGTGCCCGTGTGGGAGTGGAAAGAAGTATAAGAAGTGCTGTATGAAGTAGTTAGATAAGTTAAGGAAGTGTTTGTTCTTAGGTTTGTATGAGGAGCTATTTATTTATTGATAATTCTTTTCGATGCAAGAAGGTACTAATGGCTATGTGGGTTATTACATAGAAGAAGAATAAATTGGTTGTCCTAAATGCGGGGAAAATGTAAATGAGACTGACGAAGAGAATTCTATACCTCCTATTGATATTATTCCAGATAATAAATTGCCAACTTGCTGACGTTCCTGCCCTAAAGAATTTTTAGAGAACTCTCCTTTTTTGGACGGTTCTCTTATTTTGATCAAACACCTCCAGTAATTCTAAGGGATTATTATATTTAGTCGAATTCGTCTTTTAGTAGAGAATGAGAATTCTTTACAATATCTTAACCAAAAAACACTTGTTGAAGGGAATTAATATCTATGATATATAAGCACATTCTTATATATCAATATCATTCAGTAGTCTTCAAAAGAATCTTTTAAAAAGAAGTGAGATAAAAAGGTTACCAAGCTATCTAATAGGAGATTCCTTGTATGTCTTTCTTATCAAGTATAAGTCACTAAATCTATCAGTTATCATTGAAGAAAAGGAGTTTGTTGTTTACGTCCAGGCATTCAAGGTGTCAGTGAAGACACAATCGTTCAATGAAACGTATATAAAAAAGCACTGCCAGCCCCGCCTTCGCTGTCAGTCGTAGCGACCACTGCTGTCGCTCTGCCTATAATCATTGTACAATGAAACATCGTGCTGTCAGTTAATTTTATGTAAATAATGTTTAAAATTCCCATGAAGAAAATGAAAGAGACCTTTACTATTTGGACCGAATGGATGAGACGAAATTGGGTTTGTATTAAAAAGAGACATGTTATGGGCAAAATTGGATATGAGTAGTAAAGTGCATTGTAAACTATATAAAGATAAGAAACCATTAGCTTAACATAGAAAAAAGTATGTCAGATAATGTAAGGTAAACTGTTGAAAAAACTGTCATGTGTATAATAAGATTGAGGAAATTGAACCTGTTCCTACCCCATCACGTTAAAGCTATAAAACTGTGAGAGCTAGGCACTTTTTGATTTTTTTTTCATAGAATTATTCTAGATAGTCGATTAAATTTCGATTTCGCAGATATTTTGAGATTAGTAGTAGATGAAATTCAAGTAGATAATAAGTTTGAAAATTAACAGATAATAGGAGTATGATTTTGTTTGACTTTCCTCTCCTTGTGAATATAACAATACCACTGAATTAGGTTCACAAAGATTCATGTTTTGTATAACGACAACAAGCTCCACATACTCAAGATAATCCATTCCTTTTCTTTTAAACCTTTTAACAATGAAGCTTTGCAATATAAGGTTCTATATAATAACAACCAAAAAAATTTGAAACTATCTTCAAAAAAGAATGTAAGAAAATATGACGAAGATCAACAAAATTCCCACTCGGTAGTATAGGATTAAACCAGTATTTCAAATGTTGCTTTATTAAATAGAAGTTAACTTTTTCTTTTTTGGGGGGCTATGATTACACTATCAAAAAAGCAAGGTTAGGAGAGAGACAGCATGTATAAAGACACAATAGAAACATTGAATGGACTGGCCCTAGAAAAAAAGAAACTATTAGATACAAGTTTAGTTAGGTATTTAATTTCGGCCAGTTTAGCAGGGGCATATATCGGACTAGCGGTTGTATTGAGCTTTTCGGTTGGGGGTGCCTTTTCTGAGTTATCAACTCCGGTAGCATCATTGTTAGTTGGTTTATCGTTTGGAGTTGCTTTAGTGTTAATTACTTTCGCGGGAGCTGAACTTTTTACGGGCAATAATATGGTGTTTGCCGTTAGTACTTTGTCTGGAGTAACAACTTGGAAAGATATGATTACGAACTGGATTTGGTGTTACCTAGGCAATTTCATGGGAGCTTCGTTATTTTGTATTTTAATTTTTTTCTCTGGTGTGTTCTCTGGCATTTCTACCGATCATTTTTTAATGGTGGTAGCCTCAAATAAAATGAGTTTAAGTACGTCTGAGTTATTCTTTCGAGGGATTTTGTGTAACTGGCTTGTGTGTCTAGCAATCTGGTGTACATTAAGAACGAAAAATGATGCAGCAAAAATTATGATGATTCTTTGGATATTGCTTACTTTTATCGTTTCAGGCTATGAACATAGCATCGCCAACATGGCAATCTTAGGTTTAGCTCTTATTCACCCGAGTCCAGACACGGTTACTTTAGCTGGTTATATCAGCAATATAGTGCCGGTGACGCTTGGAAATATTGTAGGTGGAACCTTTTTCCTTGGATGTTTATATTGGATAATCAGTCCTCAAAGAGCAAAGCAAGATAAAGTTAAAAAAGAGGTTCTTGCTAGGAAGTCAGTTGCTTCATTTAAATAGATGAATATTATATAAAGGGAGATGTAAAAATGAGAGAGAAACTAGTGCTTATTGGAAATGGTATGGCTGGAATTCGTACAATTGAGGAGATTTTAAAGAACGATTCTAATCGCTTTGATATCACAGTTTTTGGGGAGGAGCCACACCCAAACTATAACCGAATTTTGTTATCTTCTGTTCTTCAAGGAGATACGACTGTTGATGATATTGTCTTAAATGATTATAACTGGTATGAAGAAAATCAAGTTGAATTAATGACAGGAGATCCGGTTGTTAAGGTGGATACAGAAAATCAAGTTGTCGTTAGTCAAAATGGAGTAGAGCGCCCGTACGATAAATTAATTTTTGCAACAGGATCAAATCCGTTTATGCTTCCATTACCTGGAGCGGACAAAGAAGGAGTTATCGCCTTCCGTAACATCAAAGACTGTGAGACGATGATTGATACGTCGAAAAAGTATAAAAAGGCGACCGTTATCGGTGGAGGCTTACTAGGACTTGAGGCAGCACGTGGCTTACTCAACTTAAATATGGAAGTTGATGTTATTCATATCGCTGATTATTTGATGGAACGCCAATTAGATGAGCAAGCAGGAAAAATGTTAAAAGAACAGCTTGAAGCGCAAGGAATGACGTTTCACTTGCAAAAGAACACGAAAGAAATTATCGGAGAAAACCGGGTAGAAAGAATTGATTTTACGGATGGCACTAGCTTTGAGACTGATCTTGTTGTGATGGCTGTAGGGATTAAACCGAATATTGCTTTAGGACAAGATGCAGGCCTAACGACAGAACGAGCAATAGTGGTTGATGATTTCATGCAAACAAGTGCCCCTAATGTGTATGCAGTTGGAGAATGTGCACAGCATAGAGGAATTGCTTATGGACTTGTTGCACCGCTTTATGAACAAGGGAAAGTATTAGCTGCTCATATTTGTTCAGAAGACAAGTCGCTTGAGCATGGCTATGAAGGATCACTTGTTTATACTCAATTAAAGGTATCTGGTGTGAGTGTATTCTCTGCAGGCGAGTTCCAAGACGGAGAACAGACAAAAGCAATCCGCGTTCATGATGAATTTGAGGGCATTTATAAAAAAGTCGTTGTTCAAGACAATAAAGTGATAGGTGCCGTATTATTCGGTGACACGTCTGATTCCACTCGTCTTTTAAGCATGATGAGAAATGGCGATGACATTTCTGGCATGAGCAAAGTCGCTCTTCTTCCATCTGAAAGCGGGGAAGCACCCGTTAGTCCAGTTGTTGCTATGGCTGATAGTGATAACGTTTGTGACTGTAATGGGGTGTCAAAAGGGGACATCTGTTCAGCAATCACAGAAAATGGTCTGACGACGGTTGAGCAAGTAAAACAATGTACGACAGCAGGCCGTTCATGTGGAGGATGTAAACCACTGATTGCTGATCTATTAACGTTAACTACAGGAGAAGAAGTAGGAAATGCACCTGAACCAATGTGTGGCTGTACGACGCATACGCATGAAGAAGTCGTGGCAGAAATTCGTGAGCTTGGCCTTACACATCCACGTGAAGTCATGAATGTTCTAGGTTGGGAATCAGATGAAGGATGTTCAAAATGTCGCCCGGCAATCAACTATTATTTAAAAATGGTTGACCCAATTAAAAATGAAGATGATCCAACATCACGCTTCATCAATGAGCGTGTGCATGCAAACATTAACCATAACGGTACATTCACAGTTGTCCCAAGAATGTATGGTGGGGTAACGAATGCAGATCAATTGCGTAAAATTGCCGATGTAGCTGATAAGTACAACGTTCCCCTTTTAAAAGTAACGGGAGGACAACGAATTGACTTGTTTGGAGTTGAAAAAGAAGACCTTCCAAACGTATGGGGCGACCTTGGAATGAGATCTGGTTCTGCTTATGCAAAAGCGCTTCGTACGGTTAAGACATGTGTCGGAGAACAGTTCTGCCGATTCGGTACACAAGATTCTATTGGTCTTGGTGTTGAACTTGAGAAGAAGTTTGAGTACATTAATACACCGCATAAAGTAAAAATGGCTGTATCGGCTTGTCCACGAAACTGTGCAGAGTCAGGCATTAAAGACTTTGGTGTTGTTGGAGTAGATGGAGGATGGGAGCTCTACGTTGGTGGTAACGGTGGTGTCGATCTACGTGGTGGTGACTTGTTCTGTAAAGTAAAAACAAAAGAAGAAATCATCGATACAATCAGTGCTTTTATGCAATATTATAGAGAAAATGCTAGATATTTAGAGCGTACTTCACACTTTATTGAGCGTGTAGGGTTAGATCTAATGAAGAAAGTTGTTCTAGAAGATGAGGAAGGACGCAAAGCCCTAATTGAGAGAATGGACATTGCTCTTTCTACTGGTAAGGATCCATGGAAAGAAATCGTAGAAAATGAGGACAAACAGCAAGAATTTAAAAAGAAACAAGTAGAAGTGCTTTCATAATAAGAGGGGGAGATAGAAATATGGGTAATATAGAAACGGTAAAAAAAGTAGAAGTAGCTAAACTGTCAGACTTATCTGTGGGCATCGGCCAAAGAGTAAACGTTGCTGGTGAAGAGATTGCCCTGTTTAAACAAAAAGATGGGTCTGTAAAAGCAATTGAAAATAGCTGTCCGCATAAAAAAGGCCCTTTATCTGAAGGGATTGTTAGTGGCGATCATGTTTTTTGTCCTTTGCATGATTGGAAGATTAATGTGAATGATGGGAAAGTGCAGGCACCAGATGTCGGATGTGTAAAAAAGTATAAAGTAGAAATAAAAGATGAAACGATTTATATTCATTTAAGTTTATAGTATATGAGCATGTGCGTATTGGAAAGTACGCACATGCTTTTTATGTTTGTGATCGAAGGTGGACTTTTATAAGTCGCCCTTGTTTCCGTAACGTAATGTCAAAGGATACATGATTTAAGCTTTACAATCAAATGGAACAAAGGAACAACAAAAAGTAAGACTATAGAGCCTATTAAAAATAGATATTGTCATAAATCCCATCGTCATAAGTTGCGTTTTTCTTAAACTGTCAAAGAGAGAATTGGTAGGAAGAATAAAGATAAGGATCGCTACAATTCCAAACACGCTCAACAAAGGACCTGTTAATTCTGTATTTAAATGTAGTTCATCTACTTTTAAAGGTAATGCAAACGTTAGTATCCCTAAAGTGAATAATAATAAAAATATAGAGATGTATGAATAGAGAAGTGGTTTTGTTAGTGAAAAAGAAGGGTGGTCATGATAACGTTGACTGTTTAAGGCATGTTGGAAATCAATCACCTTGGATAACTGAAAATCTTTCATTACATGATAGCTAATAATGGAAACATAAACATTAGGCAAGTAATCAAAGAAAACAAAGAATCAAGACCTAACCTCCCACTTACGATTGCTCCAAGTGCAGGTCCCGCAATCGCAGCAGTTCCAACAGAGGCTGCTGAAAATGTTATTACCTTGCCTTTTGATTGATCTGTCATTATGGATCCTAAAAATTGAAAGTACCTTTCTTTGATTAAAGCAATCATTATTCAGATAAGCAATATATTAAATGTATCTTTTGGAATTTAGATAATATAGAAAGGTTAGGTGCTTGGCACGCCCAAAGTTTGTCGATTCGATTGAAGCGTAAGATCTTATAAATAATTGATGGAGGGGGGACGGCACTTGACCATGTGTTTTCATTCAGGACCATTGCCGTTCCATAACAAAAAAGCAATCACATTCACGTGATTGCTTTTTCTATAACAATTTACTACCGTACACCCTCTGTCGATATTGCATCACTTGCGCTACCTAAGTAGTTAGCTCAGCCTAGGTGACTCCGCGGCACACGGAAGGGACCACTTACTGCTGCTTCCTTCCAGACCTGACAGGATTCATGGGTTTCCGTTGCGCAGAACCCAAGCATCAATACCACTTACTTAAGTCAGACCAAGTGATAACAATACCTAAAGAGGGGATTTGGCCTCGCTACAGCGGCTTGCGAGTATAGGGCACCGCTAACTCCCCGCTTAGTACGGTACTAAATTATTTGCGTATTAATTTGTAATACATTCTCTATTATAAAGGAATTTATTCTAACTACAATGCTAATAAAATAGAAAATGCGGAAAGGATTTCCTTGAAAATCCGAGACACTGAACTTCAATCCTTATGTTATAAGTAATGAAAGGTTAAGGAAACAATGATACGTAAAGGGTTGAAACGAGCAAAGCTCCATCACTTTACGACATAAAGTCTGTAAAGGTTTCTAAAAACTATGCAACAAAATCTTACTAGTTGGTCTAAATTTTTCGTGAAATATGGTTTAATTAGATAAGTCTTATGATTCTACTATTCCACTGTATAATTCGCATCCCAATTACACAATGTAACTAATCCGCTCCAGTTATCACTAAAAACTTCCAAAACTATTATGGAAATAAGTATTAATGTATTTATTCATACATTCGTTTATGTATGAAAAAGATTTCTGCAGAAGAGTCATTATAATGTATAACCCGTTCTGTATATCGATTGTTAAAATTAGGAATAAGTTTGATGGCTGTGCCGATACTAAATACGAAATATACTTTTAATTGAAATAGAAGATCCTTTTCCTAAGTGTTACAAGAACGTTCATATGGCAGATAAGACAAACATTAAACGGGGGGAGTTCATGTTTCAAAATTTATTTGGGGCAAAAAGGAAGAAAGAACCAAACGAAGGATTCGTGACATCGAAAGATTTTTACGATGAAAATAGGATCATTCTCGATGAATGTAAACATGTATTGACCCCTCCTCAATTACTCGAAAAAATGTATCAATTTAGCCAAAGTTCTTCCCATTATGATTTTTATTATTACGGTCAGTCTCCTCATCAATTTGTTACACAATCCTTACAATATGCAAATAAAACATTTCCTAAGTGTTCAATGCGACCATTTAATCATTATTATCCGAATTTTGATCGAATGAGTTTGGAACTGTAATCGAAACGTTTACTTCTACGCAAATCACGACGACTCTCTATTGGATGATGAAAATACTAGGCGTGAATGTAAAGAGTAGGGATCCATTAGGAAGAATCATCTTTGAATATGAGGGGAGTCTTACTGAGTTACTTCGAAAGTTACTTCTTACAAAATGGTCAGAAGAGACCATTTTGCAAGCTAAAAAAGAAAAAGAAGATTTCATCAGAAAATTTGCAGGCTATTTACCTGACCAATTAAAAGATGAGATGCATAGTAAGCATGAACTAGATGTAAAAGGAACGATTAAATATTTGAAGGAGTATGAATGGAAGGTTGTAACGACTAGCTTCTAAGGATTATGTATGAGATTGTTTTTTTTACAAGGTACTAGGTGTATTCATTGATGAAAGTGGTAAAAGGTGGGATGATGGTACTAGAATATTTAGGTTTCAATTGGTATTACAATTTGTAGAAGACCAAGACAATCCTAAGTGAGGGGGAGTTTAATCTGGGTTTCACGTTTATTCACGTAGCTGATATCCATCTCGATAGTCCATTAAGAGGATTGGAAAAGTATGAAGGAGCACCGGTTGAAAGAATCCGCAATGCAACAAGGGATGCATTTAAAAATTTAGTAGATCTAGCAATTGAGAAAAACGTTTCCTTTCTTGTCATTGCAGGAGATCTTTATGACGGTGATTGGAAGGACTATTATACCGGGTTATTTTTTATTAGCCAAATGATTCGTTTGCAAAAAGAGAAGATTAAAGTCTATTTAATTCGCGGGAATCATGATGCACAAAGTTTAATCACAAAGGAATTAAAGTTACCAGATAATTTGATTGAATTCTCAGTGGATCAACCAACAACCAAAATAAATGATGAATTAAAAGTGGCATTCCATGGACAAGGGTTCAGGTCAAGGTCGGTGACGGATAATCTTGCAAAAGCATATCCGCAAAAGGTAGATGGATATTTTAACATTGGTCTTTTACATACAAGCGCAACGGGTCGAGAAGGACATGAAAGTTATGCACCGTGTTCGGTAGAGGATTTACGTGCAAAGGGCTATGACTATTGGGCATTAGGACATATTCATTTACGTGAGGTGTTATATGATAACAATCCTGTCATTGTCTTTCCAGGTAATATCCAAGGGAGACATATCCGAGAACCTGGAAAAAAAGGCTGTACGATCGTACAAGTAAAGGACGGCCAAGTGGAGTCATACGAACATTATTCATTAGATGTCCTAAGGTGGGAGGTTTGTGAAGTTGATGCATCAACAATAGACACCGTTGATGATTTGATTGGAGCTGCACGAGAGCAATTAGTGCAGTCGTATCAGCAGGCTGAAGGGCGGTTCTTAGCTGTTCGTATGCGTATCATAGGCTCAAGTAAAGTACATCATGAATTAATAGTTGATAAGGAACATGTCATCAATAATTTACGGTCCATGGCAATCGAAGTTGGGTATGGAGAAGTCTGGATTGAAAAAATCAAATTTGAGACGCGTCGTCAAATTGATTTGGATGAACTAAAAGAGCAGCATACACCTGTAGCGAGTATATTAGAATTTCTCGATACAGTAACAGGTGAGGAAGATACATTAGAATTGCTACTGGAAGAGTTTAAGGATTTACAAAATTCCTTGCCTCATGAATTGAAAAGTGGCGAGGAAGGATTTGATTTTACTGACACGACGTTAATGAAATCAAGATTAGATGAAGTGGAAGATTTAATTCTGCATTATTTAACAACGAAAGCAGGGGTGGAAACGTCATGAGATTTGATTATTTACAGTTACTAGCATTTGGTCATTTTACCAACTATAAATTACTGTTCGAAGAAAAAAAACACTTCCATTTGATCTATGGACCAAATGAAGCAGGGAAAAGTACGATTCTTCGTTCCGTTTCAAATTTCTTGTACGGTTTCCCACGACAAACGACGGACTCCTTTTTACATAGCAATCAGAAATTGCGAATTGAAGGTCAGTTAAAAAATACAAAGGGTGAAACATTACAGTTCGTACGCCGGAAAGGGCAAAAGAATACTGTGTTAGATGTGAACAATAATGCGATAGATGAAAAAAAAGTACATGGCTTTTTAAACGGAATGTCAGAGCAGCACTTCCTCAATATGTTCGCACTCGATCATGTTCGGTTGCGCGAAGGTGGAGAAAGCCTCTTACAAAGCAATGGGAATGTCGGTGAAAGCTTATTTTCAGCCGCTTCAGGTATAAGTGTTCTTAAAAACGTGTTGGAAGAGTTAGAAAAGAAGTCTCGTAGTCTTTATTTAAAAGGTGGTTCAAAGCCTGAGATTAATCAAGCGTTAAAGGAAGAAAGAGAAATAACGACAACGATGGCTGAAAATCAGTTGAAGATTCAAACGTGGAAAGAGTTAGAGCGTACGTATGTTGAGGGAAAAAAGGAAATAGAAACATTATTAAAAGAAATCAAAGCAATAGGAAGCGAAGAAAGCAAGTATCAACGCTTAGAACAAACGCTACCTAAAATGGCACTTCTAAATGACTTAATCAAGAAGCGAGATGAACTTAGCGATGTTCCAGATTTGCCAGAACAAGTAAAAGAGATTCGAAAAGAAAATCTCCAAAAGGCAGAAGCTGCGCAAAAAGCTAAGAAAAAAGCAGAAGATCAATTGAAAGAAATAAAAGATAAATTAGAAGGTATTTCGATGCCTGAAGGGCTGCTCGATCAGACGGCTGTAATTGAATCATTGTATCGAGAAGCTGAGGGCTATCGGAAAGATGTGAAACAGCTCCCTATTTTAGAAGGAGAACACAGACAGTTAGAACAAAGCATTCGTTCGTCATTAAAAGAGATTGATGCAACGAATCAAGACTTAGCGAATGTGAATCAGTACCGAGTATCTGCTGAGAAAAAGAAAATGGTTCGAGAGTTAAGTGAACAGAAACCACTTTTAGACCAACAGCTAAAAACAGTGACAAGCGATTTTGTTTCCATTCAAAAGGAGCTAAAGAAACAAACAGAAAAGTTGGAAGATATTGGTGAATTGGCTAATGTCGATACACTTGAACATGTAATGGATAAAATCAAGAGTGAAGGGAAAGTGGAAGCAACACTCAAAGAAAAGCGAGCCCAAGTAAAAGAAATAGAAACAGACATCAACGACTCAATTCACATGCTCCCACTATGGGATGGAACAAGTGAAGAGCTTCTCCAGCTGAAAGTTCCCAATTTAACTGAGACCGTAAAGAAGTATCAGAAACAACTTCAAGATGTAACTAATCAGCTTCAACAAACAAATGATAAAATTGAGTCGGAAAACGAATTAATTGAAGAAAATGAAAAGAGAATTCGTGAGCTTGAATCTCTGGCTGATATCCCGACTGAGGATGTATTAAGAGAATCAAGAAATCGTCGTGATTCAGGCTGGCTAGTTATTCGAACGAAACTGAATACTGGTGACTTTGAAGATGCAAAACTTAAAGAGTTTACAAACGGACTTCCAGTTGACATGGCATTTGAAAAAAGCATCCATGAATCAGACAATATTGCTGACAAAATGCGAAGAGAAGCTGAAAAACTAGGAGAAAAGAATAAGTTTAGTGCGGACATTGAAACAAGTAAGATAAAGCTTATGAGGCTAACAGATGACCGTACGAAACTTGAGATTGAACGAAAACAATGGGAAGAAGACTGGGCAAAAGAATGGAAGGCAACAAAGATCAAACCGTTAACACCAGAAGAAATGATGGAATGGCTCGAGCGGTATGAACTAATCCTCGCCTTAATTCATGATCAACAAAGAACGGAAAACGAAGTACAGATGCTTGAGGAAAAACGAGTGGAGTTAAAAACGTCATTAGAAGAAGCTCTATCATCAATGGAGTTTATTCCTAATGAATCATCTCTCGAGGAACTTATGCTTCAAGCTGAGAAAACAAAAAAACAACGAACTGAACAATTAAATGAGCGGAATCATTTAGTTGCAAACATGAACGGCTTACATGAGAAACTAGAGAAAGCTCATGAAAAAAAAGAAGTAACATCTCAGCAGATCAATGAATGGAAAGTGGCTTGGGAAAAAGCACTAGAGGGACTGGCTCTGTCAAAGGAGACGACTCCTACTGTCGTAAAAGAATTGCTTGAGACGTATGAGTTCTGTGTATGCAGCTTTGATGACTTAACGCAGGCAAAAGAAGAAATAAAGACAATCAAAGCTCGAATCATAAATTTTGAAGAAAAGGTTAGAAGTCTTAACCAATCACTTGTTAACGAACTAGTTGAAAATGAAATGGACGTCGCAGTTAACAAAATCTATCAAGCTCTGCAAAAAGCATCTCAAGACCAGGTGACAATTGATACTTTGCAAACACAACTAAAACAAGCAGAAGATCATAAAAAAGAAGCAGTTGATGAGCTAGTTGAGGCCAATGCTAAGCTAGAACAGCTGAAGGAAAAAGCAAATTGTCAAACGTTAGAAGAACTTGAAAAGGTAGAAGCCGCATTTAAACAAAAAGTCGAGTATACAGATAAAATTCGGCAACTTGAGGAACAGCTGATGGAGATAGGAAACGGACGAACGATTGCGGAACTTCTTGATGAAGCAGAAAATGCCGATAAAGATATGATTGAGTTTGAATTAGCAGAACTTAGTCGAAAACGAACTGATTTAGACCAAAAACGTTCTGAAATAGAACAAGCCCATGGTGTTGTGAAAAAAGAATACAATGAAAAAATCGAAGGAACGAACTTTGCATCCGTTCAAGCAGCTGAGGAAAAACAAAGTATTCTAGCGAAAATCACCCACTACACGGACCAATACATGAACCATAAATTAGCCTCTTTGTTATTAAAAAAAGGAATTGAGTTCTACCGTGAAAAAAATCAAAGTCCAATTATGAAACGTGCTAGTGAAATTTTTCAAAGGTTAACGCTACAATCCTTTGATGGGATCATTGTGGAATATGACGGAAAAGACCAACCGGTGATAATGGGCATTCGTAATGCAGATGAAAGAATTCCAGTATCAGGCATGAGTGACGGAACAACAGACCAACTCTATTTGGCACTACGAATAGCAAGTATTGAAAAATACGTTAAAGAAAATGAACCGATCCCATTTATCGTCGATGACATTCTCGTGCACTTTGATGACGAAAGGTCGAAAGAAACATTGAAAATTTTGATCGACCTATCAAAACAAACGCAAATTATTTTCTTTACCCATCACTACCGGCTAATAGAGCTCATGAAAGAAGTAACTTCTGAGAATATGTATCAGCTTAACGAAATTCAGTCTGCTACGCAAGAAGTACTTTTTCCATAGAATAGATTTACTATTTTTTGATAATAAGGGAATTGTAAGAAGTGTGGGCATAGTGTGGCAAGAGTGGTTGAAAGGTAAAAAGTTAAGGAGGGAGCGCCTACAATGAGGATTGTAAATGAATTTTTATTATGACTGTCCTGGCTGTAATGATAGGGGTTCTTTTTTCTGATTGCGTAGAAACAAATTAATAGCTTATTAAAAAAATGCGGATTTACAGAGGCTACTAAAAAAGTTGATTTTCAGTGGCCTTTAAGCAATGAGCGTAGCCGTTTCCTTGTTTTAAAGCCCGCTATGAGTGGGTTAATGTGTACCCTTTGTAAAGGACAATTTTAAGAAGCCTGTGCTATTTCAAGGAGATGATCTCTGTATTGAACAGGGGTCATCTTTTTTAGATTCCACTGGTATCTGTAATGATTGTAGTAAGTCATGTACCTTTTAATTTCTTTTTTTAATTCTTCCAACGTTTGGCAGGGCTTAATGTATGACTCATCTTTAAAATGACCAAAAAATGATTCTTGTGGAGCGTTATCCCAACAGTTCCCTCTTCTAGACATTGATTGTCCTAATCGATATTTCTTAACCATTTTCTGATAAATGGGGCTGGTATAATGTGCTCCTTGATCAGAGTGAATAAAGGCTCCAGCAGCTAGCTTAACTCTTCTGTTCTTTTTTAACTTGCGAAGTGTATCCGTAGCCAAATCTAATGTCATTCGTTCGGAAATATGATAGGCTAAAATCTCATTAGTAGAACTGTCTTTAATCGTTGATAAATAAGCTTTCATACCTTTACCGTAAAATAAG
This sequence comes from Halalkalibacter lacteus, assembly GCF_036663595.1. Taxonomy (NCBI): domain Bacteria; kingdom Bacillati; phylum Bacillota; class Bacilli; order Caryophanales; family Bacillaceae; genus Halalkalibacter; species Halalkalibacter lacteus. The sequence continues at coordinate 179,872 of NZ_JAWRVL010000006.1, forward strand.
TAGGTGATGTCTGTGAGAAGAACTTTTCCAGGAATATCTTGTCTAAATGCTCGATTCAACTGGTTTGGTACAACCCTATGTTCTTTGTTTGCTATGAACATTTTTTTATAAGGATTGGCTTTCCTTATAGAACAGACAATGCCGTATTTCTTCATAATTCTTCGAATGCGCTTTA
>NZ_JAWRVL010000007.1:0-175385 GCF_036663595.1 Halalkalibacter lacteus
TTTTCTTTGCGCAAAATAAAATTATTGAACATTTGGAGTATTTATAATAGTGAAATTAAATTAATGCAACACTAGTGACATTAATATTAACATTTGAGTTAGAAACTACAACATAAATGTTACAATTTTCCTAATTCACAATCCATAAATTGTTCAGTTACCAGTACTAAAGTTATAAGTTTTAGACAACAAGAGTAAAGATAGGGGTCTGTGTAGTAATGGAACCAAATCACACAATAAGCATTTTATCAAGACCTAAATCGTAAAAAGTCATAAAAAATAAGGAGTGAAATATATTAGTCATGTATAATATGTTTCACTCCTTTTACTTTTTGTTCCACAATCGCGCCCGATTGTGGAAGATCATAATAGCTTTTATTGGCTGATATAGTTCAACAAGAATGGTTCACAAAATAAATACTCGGGTTTAAAGTTATAGGAGACGAAGATATTTTCTCCCTCTTTCAACACAAAAAATTATTGTTACTTTAACTGACTCGACTCTATAAGGAGCCTGTCCTACCAGATACTACAAATTAATCTAACTCCAAATATAACTCAGACAAAGTACGACCATCAATTGTAGCTTTTTCAAATAACTCTTTGGGACTATTGAATTCCTGAGTATACGAATCGCTAACTCTTGTTAAATAACACTTTCCAGGATTTTGGCTAATCCAATATCTATCGTTTTTATATTCAAAAGAAATTTCTTCACCAATATTTACACTCTTTTGCAGTTCAATAAATTCTTCCAACCTCATTACTTCTACCTCATTTCATTTATTGTTATTATTTTTAGTACCACTTTAAACTTCTTTTACCATTAATCCAATCATGTCTATGAGGAACTTTAGGATGAAGCTTAGGATTACCATGATCAGTATAATCAATATCTACATCAGCTTTTCCGTTTTTATCATAATATCTTCTTTGTTCAACTTTCCCATCTTTTATCTTGTCTTTTGAAGAATGTGCTTTTCCTGTAGTCGGTAGTGACCGACTTGTACTCGTCGAATGATTTGCAGTCTTTTTTCCATCTTTTTTAGCATCTTGATATGCTTTTTCAGTAAAATAAGCAGATACTTGATTATAAAGCCAAGATCCTGCAGCTATAGTAGCACCACCAATTACAAGAGCACCAGTAACAGTAATTGCTATTTGTCCAATACCTGGAATAAAATATACACCTGCAGCTGCTCCAATAGCGAAAGTTTGGAATCCTCCATTGTAATCATTTCCATATGGATTATTTGTAGTGTAAAGAGCATCTTCATGATATGGATTTAAATATTCTTCAGGAATTTTTATAATCTCATCTTCAGAATAATAATTTGGATCTAACAGCTCTTTTGGAATATCTTCAAAGCTTTCAAATTCAAACTCCCATTCGAGACCTTCATCCATCACATTATGCTTACTTCCACTATGAGCAGATGCTAAAGATGAATTTAAAACTGAAAAAATTAACAAAACAGCTAACAATGCAGAAATCCTGCTACTAGTAAGGAAATTTTTAATCATTTAATACTTTCCTCCAATTTGTTTAATTACATTAACAACAATTTACAATTTCTATATTAATTTAAAGATAAAGGAATACAACAAATTCGACAAAACTAGACAAATAGAATTTAAAGGGGTTATGGTTATATTGCCGTTTTTGTTCCATTACCACAAATCCCTATTTCTTTTACTTAAAATACTGTTCAGATCGATTCTCTCTATCTAAAACATAATCAGAGTCTAGTAAATCTGTTAATAGATGGGGTTTCTCAATAAATGCCATACCATCGATACGACGACGATCTTGAGTATATGCATTATGTATGATTTCTGCATGAGTTGTGGGTCCAACGGCAGCGAACACCTCATACCCTTCTTCGACGAGATATTGAAATCGTTCTCCGCAATATTTCACACGGGAACCAAACGGAAAAAGTATAAGGGCGTTGGTCCAGTTATAATCTCCACTTCTTCTTTCCAACGTTCCGTGTCACGTTTAACGCGCTCTAATGTAGCATTCCCGATATAAATATGAGCGTAAGAGTTGTTTCCAAACGTCTAACTACCCTTCCGATTTCTTATAGTACACTGGATGCAGGGTAAAAGGAACGTAGAGATTGTTGTAATTGGGTTGTACATCTTGACTTTGTTTGTTATAGCGGTGATGTTGTATCTAGAAAGGTCGTTGTTCGCAGTTGGTTCGTTGGATGGGACGACTATCTTTTTCTACGTTATGGTAATAGTTTTGTACGTTTTTGGTTTTTATCAAATCTATAAAAATTACTCTATTTGGAAGAAAAAGGGCGCTAGTTAATACTAACGGGTTCAGTTATGGGAGGGAAAATGTGAATTGTGCAATTCACATTGATATTCCATGTAAATTAACACTGTAATTAGCACACAAAAACGCACAGATTAAAATCTGTGCGTTTTTACTCATATTTTCATTTCTTATTGTACTAAAGAGCGTTAGTTGAAGAAATTTAAATAACTTATACTTACTTAATTTTACATTGAATTTCAAGCACTTACTTTCCCTCTGACAATCTTAATGCTAATAATTAGTATCCAGAACATGAAAAGTAGACCAACTAATTCATTAAAATCATGCATGTTTTGCTTTCCATGCATTAGAAAGAACCACGAAAGCAAATAACCTGAAATTTGTAAAACCCCTGTCAAATAACCTAACATACTTAGTTTCTTCGTCTTGTCTAAAACATATAAACCTGCTGAATGTGTTATAAGCCAAGTAGATAACAATAAATTCGCAATTATATAAATGCTTACAGATAGTCCACCCTCAAGCATTGACCACTCATATAATAATGTTGCGAATTGACGTGTGTATATATTTTCACTTGAATTCAGTAGCTTTGCATAAAGTTCTTCAAATTTGTCAAGTAGTTTTGAGTAATTTATGGTTTCAAGGCACAAAAAAACTCCTTATAATTAGGATTGGTAGTTCTGTCCAAATCCCAATTAAAAGGAGCTCACCATGGACAAGAATACCATAAAATCTACAATTAATGAACTACTAAAAGGAATAGATGAACAAACTTTTTCTAAGCTGATTAACGTCATAGACCTGGATAAATATGTGAAGAAATTATCGGCATACAAGTTCTTTCAACTGCTTATTCTTGCGCAATTGGAAGAAACGGAAAGCCTAACGTTCTTATCAAAGCAGGTGAATACAAGAAAACCTATCAGCTTGAACTAGCGTTGGACACAATCAGTACATCACAACTTTCTAGAAAGCTTGGGAGCTTATCACCTAAAATCTTTGAAAAGATCTTTCATCACCTCGTCTTAAAGACTCAAGCGACCCTCAAACAACCTGCGATCATTCGTGATATAGGTCGTTTATACGTAATTGATTCAACGACGATGAGCATGAGTCTTAGCCAATTTCCTTGGGCAACATTTCGTAAAACGAAAGCTGGAATACGGCTTCACTTACGAGTGATCGTGACGAAAGATTTGACGATTCCTGATAAAGGTGTATTACTACCAGCTAAACACGCAGATCGCACACAAATGAGTGAGCTCATCGACATTGATTCAGATGCAATCCACTTATTTGACCGAGGGTACAACGACTATAAGAAGTTTGACGAATTCTGTTTACAGGATGTTCGTTTTATCACGCGCTTAAAGAAGAATGCGCAAATTGAGGTGCTCTCTGAACAAGTACCTGATCCTGAATCTCTTATTTCCAGAGATCAAGAAGTGTTTCTCGGCAATGGACAGAACGGAACGAAAATGACCCATCCTTTACGTCTTGTTGAAACCAAAGATCGTGAAGGAAACACGGTGATCATCGTCACCAACTGTTTTGAGCTCTCAGCTAACGAAATCGGTGAACTCTACCGCTATCGTTGGAAAATCGAAACCTTCTTTAAATGGATAAAGCTGCACCTCAAGCTCAAAAGCTTCTACGGCAAGAGTGAGAATGCCGTTTGAAAACAAATCTGGATCGCTCTCATCACGTACTGTTTACAAGTGCTCTTACAACAAAGTGTCCATCACGAGGGACCATTACTTGAAATCAAGCAAACGTTGAAAACCCTCTTATTTGATGGATTTGATGCATTCCTATGCGCTCTTTTCAGGCAGCCCGCGCGTTCATCGAAAGGACGTCGAAAACTGAACTGGGAGGCAGAGTTTCAAGTGATTGAGCAACAATTCCTTGAAGGTGAGGTGAGCCATTTAGACGACTTAATGTACGATCCAGTGTTTACAAACTAGGAACATCTATAAATCTAAAATTGTGGATAAGGACTACCGCACACGTCAGTGTTGTCCGTTTTTCACTTAGGTCCACCACGATAAAATCAGAATATTCTTTCTAATCCAGCCTTTAACGAAACGGTTCGATTGACAATAAAGATACTTATTTATGCAATGCTAATGACTTGAATTATATAGATTAAAAGCATATTCAACTGTTGTAGCTTGAAGCATTAGCGATAAACCATACAAAGCAAAACCTAAACAACCAGAAATTAAACCAATTGTGTTTGTTAAACTAAAATTTTTTGTTTTCTTCAAACGGATAAATAGTCCAATAGGTAATGTAATTGAGAGCAACATTATTAACGCCTTACTACCATGGTCCATACCTAAATACCCTGGAAACTCACTATAATAAGCGATTCCTGTCTCTGCCAACGTTTCACCTTCAATATAGTGGACAGGATTAGAAATACTAAAGACAATATTTATAATCATCCAGACTATTATAATGGTAACATGTAATATTCCTATCCAACCAATTACTTTCAATGAAAAACCCTTCTGCCCCGTTGAATAACCCTTTATTACTTTAACATAAAATTCCATTAATCCTTGAAAAATTTCAGAAAAAAAACCGAGATAAATTACGCTCGGCTCATTGCATGTAAATGATATTGTTTAGAGAAAACTGTTTTTTCGCAATTCCCCAGACGTTGAGCTGGTGTTGCAACAATCTCTTGTTTACCTTGTCTGGTTTTATAAGATAAACAAAAGTTATAATAGGTTCGAAGGATGGTCAGCGCCATTTGAGCATAACGAGGATTAAAGTTTGAATAGATATAACTTTTCCGGTTCATCGCAGTTTAGAGTGAAACAAAGCTGTCCACAATGAAACTAACAATTGTTTTCAATAATTTGCAAGATTTTTAGCTCCTTGATGAATTTCAGATATTAGGTTAGCAACTGGCCTTTTTTTCTTATTTGGAACCTATGTTTGGGTGTTTAAGCTACAGAATAACTGAACCAAATATGTGTTTATTTGTGGTAATGACCATTCTCACGTTGCACTATTAAGGAAAGATGTCTCAAAAAGGACTAGTCACAACCAGTAGCTGCTTAGACTCTTTTTGTATCGGAATACCTTTTCTGAATGCCGACACTACTTTAGATTGACAGTTTTTATTTTAATGTATACGATTTATATCGAAAGCGCTTAACTTTACAGAGTTGGAGGGAATATTATTGCAAGTTGCAGCTGAACATGTTCAGAAAGAAGTACCAGACGCGACCAAGAAAGATCATATAATCTTTTTAAGTACTGTTTTTTGTTTTTGGTTTTCCACATATATTTACATCCCTGTTTTTGGATTGCATTTGGAAAATATCGGGTTTTCATATTCGTTCATCGGTATCATACTAGGGAGCTATGGTGTAACACAAATTCTCCTTCGCTTCCCATTAGGAGTTATTTCAGATCATCTTATAGGGTTAAGAAAGCAATTATTAATCTTCGGTTTTTTCGTTGCCCTAGCTAGTAGTCTCCTTCTTCTATTTTCTAATACCTTCTTTGCTATTTTTACGGCTCGCCTTCTTGCAGGAGTAACAGCTGCAATGTGGGTAATGGCAACCGTTTTATATTCACAGTATTTTCATTCTGATCAAGCTTCAAAAGCGATGAGTAGAATTCAATTTCTGACTGTCTTTGCGCAATTTTCCAGTATGATCATTAGTGGTTATTTGGTGCTTTATTTCGGTTGGAGTTTTCCTTTTTGGGTGGCTGCTGTTACATCAATTATTGGTATATTCTTAGCTTTTCGTATAAAAGAAGTTTCATATCCTAGTCGTCCAAGTCGCAAACAAGAATTTCATATACTATCACATATTAAGAAAACGTATAGACTAAAAGGGTTAAAAACGATAACCTTCTTATCCTTAAGTGCACACTCTATTTTATTTATTACGATTTTCGGATTCTCGCCGATGTATGCGACTCATTTATCTGAAGCAACTTATGCTGTTACGATATTAATTTGCGCATTCTTTATTCCACATGCACTTGCATCTGTTTGGCTAATGTTCTATAAAGTAGACTTGCAAAAGCAAAAAAAGGTTTTACTCTTTTGCTTTTGTGCTACATCGATCTTTCTTTTCTTTATTCCTTTAACAAATTCACTATTTACCTTATGTTTTATACATGCTGGCATTGGACTAACGTTAGGCATTATTTTCCCTTTACTACTGGGCATGGTCATTCAAGTCAGTATTACCGATTTAAAAAATTCAGCAATGGGCTTTTATCAATCATTTTATGCGGTCGGGATATTAATAGGGCCATTATTTGCAGGTGAGATAGCAGAACGAGCTGAGTTGATTTTCGTATTTTATTTATGTGGATTCCTTTCGATTATTGCAACCATAGTTGTTCTTTTCATGGCACGTACAAAAGGGTAATAATCAACAACATCCATACCTTACTAATAAGTCCTCAATCACTTATGATGCTCATCCACAAGTGATTTGAGGATCTCCCTATAAAAATAGATTGTATTACGCTACTAACAAATAGATTGTCATTACAAGTAAGATTGCCATTACACTATTCTCACCGAGAATTGATCCAGTTTTCACATAAAATGGAATTCTAATGTTTGATTTGATTGGATAAAAGAGTTTTGTCCCTTGAGGTGTAAGTAAGTCTAATATAATGTGACTTATAACACCAACGATAATACCTAATTGTAAATCATTAGAACCACGGAATTCCAATTGTTGCAGTCCCCAATAAATAAGAAAGATAAAGAACAAACTATGTGTAATAGAACGATGCCCAAACATTTTGCTTAACATATTCGACAACAACGGAACGGTTCTTCCTATCATTGATCTTGGATGACAAATATCCGGTATGATGGCTCCAAAAAGAGCTGCACCATAAAAAATGATAGGTTCCTGAATATGTACAGAAAGTACATTCATTGTAAAAGTTGCTGCCGCTAACCCACCTACAATATGAGTTGGTCCTTTCATGCCGTTTCATCTCTTTTCACTTTACATAATAACATTGTAGTAAACTAAATAGTTACCTGGTTCCACAACTACCATACCACAGAACAAAAGTTCTTATCAAGAGTAAGTACAAACAGTAAAATGGCACTTGAAAAACGATGAGTAGGAAGCCTACTCATCGTTTTTTTTCTCTGTTACAATTTGTTGCCAAACTCCGATTATTAAGCCTTCAACAGTCGTATCAATAATAAACGAACCATTATTATATCGATCACTATTTCGGAATTTAGCTGGTGCTATCGTCACATTCGTTCCTTTTTCCGTTTGAATCATATACGTATCTGATTTAGAAATAACTCGCTTGCACGCTACAATCCGATGAGAATTTGATTTGAGTTCACGCAACATAACAAGGCCGCGCTTCGCTCTACCTGATTTATCGAATTCAGATAAAGACATTTTTTTTGCTGCTCCACGTTGAGTAACAATAAAGAATTCAACCTTTTCGTCCATGTTAAATGTCGTAGCATCAATTACATGGTCATCATCTTTTAAGTTAATTGCTTTTACTCCCGCTGCCCGTTGGCCAACTAGATTTATTTCCTCTTCACCGAGCCATAAACCAAAACCCAACTTCGTAGCAAGGAATACTTCTTGTTTTCCATTTGTTTTTCTTATAGAAATCACTTCATCATCATCTTTTAATTTAACAGCCATCAGTGGTTTTGAGTAACGCTGCGCTTGATATAGCGATAATTGAGATCGCTTAGCCATTCCGTTTTTCGTTAAGAAGAGTAGAGATTGTTCTTCGTTAAATGCTTCTATTCCCATTGCTTCAACAATTTCATCATCTTTATCAATCCCAACGATATTAGCGATATGTTGTCCATTATCTTTCCAACGAATATCTGGAAGTTGATGAACTGGCAAATAGAGATAATTTCCCATTTTTGTAAATATAAGAAGGGTATGGGTCGTGTTTATTTCAAAATGTCCTAATAAATAATCCCCTTCCTTCATCCCCGGGGGTTCTTTACTTGAGGCCGTATAGGAACGGATACTTGTACGCTTTACGTAACCTTCTTTAGTTACTGTTACCACCACATCTTCAGAAGCAATTAGGACGTCCATGTTAATTTTGATTTCTTCAATTTCCTCTTTAATGATCGTACGACGAGAATCAGCGAACTCCTTTTTGATCATTTGAAGATTGGTTTTAATCACTTTAATTAATTTCTTCTCACTATCAAGGATTGCCTCGAGCTCATGAATTCTGCGTTCAAGTTCAGCTGCTTCTATTTCAAGAGTCGTAATGTCCGTATTCGTTAAGCGATAAAGCTGCAACGTTACAATTGCTTCAGCTTGTGCTTCGGTAAAATCAAATTTTGTAATTAGGTTTTCTTTTGCATCTTTTTTATCTTTCGATGCACGGATTGTTGTAATGACTTCATCAAGGATGGAAATCGCTTTGATTAAACCTTGTACGATGTGCTGACGATCTTGCGCCTTTTTCAGGTCATATTTTGCTCGTCTTGTAAAAACAAGTTTTTGATGATCAATATAGGCTTGAATGAGTGCTTGAAGCCCCATCAATTTCGGTGCTTTATTAGCGATTGCTACCATATTGAAATTATATGTAACTTGTAAATCTGTATTTTTTAGTAGATAGTTTAAAATTGCATTGGCATCTGCTTCTTTTTTCAGCTCAACGACAATGCGCAGTCCAGTGCGATCCGTATCGTCGCGAACTTCAGCAATTCCATCAACTTTTTTATCAAAACGAAGCTCATCCATCTTCTTAACTAAATTTGCTTTTACGACTTCATACGGAATTTCAGTGATGACAATTTGTTCGCGCCCACCACGAAGTTCTTCAACTTCAGCTTTCGCACGGACAACCACTTTTCCTTTTCCGGTACGATACGCTTGACGAATCCCGTCAAGGCCTTGAACAGTACCACCTGTCGGAAAATCAGGTCCTTTAATGACTTGTAATAAATCATCGAGTGTCGTGTTTGTTTTTTCCATTTGCATAATAACACCATCGATAATTTCACCTAAATGGTGTGGCGGGATATCTGTTGCATAACCTGCTGATATCCCAGTTGATCCATTGACAAGCAAGTTTGGATACATGGCTGGTAATACAACAGGTTCATCTTCAGAGTCATCAAAGTTGGGAATATAATCAACTGTATCACGATCAATATCACGTAATAACTGAGCAGCTATTTTGGAAAGACGAGCTTCCGTATAACGCATCGCTGCTGGAGGGTCACCATCAACTGACCCATTATTTCCGTGCATATCAATTAAAATGTTCCGTACTTTCCAATCCTGACTCATTCGAACCATCGCTTCATAAACAGATGAATCTCCATGCGGATGGTAATTACCAATAACATTACCGACCGTTTTTGCTGATTTACGGAATGGTTTCTCTGCTGTATTGCCTTCCTTATACATCGCATACAATATACGACGTTGAACTGGCTTAAGACCATCCCTTGCATCAGGTAATGCACGTTCTTGAATAATATATTTACTATAACGACCAAAACGGTCACCAATCACGTCTTCTAAGGGAAGGTCTAAGTAACGCTCTGTTTGTACCAAGCTTACTCCTCCTCAATAATTGCTATGTTTTCATTTTCTAAGATGTTCGAGTCTTCTTCCATTCCAAATGCGACGTTAGACTCAATCCATTTACGTCTAGGTTCAACTTTATCACCCATTAGTGTTGTCACTCTTTTTTCGGCACGGGCTGCATCATCAAGCTTGACTCGAATCAGTGTTCTTGTCTCAGGATCCATCGTTGTTTCCCAAAGTTGAGTCGCATTCATCTCCCCAAGACCTTTATAACGTTGTAATGTATAGCCTCGTCCAACTTTTTTAGTCACCTGGTCAAGTTCGCGCTCATCCCACGCATACTCAACCACTTCTTTTTTACCGCTTCCTTTGCTCACTTTATATAGAGGGGGCAATGCAATGTATACTTTGCCTGCATCAAATAGTGGACGCATATAGCGGTAAAAGAATGTTAGCAGAAGAACTTGAATATGAGCACCATCTGTATCTGCGTCAGTCATAATAACGACCTTATCATAATTAACATCATCTATTGCAAAATCAGACCCAACTCCAGCTCCAATCGTATGGATAATGGTACGAATTTCTTCATTTTTCATGATATCTTCAAGTTTTGCCTTTTCCGTATTAATCACCTTACCCCGTAGAGGAAGAACGGCTTGGAACTTGCGATCACGGCCTTGCTTAGCTGAACCTCCAGCAGAATCACCCTCAACTAAGTATAGTTCATTTCTCTCGGGGTTTTTCGACTGAGCAGGTGTTAGTTTCCCACTTAAAAGAACATCTCTTCGTTTGCTCTTTTTGCCATTTCTTGCATCTTCTCGCGCTTTTCTAGCCGCCTCTCGTGCTTGCTGGGCTTTCAAAGATTTTCTGATCAACATTGTACTGACATCAGGATTTTCTTCAAAGAAGTAAGAAAGCTTTTCTGATACGACACCATCAACTGCTGAACGTGCTTCTGCTGTACCTAGTTTTCCTTTTGTTTGCCCTTCGAATTGTAGTTTTTCTTCAGGTACTCGAACGGAGATAATCGATGTAAAACCTTCACGGATATCTGATCCATCTAAATTTTTATCTTTTTCTTTTAACAACTTTACTTTTCTTGCATATTCGTTCACAGCACGTGTCATTGCCGCTTTTGCACCAAGTTCGTGAGTACCACCATCTTTAGTACGAACATTATTAACAAAAGATAAGACATTTTCCGTATAACCATCATTAAATTGAAAAGCAAAATCGACCTCGATATTATTTTGTTCTCCTGAGAAGAAAACAACAGGACTTAATGTTTCTTTATCCTCATTTAAATATTCAACGAACGCTTCAATTCCATTTTCAAAATAAAACTCTTTTTGTGAACCTTCCCCTCGCAAGTCAACAAGGTCAATTTTTAGCCCTTTTTGTAAGAAAGCGGCTTCACGTAAACGTTCTGTCAACGTTTCAATATTATACGTTGTTGCACTAAAAATGGTTGTATCAGGCTTAAAGTGAATTGTCGTTCCAGATTTACGTGTTTTTCCAACCTTTTCAAGAGTCGTAACTGGCTTTCCTCCATTTTCAAAACGCTGTTTATAAGCTTGCCCGTCACGGTTAATTTCAACAACAAGCCATTCAGAAAGAGCATTAACGACAGAAGCTCCAACCCCGTGAAGGCCTCCACTAGTAGAATACCCACCTTGCCCAAATTTTCCACCCGCATGAAGAACAGTAAGGATGACTTCAGGTGTTGGCTTCCCTGACCTATGCATTCCTGTTGGCATTCCACGCCCTTCATCAGTAACAGAGATACTATTATCGCTGTGAACCGTAACATTTATGTATGCTCCGTGCCCAGCAAGTGCTTCGTCAACGGAGTTATCTACTATTTCATATACAAGGTGATGAAGCCCGCGAGCGTCCGTACTGCCTATATACATTCCTGGGCGCTTTCTAACAGCCTCTAAACCTTCTAATACTTGTATTGCATCATCGTTATAATCCATATGTTGTTTCTTAGTCAAATTTGATACTCCTTTCAACATGCTACGAACATTGTAGCACAAGCGAACAAACGTTTCTATCTTTTTGAACAGTGCTGCTTTATCTATTGTAGCGGTTATTTCAGTATTCGCAACCTATTTTCCATTATCCTGCATTTCATTAAGTTTGGCAAAAAGAAAAAGAAGTGCCTCAAAAGGTCGTATTTTGCCTTTTGGGACACTTCCAAAGCAATAAAAGGAACCGTTTTACTTTATTAAACCTGATTTGAGTGGGTTTCTCATAGAGTGTGCAGGCATTGCACGCTAAGCTCTTATAAATCTTATTTCCATTTTGCGTGTTCGACTTTAATACAACGATTCATCACCGTTTTGATCCTCTTTTCTGTTAACATTTCATATGCTTCTTCATTTTCTAGGCCAAGTTGAGCCCAAAATGATTTAGCACCTACTTCAATCGTTTCTTGAGCAACCTCTGGTAAAAATTCACTTCGCCTAAAGACATTGACAATATCAATTTCCCCTTCAATTTCCTTTAACGAACCGACAGCTTTTACGCCCAACACCTCGTCAGCAGAAGGATTAACTGGAATGATTTCATATCCAGCATTTTGCATTGCTTCTGAAACCATATAAGACGTACGTTCAGGGTTTGGCGAAAGACCGACGACCGCTATACGTTTGCTTTCCTGTAACAATTGCTTAATCTCTTCGTTACTTGGATATTGAATGGTCAACATGATCACTCCTTCACTAATTTTCGTAATTCTTTTTCAGCACATTACGTATCTATTCCTGCAATAACTGGAAAAGAAACGTTTAATTTCATTAAATTAGCAAAAACTAATAATATATATTAACGAAGGGAGGATTCATAATGAAAAATCGTCCCACATTGCTTATGTTACGCTCACATTTTTGGTTTATCCCTGCTTTATATGGAATGATCTCTATTGCTTTAGCTGGAGTAAGTATTTGTATAGATTCAAATATAAATCATGATTTTTTACCTGCTGTTTTTATCGTAGACTTGAGCCTAGCTCAAACATTATTAAGTACAATCACATCGTCTCTCTTAACAATGACGACCATTTCATTCTCAACCATTATGGTCGTACTAACAACGTATTTATCACAATTTTCACCTCGAACGATGCAAGATTTTATAACAGATGTACATACACAACGCATTCTCGGTGTTTTTATTGGAGGCTTTGTCTATTCATTAATCCTTTTATTGCTTTTACGTGAAACGAGTCAGCAATTTCTCTTCCTCTCTCCGACATTAGCAGTGATTTATGCCATTATTTGTGTAGGTTTTTTTGTGTTTTTTGTCCATCATGTAGGGAGGTGGATACAAGTAAGTAATTTAATCCATCATATTACACGAAAAACGATTGAATCCATTCATGAGAATTACGAAGATGAGGAAATTCAGGTTGCTGATGAACCTTGGAAAGATTGGGAAAATGAAGAACTTAATCTAGTGGAACCGACCTATATGCATGCTGCAAAATCAGGCTATTTATTAGTCATTGAATTGAAAAAATTAGTTGAGCTAGCAAGTAACGATAACATCATTGTAAAAGTGGAAGTAGGACTTGGCGATTTTTTAGAAAAAGGAACAATTATTCTTTCATTTTGGGGTACTATGAAGAAGATAGACCGTTCTGTTTATCAAAGTTTATTTCATGTGGGTGAAGAACGAGCAACCATCCAAGATATAGATTTTGGACTGACGAAACTAGTAGAAATTACCTTACGCGCGCTCTCACCTGGTATAAACGACCCAAACACGGCGATAAGTGGTATTCGTGCTCTTGCAAGAATCTTGACTGTTTTAGCAAAAAAGAACCTTCACCGATCCTTTTACAATGACGAACACGAGAGCCTTCGTGTCATGGTAAAGCAGCGACATTTTGAAGATTATCTATATCGTTGCTATTACCAAATCCGTCATTATGGGATTGAGGATATTTCTGTCGTGGCTGCCATGATTGATTCCTTACAAATAATCGCAACACAAAATGATAAAAAAACAAAAGGAATGATCTGGAAATTTTCTCGTTACATCCAGCAAGGAATTAAGAAAGAATCATTGCTCGAACTTGATCGAGCATATATAAATGAAAAAATCCAACACTTAGCTATCCAAACCGAACATGCTAACGATTATCATCCGTTATAAAGGTTGTTCCAAAGGGCGGGTTTCCCTTTTGGAACAACCTTTTAGCAATGAGTAGAGCCTCTGCAATCTTTTTAAGCATTTTACTCAAAGCAGGCGCGCAGAGAGCGGAGCTATTGCAACTTCACTGAATTAAAGGGGCCCCTTTTTAATTTGCATTATTCAAACCTGTCATATAGAGCGCTTTCATATATGTTAAAACTTAAGTGCCGATCCATTTAACCATTGTCCACCATCAATCGTAATACAATCACCGTTAATATACTGAGCTTCTTTCGAAAACAGAAATGCTGCGACTCCTGCCACCTCCTCTACTTTTCCAAATCGTTTTGCTGGTATACCTGAAACGACTTTTTTGTATGCTTCGTCATGTAAAATGAGCTTCTCGGCTCCCCCAGTACCCTCAACAGGACCTGGTGCAATTGCATTAACTCGAATACCATATTGACTTCCCCATTCAACAGCGAGCGTCCTTGTCATAGCAAGCACCCCTGCCTTTGCACTTGCAGAATGAACAACACCTGGCCCAGCCGTCCATGCATATGTTGCAACAATATTCGTAATGCTCCCAGCCTTTTTTTCTTTAATCCACTCTTTTGCGACTGCCTGTGTACAATACCATGTACCATTCAAAACAATATCAATGACTGCATTCCAGCCATTAACAGAAAGTTCTTCTGCGTGAACAAGGAAATTACCGGCAGCATTATTGACAAGATAATCAATTGTACCAAATACCTCTTTTGTTTGGTCAACCATCGCTTGAACTTTTTCTGGTTCTCTTACATCCATAACAAAAGGTAAGATCTGTCCTTCAAATAACTCAATTTCCTGCTTTGCACGCTCCAATTTTTCTTGATCACGACCACTTATTGTCACATAAGCACCTAGTTCTGCAAAACGTTTTGCCATTGCCTTCCCCATTCCATTGCTTCCCCCTGTTACAATTACCGCTTTTCCCTTCATCGTCTTATCCCCCGTTAAGTTTTATAGTGAATGAATAATCATTCATTTATTAATTGAATTGAAATAAGCTCCTGTCTTATTTCTTATCGGTATAATACCTATCACCCTAGATTGCTTCCCAAAAGGATTAAGTTAAACTTTCCCACCTCAATTAATCATAACATGTTCCTCTTAGCGTTAGAAACCATTTTCAAGAGAAATCCTTTCCGAAGTGAAGTTTTTTACATGATTTTCTAATTTAACTTCATTTGCTTATGTCTTTAAAAATAAAATTATGTATTTTAAATGTCAATTGAAAACGTTTCCTTATCATCAAAACTGCAACTTTACTGACAAAAAAAATAAGTTTTTCATCTTATCTTTTTTCAATGCTCATTATTTTCTCGACAAATAAATCATGTGCTCTAGAAATAAAATCATATTTCCCTTTAATAATAGAAAGGTTTCTAGTGAATCTCCGATTACCTACAATGATCTCCTTTACCTCACCCAATTCTAGTTCTTTCCTTACGGTCAATCGTGATATCATCGCAATGCCGAGTCCAGCAGATACGGCTTCCTTTATTCCTTGACTACTACTAAAAACAAAAGTTCGATCCACTTGCAATTGTAAAGTTTGAATAAGTTGGTTGCTATAGGCACGTGTACCTGAGCCCTTCTCTCTTAAAATCCATACTTGATCTTGTAACAAGTCAGGTTTAACGATTCGCAATTGCGATAATGAATGATTTTTTGGAGCAATTATAATCATTTCATCATTCATAAAAGGAACAGTTTCTACTTCTGTATCGAAGACTTCTCCTTCAATTAAGCTAATATCTAACTCTTTTGAACGTGTCTTATCAATGATTTCTTCTGTATTTCCAACAATAACCTCTACATCTACCTTCGGATGTTCTAATGCATACTCAGCAAGAACTCTAGGAAGGATATATTCCCCAATCGTAAAACTAGCACCAATTTTGATTGCTCCTTGCACAATATGCTTTTGATCAGCAATTTCCTGTTTTGCCTCTTCATATAGAGAAAGAATTTTCTTCGCTTTTATATAAAACATCTCTCCTGCTGCTGTTACTTTTACTTGTTTCGGAGAGCGGATAAATAAAGTCGTTTCTAACTCATTTTCTAGATTTCGAATATGCAAACTGACATTCGGCTGAGATAAATTCAATAATTTTCCGGCTCTTGAAAAATGTCGTAGTTCTACAACCGTCACAAAAATCTTCAAATGATCTATATTCATTTTCAATCCCTCTTATCATTTCATCGTTCCTATTCACCTTACCATAAATTTATCAAATGATAAGGATTTTCGGTATATATTTCACTTATTATTAATTCTTTTCTATAGTAGACCTTGCATGTTATACGAGATATGAATATTCCTGAGACTTAATTTCCTAATGAAAATTTGAAGTGGGAGTACTCTCGGGCAACTATGATAGAGTGAATGATCATAAATTATTATTAGACTCATATACTTGGACAAAGCGTATATAAGCTAGTAAATAAATCAATGATCGGTGGTGCTTAATTTGAAAATTATTTCATGGTATGCGCACAAAGGAAATAAGAATGACAAGAAAGAAAAAAACAAAGCACTAGAGAAAACTCCTTTAAAGGACCTATTTAAGGCAAAGAAAAATAACCAAGATTGATTACAGAGCCCCTTCACAACTAAAATGCAACTTTCTCTTTAAGCTTTCTCAATTGTAGACAGAATATTTGCGGAGGCTTTAGTTCTTCTTCCCAAACACTAAGTTACTTTAATAAAAAAACTACACCTTTTTAGTTGCTCTCAAAAGGTGTAGTTTTTATTTGGCTATGCAGAGAGTCTTTGCTCATTTCTACTGCAAATCTCTATCGCTTTCTCTATATTCAATCATTTTGAAAGGTCAGACAAATACATAATAACTCCTTTTCGTCCTAACGACTGGATTAATTGTATTTTTTCGAGAACCTTCTCCTCATGACCTCTTTGTTCGACAGTGTGTAAGACTTCTTTGACAGTGGCGGTTTTGTTCGTGAATGGAGAAACCAATATATCCTCCTGTACAATTCCGAAACGTTCCTCTAAATATTGTTCTATCAAAGAAATCACTCCTTCATTTTTTATTGTCCCTACAAAGCGAGACTATCAAGCATTTTTTCTGTTTTGCTTGTTGTATAAATCTTACAACGTATAAAGTTGTCCGTTCAAACATCTCGTTAGGTTTTATATCAGAAAAAAATGAAGCCCGTCACTACATGGACAAAATTTCCAAAGTAGACAAAACGAAAAGCTACTAACTGATAAATCAGTCAGTAGCTTCATAATATGCAACTTATTCTACAATGTTGACAAAAATATCGGATATGGATGGTGCTTCTTCAATTAATTCAAATTCCAACATCCAATCAATTGTATCTTGCCACGAGGCTTCTTCTTGGCTTCCAAATCCTACATCGGACTCCATTTTTGGAAGAAGGATTTCTAAGCTTTCTTTCTCCACCTCTTCAATAAGAGGAAAGTTTGATTCATCTTGGTTAGTTAACAAAATGTTTAGAGCTTCTTCAGGTTTTTCCTTCATGAACTCATATCCTTTTGTCGCCGCACGCCAAAAGGCTTTAATCTCTTCTTCTTGCGCTTCCCATGTTTGATCACTCGTCACAACAACAAGTTCATAAAAACTTGGCACTCCGTAATCAACTGGATTGAAGTAACGTGTTTTGTGACCTTCATAACTTAAAACTGGAACTTCGTGATTAATATAGGCACCAGATACTGCGTCTACTCGCTCACTGACAATTGAAGAGCCTAGCTCAAAACCGACGTCCATCATTTGGACTTCATTTGCGTTACCACCATCATTTTCAACAATTGTTTTAATAAGTGCTTCGTTGACTGGGATACCAGGATAACCAACTGTTTTGCCTTCTAAATCTTTCGGACTTTGGATTTCGCTATCCTCTAAAAAGATCACATGGTTCAGCGGGGAACGAACAATGGCTCCAACTGATTTTATTGGAACATCTTGGTTTGCACGCGCAGTTACGACATCTGGTTGATACGAAATACCAAGAGTGATTTGTCCAGCTGCAGCTAAATTAATTGGATCCGTTGGGTTCGCTGGAAATTGAATATTCACCTTCACTCCTTCTTCTTCAAAGTAGCCATTTTCTTCTGCTACAAATAAATAACTATGTACAGCATTAGGGTACCAATCTAACATAATATCAATTTCTGCTAACTTAGCTTCTTCTTCACTATCTCCACCACAAGCTGCAAGACCTATTACCATTAATGCACTAATACTAGCTGTTATCCACTTTTTCATTCTGTTCTCCTCCACTTTAACGAAATTTTCTCGAGTACTACAACAATCAAAAATAACACAATTCCTATTGCGGACAACAAAACAATCGGTGCAAATACTCCCGCCCCATCAAATTGCGTCATCATCCGTCTACTAAAGTAGCCAAGACCTGCTTTGGCTCCTAGCCATTCTCCAATCGCGGCCCCAATAACGCTTAAGGTTACGGCCACTTTTAAACCTGAGTAAAAATGCGGGAGTGCTGAAGGGACACTCAATTTAAAGAAAATATCCTTCTTACTCGCACCCATTGTCAGCATCAGTTCTTTTAACTCTTTGCTACTTGAACGAAGGCCATCGAACGTGTTAACCGTAATTGGAAAAAAGGTGATTAAGAGTGTCACAACGACTTTGCTCCAGATCGAATAGCCAAACCATAGGACAAAAATTGGGGCAAGAGCAATAATCGGAATTGTTTGTGATGAAATAATAATTGGGTAAAATGCTTTTTCAGCAGCTTTACTTACACTCATCCAAATCGCTAATCCAACCCCAAGAAAGATGGAGAACGCTAATCCAATTAAAATAATCGCTAACGTTGCTGGCAAATGAACAAGAAATAACGTGTTTCGACTATCATATAACTTCACCATTACTTCTGTAGGCGATGGCAAAATGAATGTCATACCAATCACTCTAGAAACGATTTCCCAAATCAGAATTATAGCAACAATAAGTATCGCTGGTGTTACATAATCTTTTACATGCCTCATGATGTCACCTGTTTACGTAGTTGTTCGATTAATTGTTCTTTCACCGCAATCACGTCTGGTGAGTTGATATCGCGAATTTCTCTTGGACGTGTTAAAGGAACATGTACCTCCACGAGTTTTTGAACAGGTGCTTCTGTAAAAACAAATACACGGTCAGATAAAAATAAGGCTTCATCAACATCATGAGTGATAAATAAAATCGTTGTTTTCCACTTTTCCCATTGTTCTAACAACCATTCCTGCATCGACAATCGTGTAATTGCATCAAGGGCACTAAACGGTTCATCTAACAACAATACACTTGATCCACTTAACACTGTTCTTAAAAACGAAACACGCTGCCTCATGCCACCAGATAACTCGCCTGGATACTTTTTTTCAACACCTTTTAATCCAAACTCACCTAGTAGGTCGGATACTCTTTTATGAGCTTCTTGCTTTTTTATCCCTTTTAATTCAAGAGGAAGTGCCGCGTTGTCCAAAATCGTTCTCCAAGGCATGAGCAAGTCTTGTTGCGGCATATATCCGACTTTCCCATAGCGATTCGGATACTCTTTTCCATTTATGAGGATCTTTCCATTTAAAGGCTCTTCAAGTCCTGTTATGAGTCTAAAAATCGTACTTTTCCCCGATCCACTTGGCCCAATTATGCTAATGAATTCACCTTTATGGACATCAAAATCGAGTGAATTTAGAATGAGAACTGATTGTTCACTTTTGCTTTCTTTATAGTGAAAACTGACCCCTTTAAACTGTAAAGATCGTTCACTCATCCGTTGGCCACATTTCCTGTTTGTATGACATATCCCAGAACATATACTCAAAACGCGTCGTATTTAAAAAGATTTCTTCGAGCTTTCTAAGTTCCGACTCAGGTTTTCCTTCTGTTAATGTATTAAGCAGGTCAATGCACCAATGAGCTAATTTACCAAATTCTTCTGAAGAGTACATTTGAATCCATTCTCCGTAAAATTCATGCGTACTTGCCCCTGGTCTTTCATTTAGTTCTTTTCCAATTTCCCAGTAGCTCCACATGCAAGGAAGAACAGCAGCTACAAGATCGGCTAATGTCCCGTTTTGACCAACGTGTAACATGTAATGTGTGTAGGCAAGGGTTGTTGGAGCTGGTTTGGCTTGTTCAAACTCTTGTTCTTCAATTTCAAACTTCTTTGCATATTGACGATGAAGAGACATTTCTTCATTTAAAGTTGAATCTAATAATTTTGCAAACTTTCCCATCGTTTCAACGTCTTCTGCTTTCATAGCACCTAAAGCAAACAGCTTCGCATAATCGATTAAGTACAAATAATCTTGAATCATAAAGAAGCGGAACTTCTCACGATCAAGCGTCCCATCTCCAATTCCTTGGACAAATGGGTGAGCATGATTCTTCTTCCAAATCGGCTGCAATTTCTCATACAAACGTTCACTAAATTTCACGTGTAAGCACCTCTTTTTACGATAGTTCGATTATCCATTACTTTATGAATGGCGGTTTGTCCATTCATAAATAAACGTAGCAAGAACTTTTGTATAGTCGACTAATTGATCAATCGATACTTGTTCATTGACAGAATGGGCGTTCAGCAAATCTCCAGGGCCATAAATAACCGTCGGAATCCCTGCATCCGCTAACCATCCACCATCTGTTACGGTTGGAGAGACATCAAGAATCGCCTCTTGTCCGGTTACGTGTTGATGTGAGCGTGCTAGTATCTGGACTCCCGGATGGGTTGGATCGATCTCGAGTGATGGAAAAATTTCTCCACGGTCTTCAATCATCGAAGTTCCACCCCAAGTAAACGTAGGAGGATGCTCACGTAACCATATATCACCTTGAGCCACTTTTAAAATGTGTTCTTCTATCTCTTTTGCTACTTTGTCGTATGTTTCATTTGGATAAAAATGGACAGTAATCCACAATCGGCACTCATCTGCGACAAACGCTGCATGTCTTCCACCCTCAATCACTGCTGGGTTAATCGTATTCGCACCTGGTGGAAAACCCGGATAGCTTTTTGTAATGGCCCAGTGGCGCTCAAGTTCCCCAAGGCCCTCCATTACTTTCATCATTTTTTCAATTGCACTTGCAGCTACTAAATTGCCTCCGGCATGAATCATGCTTCTTCTTGTAGCATCATGGTATGTCTGATTGCTTTTCACCGTAATCCAACCAGTGATGACACCACCTTGGCCTTGAATATGTAAGTCACTCGTATCAACAACAACTGCACAATCAGCGCTGTATCCACGCTTGCAGCATTGCAGTGTACCCGCCTCTCCTACTTCTTCTCCAATGACAGATTGGAACAAAAGATCACCCGGCAACTCGATACCCGCTTCACGGAGTAGTTTTACCGCAAATAAAGCCCCAGCCAACCCACCTTTCATATCAGCTGCACCCCGTCCAATAACAACCCCATCTCGAACGATTGGTGTAAACGGATCGATCTCCCACTCTTCTCCCTCACTTACTTCTGCAACATCCATATGTCCATTAATAATCAGACTTTTGAATGTATCAGAAGCCGTTCCTTTTAGAAGACCAACTACGTTAGGGTCATTCGGGTATACATCCCACATATCAATCTCAAACCCTAACTCTTCTAAAAAGGTAGCGACGTATTGTTGCGCCTCTTTCGTATTTCTTGCTGGCGGGGCAGGTGTTTTAAATGAAATGAATGTTTTTAGTAAGTCAATCATCTCACCTTTTCGTTCATCAATTTGCTTCAATATTACATCTAAATTTTTTGACACGCCCTTCCCTCCTTTTGAAATCACACTTCATATCCTTTCAACACAGATAGAAATTTAACGTTAAAAGAGTTCTTCTATGGGACAATCGGTCCTCCATACACCCATGAAGACGCAAAAAAACCACTTCTAGTTCGCTCGAAGTGGTTGAGAACAAAAAGTATGCTTAACTCAAGAATATGATATCAGAAACTTTCATACACTTCTTCCCTCCGCTAGTCTGAACTAGATCAGGTTATAAGGGTTAAGATGACCATCTCTCTCAGCTAAAAAGCACCCCTAGTAGTGATTGCTATTAAATTTAAACTACTACTAGTTGTACCATATTATGATAACAACATCAACAAGTTACAACCAGATAAAACAGAATAATGATTTATATCCCTATAACCATCATTACCTCGAATTGAAATGATCGTAATTGATCTTCGTGATTAAATACATGGGTATTAATCAAGTTGAGGAGAATTCTACTCAGATATGTTACATTAAATTCGTCTCCTTTTTTTACCGTAACTGCATCGTAAACGCTTGATCAGAGAAGAGTATAGGTATTAAAGAAAATTGAAAGGATGATGTAAGGTGATAGCTATTGTTTTTGACCTAGAGTTAATCAAACGGTTTCGAAAAGGACAACCGAGTGAAATTGTTGAAATAGGTGCTTGCAAAGTTGATATGCAAACGAAAAAAATTATAGATCATTTCCAAATGTATATCTTTCCAAAACGAGGTCACATTTCTAAAAGCACGAGAAAATTTATTAAGATGAAGGAAGAAGATGTTGAAAAGGCTGTGCCATTTGACATAGGAATCCAAAAGTTTTCCAAATGGCTTGGAGAAGAGTACTATTTATGCTCTTGGGGTAAAGACGACCGAGCTCATTTCATCAATCAATCTGTTCAAAATAAACTGCCTCTTGAATGGTTACGTAACTATAATGATATCCAAAAGCCAATCGGCAAATTGTTATCAGAAGAGCTCAACAATCAATTAGGGCTTAAAAACGCATTAACAATAGCTGGAATCGAACCGATAGGAAAGGCTCACCGCGGCATTGATGATGCTATTAACACAGCTATGTTATTAATAAAATTCCTAGATCAAATTGAATTAAAAGAAAATAATTTGTCTACAAATGAAATTCAGAACCATTACCGAAAATACAAACGATCTAGGTTTCGTCACAAAGATCAAGCTGCTAAAGAAAAACAATACCCTTTCACTACACCACCGAATCATTCCTAAGCATCTATTGTTCTTTACGTAACCAAAAGGAGAGTGGACTACATGCGATCTATTTTTGAATTAGACATGTTTGTTGATGATTCCCTTTTTTTATCATCCGTACATATCTTCACTCTCATTCTTTTTTTGGTTTTTGTTATACTCCTTTATTCATTACGTCATTTCTCTCGGATGAAAAGATTCGGTCGTTGGATACTAGTACTATCATTAGCTATTTCAGAATTAAGTTTACTACTGTGGGGTATTTCCGTTGAGCTATGGGATATTAGATTTAACTTGCCATTACAACTTTGTACGATTAGTTTATATCTGTGCATGTACATGCTCGTATTCAAAAGTTATTTTGTGTTTGAAATTGTCTATTTCTTCGGATTAGCTGGAGCGTTACAGGCACTCATTACACCAGATTTGTTTTATACCTTTCCCCATTTTCGTTTTCTTCACTTTTTCATTGCGCATTTTGCTATTATTCTTGCTATCTTATATATGGTATGGGTTGAGAAATTTACGGTTAGTGCCAGATCTATTAGTAAATCAATGCTTGTTTTAAATGTATTTGCACTAATGGCATTCCTCGTCAACCAAGCGACTGGAGCTAACTATATGTTTCTCGCTAGAAAACCGCCGAATGTCAGCATTCTCGATTACTTAGGGCCTTATCCATGGTACATCCTCTCTCTTGAACTTCTTGCGTTTATCATGTTTCTACTTCTTTATTTTCCTTTTTTTATTCAAAAAGCACTCACAAAGAAGTGAGGACATTTCAATGTCCTCACTTCTTTGTATATAACATTGAAACTCACCAACAATCGATTACTTATTGAAAATCCCAATTAGAAAACCGCCTTCTCCAACGTTTAGAAAATCAATTCCAAAATGGGTTAAAACCGCAAAGAGCACACACCAAAACGCAAGGCTTCCTGTTAACCAATAGGCAACTGCCCTTTTCGTCCCCCCTAGTGATAAAGCCATTAAAGCTGTTAAGTGACTTCCAACAATTAATGGTCCAATAATCGTTAATCCTGGCATTCCGTATTTATTCCAAATCTTTTGTGCACGCTGTGTTCGTTTGCTTTCACTTTCTGTAGCACCTTCTTCTTGCTTCCCTTTTCTGTTTCTTCTCCACTGCTTTATTTTTTCAACAAAAATAATAACAAGGATAACGGTTAAGAAATTACCTACAAAACCTAATATTGTAACTGGAATAGCGGATAAACCAGCAAGAATTGCAATGGGTACTATCGCTACTGCTTCAAAAAACGGAACAGAAGCCAATAAAAACACAAGTACGTAAGCCCATAACACTTCAAAAAACCCCATAATCCACCCCTACTGTTATAGTGTTTATATTGATATGTACACTATTACAATTTTCTCCAAAAAAGAAAACCTTTTTTAAAAAATGAACTGGTTTAAACTAAGAATTAGGCTTTCTAACAAAAACAAAACAAGCACTAACTTAAACAAAAAAAGAGTGAATCATAAGTCCATTAATGAGGGACTGATTCACCTTCCTCTATATAAAGAGGCACCACTTCTCCTCTCCCTACATATGTGAATGCGGTTATGATTGCTAAAAAAGAAATAATTAATAGTACAGAAAATAGTCTTCTCATTATCTAATTCTCCTTCAATTTCATATTTCATTTTTACGTTGAATGTAATCAGCTGTACCAAGTGCAGGATATGTTTTTATGATTTCGCTCTCTACGATCCATACTATAACATTATCTCCTTCTCTTATATCTTTTACTACAAGTTGTTTTTCCTCTTCATCAACCATATACGCTGCTGTTATATCTACATATACTTCCCCATTGATAAACAACCATTGTTCTTCAACACTATATACTTCACCCGCAATATCTGGAGTATCTAATGGTCGTCGTAATCCCTCTACTGATCTTTCATTTTTAACTAAATAAGAAACGTTTAAAAATGAAAACCATGAACGAATCTTAGCTGAACTTAACATTATTCTCCACCTTCTTCCCTTAGTAATGATAAAACGATAGTATTCTACATACCGTTTCAAATCGGAAAATAAGTTTGTGTCACAAGAATCATTAATCAGCTAGGAACATACAAATTAGCTACATTCACCCACTAAAAAAGAAGACCAATGCTGGCCTCCTCTAATTAATGTAAGGATATTTTAGTTAAATCAAACTGGTTCTCTTTCATATACTGTTCAACAAGCTTAGCTTCATCCTTGCTTAGTCCTTGTAAGTCTGTATCACAAACAAGGGCAGGGCCATACAATGCTTTTACTTCATTGTTTTTTACTTGTATCCCTTCTTGATGACAAACAAAACTATACTTTTTTCCTCCCAATGAGCAACTTAATATTTTCGCTTCTCCATGAAAATAGGATTGTATATCCTTTTCAATTGCAGCGATAAAACATTGTTCTCTAGGGTGCTTCTCAACAATACGCATTAGTTTCACTCCAGCTTAATTTATATATTTAGTATTACCTAAATATACCCACTTTAATCAATACCTATGATTAAAATTTGTATAAGCGACGATACTTTTCTTCTAAATAACGTACTAATGGTTTTGAATCAATACCTCCACCAGTAATATCCTTAATAATTTCTGCTGGTTTCTTCAATTTTCCATGTTGATGAACTTTTTTCGTTAACCACTGATGAATAGGAGCAAATTCTCCTTTGCGAACTAGTTCATCAAAGTTAGGCAAGTCACTTTCCATTGCTTCTTTGATTTGAGCAGAATAAATATATCCTAGTGCGTATGATGGAAAATAGCCGAACGCCCCAAAAGACCAGTGTACGTCTTGAAGGACTCCTTCTCTATCATGAGAAGGTGTGATACCTAAATATTCTTCCATCTTTTCATTCCAAACTTCTGGTAATTCGTCTACAGTAATTTTATCTTCCATCAGTGCCTTTTCAAGCTCGTAGCGTAAGATAATATGTAAACAATATGTTAATTCGTCACTTTCGATTCGTATAAGCGATTGTTTTGCTTGGTTAACAGCAAAGTAAAAGTCATCGAGAGACACATTATCAAATTGTCCTGAAGCATGTTTCTTCAAAAGATCATAGTTTCGTTCCCAAAACCCGTAGTTCTTACCGACAAACTTTTCCCAGAAAAGAGATTGTGATTCATGAATTCCCATTGACGTTCCATCAGCAAGTGGTGTACCAATTAAGTCTTGTGCAATGTTTTGCTCATAAAGAGCATGACCACCTTCGTGGATCGTTCCAAAAAGAGCAACCCGAAAATCATCTTCATTGTATTTTGTCGTTACACGAACATCATTCGGATTAATTCCAATTGCAAACGGATGAACCGTTTCATCTAATCGTCCTGCTTCAAAGTCGTATCCGATTTCTTTTAAAATATCGATACTAAGTGCTTGTTGGTTTGCACGTGGGAATGTTTTATATAGAAATTCCGTATTCGGCTGATGAGATGATTCTGTGACTCCTTTCACGAGTGGAATTAATTGATCTCGAAGTTCACCAAATACTTTGTCAATGGTATCAACAAATACACCTGGCTCATAATCATCAAGCAGTGTATTATACGGATGATCTTCATATCCCCAATAACCGACAAACCGTTTTTTAAATTCAACCATTTTTTTCAAGTTTGGTTTAAATAATTCAAAATCAGCTTTATTTTTCGCTTCTTCCCAAAGAGATTCTGATTGCGTTTGCAGCATTACATATTCTTTATATTCTTCTTTTGGAATTTTCACGTTGCGTTCAAAATTTTTATGGCATTCATCCACAGATTTCTGTGTAATATCAGAGAGCTTTGTATAAACAGGGTCATCACGTAATTCATGTACGAAATGACCCATTTCAGCTGAAGTTGAAAGAGAGAACACCTCTGATGATAATGTTCCTATTACTTCTGACCGCTGAACGACTCCTTTTTTCGGAGCTCCCGTCCTAGAATCCCAAGCTAGTAAAGCTAGTGCTTGCCCATAATCTTCAATTTTTTTTACATATTGTCTAAAATCCGCTTCAAGCTTTTGTACTCGATCTGTCATCTGGAACATCCATCCTTTCTACTTAAATAAATAACCCATCATAAAGATCGTTTCGCCATCCGAACCGTTTTTCCTTCTTCGACTTATGGATCTATAGAAAAAAGTCGATTGCTGTGCTATTGTTTTGATAGCGAAGGAGGAATAAAATGAACGTCATTATCACTGATTCAGCAATAGCTTTATATAAAAAAGAAATGCCACTTACAGAAGGAGACTCACTTAGGCTTTTTGTACGTGTTGGGGGAGTCGGATCGGGAGGATTTTCCGTGGGGTTGATGCAAGATGAACCAACTTCTACCTCTTACAAGATTAACAAGCAAGGAGTAACATTTTTTGTGAATGAAGATGACTTTTGGTATTTAGATGGGATGACCATTGACTACAATGAAGATCTAGGTTACCTTGATTTTTCTAATCCGACATTCGATCAAATTGACCACCCAAATCAAAATAAGTAAGAAAGAAGAAGGGCGTCCAAATATAGGAACGCCCTTCTTTGTTTATTCTTTAGCCTCTTTTAATTGATGGTCCGCTTTCTCTAAAAGTTCATGAGACATTTCAAAAAAAGCTTGATCGACACCTGTTTGATGAGACATTGCTTTCTGAAGTTGCTGCTTAGCATCATGCAAAGCATTCGTTGCCGCTTCAACCTGTTCTTCATCCATGCTTCTCGTTGCTTGACCTACCATATGCTCAGCCGATAAAACCGACATTTCAACTTGCTTAATATCATTAAAACCTGATTGGTTAGACCTCTCGTTTGGCATCCTTGTCTCCTCCTTATATTAAAATGACAATTCAACATAAAGGTTGTCCAACTCAAAAATAAATCATACAACCAAAATAGCAATTCTCCCTAAAAAAAATATGAATCAGACCGGATAAAATTTTCGAGACAGGATATCATAATAACCGAGGAGCAGTTAATTGCTTCTTGAGCCATCCACGATAATTAAGTGTTTTCACAATCCAAATCGATGATGTTGACGATTGATCAACTCTTTATGAGGTGATTGCGTTGAACAGTGTCCAGAAATTTCAAGAGTGTTATTCGTAACATTTATGAAATGAGGGGTGTCTGTGAAAGACAATAATCGTTACGGCCGCAGAAGAATTACGTTATAGGAAGCTTAAAGTTGACGATTTTATCTCTATTATGAGGTGATTGCATTGTACAGTATCCAGAAATTTCAAGAGTGTTATTCGTAACATTATGAAATGAGGGGTGTCTGTGAAAGACAATAATCGTTTCGACCGCAGAGTGTAAACTACAATGTAATGCTTAAACGATTTTATTAACTCATTTATGAGGTGGTTGCGTTGAACAGTGTCCAGAAATTTCAAGAGTGTTATTTTATAACATTTATGAAATGAGGGGTGTCTGTGGAACACCATAATCGTTACGGCCGCAGAGTGTTTGTTGAAAATAAAAAGCTTGAGTAAGTGAATGGTTCTAGGGAGATGACCACAGTTTCGTTGGTCATCTCCCTTTTTAGTAGCAACATAAAGGAGAACTAATTTATTTTTAAGTGGGCATAAGAAAGACTGCTCAAAATGCTTTTGAAGCAATAATTGGAGCCTTCACACTACTTAAGAGGAGAAGGTCAGCAATTTGTGACCTTCTCCTCCAACCAATATCAATACTCAAGTATTAATTATTCATGTTACAATCTGGCACTAAAACGATATCGTTTTTCGACAGATACCTCATTTAACTTTTGTCACACAAAACATTAGAAATATCTGTCGCTGTAAACATGATCATCACTAATGCATCATGAC
Source organism: Halalkalibacter lacteus (assembly GCF_036663595.1). Classification (NCBI taxonomy): domain Bacteria; kingdom Bacillati; phylum Bacillota; class Bacilli; order Caryophanales; family Bacillaceae; genus Halalkalibacter; species Halalkalibacter lacteus. The sequence continues at coordinate 28,842 of NZ_JAWRVL010000007.1, forward strand.
CAATCGTCATTTTCCTGTTGTATATGTGAACATCAAACTTGATGGGATATGGTTTAGGAGGTAACGGCATTGCTGTTGACCTCTGTAATAGAATGTACGTTTACATTTTGTTTATGCTTACACGCTCCTACCATATTACGGTAAATGAAATTAATTAATTTCTTGGTGGTTTAGGACCAAAAAACTGATAATAATCCACTTTTAAATTCCCATTGTAAAGCTTTCGTTTTTTTGTTGCTTTTTCCCCATAAAGCTCTTCAAAACCTTCATGAGAAGTGAGCATATAAATTGACCATGTATCAAGGAGTTGGAACGTTTTTCCCATATCCTTATACATTTGTTCCACTTCAGGTCGTTCCCCAAGTCGTTCTCCATATGGAGGGTTTCCGATTAAGATTCCGTATTGACCACGATGTCTAAAATCCTTCACTTGCATTTGTTTAAATTGGATCATATCTCCAAAGCCTGCTTCCATTGCATTATTACTAGCAAGCTCTACGCTTCTGTGGTCAATATCAGCTCCTAAAATATCAAGAGGCTGATCATAATTTGCTACATCTTCAACTTCTTGACGCGCTTTTTCCCAGCGGTCTTTTCCAATCCAATGCCAATCTTCGGAAGCGAAGTCTCGATTAAACCCTGGAGCTAAATTTTGACCAATCATCGCAGCCTCGATTGGAATCGTTCCAGATCCTGTGAATGGATCTGCAAATGGACGGTCAGGCTTCCAAGGGGTAAGCATAATCATGGCTGCCGCAAGCGTCTCTTTAAGCGGTGCCTCATTATGTAAGTAACGATAGCCACGCTTATGAAGTCCAGTTCCACTCGTATCAATTGTTAAAGTCGCTACATCTTTATGAAGAGCTACTTCAATACGGTAAAAGGGACCATCTTCATCAAACCACTCTTGCTTGTAGCGCTTTTTCATGCTCTCTACAACGGCTTTTTTCACAATCGCTTGGCAATCAGAGACACTAAACAATTTCGATTTAACCGACTTTCCAATTACCGGAAACTCTGCATGAACTGGGATTAAATCAGCCCATGGGAGTGCTTTCGTTTTTTCAAATAGTTCATCAAACGTATACGCTTTAAATTCTCCTACTTTCAGTTTTACACGATCAGCTGTCCGCAGCCACAAATTCGCTCTAGGAATCGCTGAGGCGTCAGCTGTGAACGTTACCTTTCCGTTTTCAACTTGGACATCTTCATAACCTAGATCCTTTACTTCGCGCGCAACAAGAGCTTCTAACCCCATCGTAGCAGTTGCAATTAATGTAACTTTATCCATTATGTACTCCTTCAATAAACTTATTGATTTTATTATACGTTGTCTCTCATGTGAAGACAAATACTAGAAAATAAAAAAAGCCCCTAAAAGGGGTTTTCATTATTGTCATCCTTTAAACATTCGATAAGCCATGTTTTGTACCTTAGTACTGCAAACGGTGATGAACCTCGTACTCCGGTGGTAACCATCTATCTACAAGGGATCTCCTTGTCCTTCTCATTTGTTCATTTCCATTTGAGAAGATGCCCCTACCAAATTTTGGGTTTCTCGCTCGTGGGGTTTACCTCGTTCCACTCCATTCGTTTCCAAATGGACTCCGTCACTGTGGCACTTTCAAAGGTATCATACCATATCAAAAGACGTAGGTACTTACCTTGCCGTTAGCCCAGTCAAAACCAGACTACCCTAGCTTATTTATTGGCTAGGCACGAACACTACGGACATCTCAGCCCGTGCGAGCATGGACTTTCCTCTACACGACAAGCGTGCAGCGATTACCTGAATGTTTAAAGAGTCGCTAGCGACAAGACTTAGTATACCTTGAAAAGAAAAATGATTCAACTGGTAATTTTTTTCAAGTTTTTCGAATTGCCTTTCTAGCTAAAGCATCAGCATTCTTATTTTGATTACTTGGAACCCATTTCAAAAAAAACAAATCAAATTGTTCAATTCTAGAAAAGGCTTTTTCAAGATAAGGCTGATATTGCTTATTTTTCACATAACGCTTTTCAATCGCATCATCTATCAATTTAGAATCGGTTCTGAAAGAAGCAGTAGTCAATCCTTTCTCTAGGCAGATATCAAGCGCAATGATAAGAGCTTCATACTCCGCCTCATGATTGGACATACTACCAAGTGGAACAGAATGATTCTCAACTTGACCATTTTTATAGTTGATAAATACACCCGCTCCAGATGGACCGGGATTCCCAGCACTTGCCCCATCAATATAAACATCAATCATTGACTATCTCCTACTCGTACAATTTGCTTCCAAAAACCTTTTTCTCTAAATTCGATAAGCGTTGCAAAATATCATAGTTTGTACTTCCAACTGTTTGGGTTGGCACTTGACGTTGTGACCGATCGGATAATTTTTTCATTTCCCGTTTTAGATGTGCATTTTCTTGCTCTAAAAGTTCTACCTTTCGTTGAAAGAGCTCGTAATCTTGTATAACAGCATCTAAAAATTTATCAACTTCGTCAGGACTATACCCTCTCATACTTGTTTTGAAGTCTTTCTCCAAAATTTCTTTAGCAGTAAACCGGATATTCTGTTGGTTCATTTCCATCACCTCTACCCACATGTATGTACAGCTTTCTTTCTATTTTTCCAAAAGTTCGCGTACTTGTCAATTTGAATTTCTTGATTCTATTCCACATCAAGCTGATCATGCTGCTCTTCTTGCACTAGTATATCAAGGTCAGTAGGGGTTATAAAGATAATTGGAAACCCATCCCGCACTTCCCGTATTTTTGCCAATTCTAAGTAGTAAGTTGGAGAACCGGGCTTTTCTTCATCATATAAAAGCAGCATTCCGTCAGCTTTTGCTATCAAAAATTCATTTTTTTGTCTCAGTTGAGCTGGGTTATCGTATGGTCTTTTCGTAATGCTCTCCACAAAGTCGGCTTGCCTTATTATTTCTTGATAGTAAGATTTGGTTGCATCACCCCAGCGCTCTTCCTGTTGCAAGAAAGGCGTTAATACAGCTAGTTGTAATTGTGGATATTCTTCCTTTAACGCAAAAACCACTTCCGCTGCCCATAATTCCACTCCTAGTTGCCCACTAATGATCACCCATTCAAGTCCTTCTTCTACAAGCGAGCGTAATCGTTGTTCAATTGCTTTTTTTATATAATAGACACTTTGATGCTTTTGATCAAAAATACCTAGCTCATGACTTTTATAGCCTGATACAACAATTGTTTTCATGATCATTACATCCTTTCTTTATGAAGAAAGAGCGAACTGTCTCCAGTTCGCTCTTATCTCAATCATTAAAACTTGCGGTTGCAGCCACAATGTTTCTTATGACCGTAACCTGCCATTGGAGACATTGCTCCGGCTACTTGCGGACCATATCCTGGGCCTGCTCCTGGAGACATTGCTCCGGCTACTTGCGGGCCATATCCTGGGCCTGCTCCTGGAGACATTGCTCCGGCTACTTGTGGGCCATATCCCGGTCCTGGTGATGGTTGCACAAACTGCTGATTAAAAATGTTTTGATCAGCTGACGTTGTATGCGGAAAGCTTTTCACGTGCTTATACACATGATTTGTTTGATAGTGCGTGTGTGTTGGATACACTTCTGGAACAATATACTCACATGTTTTTTCGACAACATTCTGTTGAGTTGGTGCAACTTGAGTTGGCATCACTTGAGTTTGTGTAGGCAATTTGCAATAATTAGGTCTCGGTTTGCAGTACATAAGTTATTTCCTCCTTTTAAAGTTGAGTCAATATTAACCTATGTCTATTTTGTCTTAGATGTACTAGTTGTTTGACCTAATTATCCGCCTAATCCCGTTATTATCAACAGTTCGGTCTTTAGTCTATAAAAACATAAGAGCAGAATCTCGAATTTCACTCATGATGAACAAAGTTAGTCCAATCATCACAAAAAACAATACTAAAATAGCACGATACATTGTGTTCACTCATTTCTAAAAAAGAATACCGAACATATTGTAATAGTTTCAGCAACAAATGACAATTCCTTTTTTCGTGATTACATGAAGTTACAAAGCTCCGTTCACAAAATTGTTGTATTTTGTACAAAATATTGTTATTTTGCGGTTGCCCAGGAAATTTAAAAACGTTTCCATCTTAGCGACATTTACGATTTAAACGCTCTAATCTTTGATTAAGCTCCGCTAAGACTTTTCTCTGCTTCTCTCTTGTTTGCCTAAGAAGATACGTTTCATCGGATCGAGCTATCTTTGTATAATAAATGGCTTTCTCAAGATCTTTTAACTGGTGTTCACATATTTTAGAGCATTCCAATGCAGCTAAATACGTATAAGCTTTTGTTTCAACAAGATTGGTAAACCCCTCATATGCGTGCAACCAGTCTCGTTCTTGCTTCTTCCCTTTCGCAAATGCAAATAAACTCGCTTGAGCTACATCCGTTCCAATACCCATTAATTGTTCGTATAATTGCATCGCAATATTTTTCTCGCCAATTGCTTCATACCACCTTGCCACTTCATGCCGCTCTCTTGGAAGGAGATGATTTAAATCACTTTGAAGAATTAAAGAAGATAGATGTGTATACAAAGTAATAAGAGATAGAATATCCCATTCATGGTGTTGGAATATTCCTTTTACAAGCTCTGGATCTGCTTCATGTAAAAAGTCAAAATATAACATAGGAACCATATAGCTTGGTGTATCTTCCATTCTCTCAAAAAGAAGAATTTCCTTTTCAACAACAGATAACTTACAAGAAGGAAGAACATCTTTATACATCCGTCTTGTAGCATGTAGCAAATCAAAATGTCCAAATTTCGGTAGTTTTGGAACATGATCTCGGACAAATGTGTGTCGTGTTTTTACTTGTGGCCAGTCAAATGCTTTTCCGTTATACGTAACAAGGTTCCCTAACGTCCCGACATCTGTTAAAAAATGATGATAAAATGCTACTTCTGATTCCGGGCCAGGTAAGAAGTATTGTCTAACCAAAACACAATCCGACTTAATTTGACAATACCCTAACATAAATATCGTATTGCCTGCTCCGCTACTTAACCCCGTAGTTTCTGTATCAAAAAAAAGTAAATCTTCGACTTTCCGTCCTTTCGTAGAAAGGGGATGGGAGTAAACATGATCTTGCCATTTTTGAACAATTTCCTTCGTATCAGATAAAGTATATCTACCGTGCTGATAGCTAAGTGGATACTTAGTTTCTCTTATTAAAATATATTCATTTTCAAACCAATAAGGTCGTGTTTGAAACAAACGCCACTCTTTTTCAAATGGAACTGCCTCTTTCTTTACGATGTCCTTAGGGGCAATTGGTTGTTGTACTTCTGATATCCCCATATGACGTTTCATTCGTAGTAGCTTGCTTTTCATCGTATGCCCCTTCCCTTATTTTTTTAGAATACGAATAAATCGTTTTACTAACGCTTTTGTGTTCGCTTCACTAGCTCCTACACAGGCAGGACAACCTTGTTTACATGCACAAGCTGAGATTAGCTGTTCAACTTGGTCTAAGATTGTTGGCAAATGACGATACACCTCTTTGGCTAACCCAATTCCTCCTGGATAACGGTCATAAAGGAAGATCGTTGGTAATTCAGAATGCTCTGCTTTCATTTGCGGAACAACATGGAGGTCTTGTCGATCGCACATGACAAACACAGGCGCTACTTGTTGAATCAATTGCGCTAAACCTGTTAGAGCTTGATCAAAAGGACTTTCACCAAATCGAGTGACTAATTGCTCTGAAAAACTAATCCACATAGCACTTGTATGAAGTTCTTCCTCTGGTAAATGAATCGGTCCTGAACCAATATTTTCAAAGGTGGATAGCCTAATTTTCTTAAAGATCGTCACTTTCGCATTAACCATTACATCGCCATAGCTTATAGTAGCGACCTCTTCCTCTCGAACTTGATCTTCTTCTAATACACGAAGTTGCACAGCTAAGTTCGCATCTGTAAAATATTCGACCTCTACTTCACGCACAAAAGCTTTTTTCTCATCCCAATCAAGATACTCAACTTGAAACTGAACACCTTGATGCAAATAAATCGCCTCATCATGAAGCAACGTCATTGCACTAAATCGGTCCATTTCACCAATTACAGTAGGTTTGGCAACATTACTTCGGTCAATGATAACGACATTTTCTTGGGAAGCAGAGCGAAGACTAATTCCGTGTGCAGGGAACGCATCATTCATCCAATACCATTTATTTGCTCGTTCATGTAACACTTGTTCATCTGTTAGAAACTCTAGTACGTCTTCAATATCAACTCCATCAAACGTCTCCCCTCTTTTAAATGGCAGTTCATAGGCAGCACATTTTAAATGATCAACTAGAATGACAAGATTATCAGGATTAATACGAGCTGACTCAGGACTTTTGTCAAAAAAGAATTCTGGGTGACTAATAATATATTGATCCATTGGTGTTGAACTTGCTACCATGATAATGACAGACTCATTTTGCCTCCGTCCTGCGCGTCCTGCTTGTTGCCACGCACTCGCTACAGACCCTGGATATCCAGTCATAATACACACTTGAAGTTGGCCAATATCGACTCCTAGTTCAAGCGCGTTCGTACTAACAACACCAATAATAAGACCTTTTCTTAAGCCTCGCTCAATCTCACGTCGCTGCTTCGGTAAGTAACCACCTCGATAGCCACGGATAGCATCTGGACCTATATATTTCTTCGTTAATGCTTGTAAGTGACTTAGGATAACTTCAACCCGAACTCGACTACGAGCAAAAACAATCGTTTGGATTTTATTTTTAAGAAATTTTTTAGCAAGCTCATTGACTTCTACCGTTGCACTGTTGCGAATATTTAATGCTTTATTTACAATTGGTGGGTTATAAAAAAGAAAGTGTTTCTTTCCACGTGGCGCACCGTTTTGATCAATTAAGCGCATTGAACACCCTGTCAGTTCTTCTGCTAATTCTTTTGGGTTTGCAATCGTTGCAGATGTACAAATAAAAGTTGGGTTTCTTCCATAATAATTTGCAATTCGCTTAAGCCTGCGAATCACATTTGCCACATGACTACCAAATACCCCTCGATACGTATGAAGTTCATCAATAACGACGTATTTTAAATTCTCAAAAAAAGCAACCCACTTTGTATGATGAGGTAAAATCGCCGAATGCAGCATATCAGGATTTGTGATTACGACATGACCAGCTTTTCTAACGGCTTGGCGAATGTTTGGAGCTGTATCGCCGTCATACGTAAAGCACTTCACCGAAAGGCCCATTTCATCGATGATTTCATTTAATTCACTCTTTTGATCTTGAGCTAGCGCCTTAGTCGGAAATAAATAAAGCGCCCGGCTCTCTTCATCCTCGATAACCTCCTGCAAAACAGGAAGGTTGTAACATAGCGTTTTCCCTGAAGCTGTCGGCGTAACCGCAACAACATTTTCTTTTTTTCTTGTATAATGAAAAGCCTCATTTTGATGAGAGTAAAGAGATCCAATTCCACGTCTATCAAGCGCCTGTTGAATACGCCTATCCAATGATTCAGGAAACTCAACACTTTGAGCATCAACTGCTTCCATTTCATGCCAATGTACAATTCGTTCTTGCCATTTTTCACTTGTACGAATCTCATCTAATATAAATTGTAAGTCCTTCTTGAACATCCGCTACACCTCAGTTTCAATTAATGTTTGTTCAAAAAGGTCGATTTTGCAACAACCTCGAAGCAACCGTAAATTAAAATAACTCAAGAGCATTTTTTGCTTGAGCATCTTCTGCCAATGCAAGAACTAGACTTGGCATTACCTTTTTGAACAAACACTATTCATTTTATTTTAGCGAATGTTTGTTTGTTTTTCTACTAAAAAGATCTATTTAGTATGAATCCATAAATTCCCTACTAATTGTATTTCCATCCTTATGAAATGAGCACATCATTTTTTTGATTTCATGCCCAAAGCATTAGTTACATTTTTTATTCTAGAGAAAGAAGGTATAAGTCTCCTCTTACATAAGAACACTTTAAAATGAAGCTTAAACAACAATATAGTAAATACAAAAAGGATTGATAATGTGATCCCTAATGAGATAGCTAAGAATATTGATCAAACATATAAAGTATTAGTTGAAGCACAAGAACAGAACCATGCCATCTGGATAGAGTATGTGTTTTTATCATGGCAATGGTGGTTATGTCTATTTGTTACGATTATCCCGTGGGTTATTTGGTGGTATTACAGAAAAAAAAGAAGTACAAACCGTTTATTACTAGGAGCATTTTTTATAATCTCTATATCCATGTTCCTTGATTCGTTTGGTGCAGAATTAGGATATTGGGATTATAGGTATGAGGTATTACCGTTCTTACCATCTTTTTTACCTTGGGATCTAAGTCTGATTCCCGTATTTTTTCTTTTCCTTTCACAAATCAAACCCCATATTCATCCGATGATAAAAGCCATTTCCTTTTCAGCGATAGCTTCATTTTTAGGAGAACCGATTTTTGAATGGCTAGGCTTTTACCACTCGATAAATTGGAGTTCATTTTATTCTTTTCTGATTTATATCGGCATTTATTTAATTGGACATTATCTCGTATCAAGTAAAAATTTCGAGCCTTTACTCTAATCTTCAATTATCTGTAGTTTCTCCCTATCGATTAGGGATATCATCTGACAACTTAGTATACTAAAACTTTTTCCATTTGACATATACTGTATTAGCTTTTAGCATTATTGATATCAACGTATATAATTGCAAGGATTATTTTCTCTTCTATAGATCCCTTGTGTTTATCTTAGGCAATATCGGGTATATGATAGTAAATGCTTTGCGAATAGGAAGCCTTAAGATCAATGCTTTCTGATATATTCACCCGATAATTCACAAATTTTGCGACGAGACAAAATCAGAAAGATGTTGATCTATAATGAAAAAAAAGCATGTAAATGAGATATCTTTTTTAAGAAGCATAGCTTGTTTAAGTATCGTGTTGCTTCATTCCATTGTATGGGGCATGGAGTATATCGGCTTTTTATCTGATCTTCCGTCATACAGTAAAACATTGTTAGATTCTATTACCGTTTTTTTATACTATGGTACTCCTACATTTATTTTCATTACGGCATTTATTTTAGGTTATAGCTTTAGAGAAAACGGGAACATTCCCAAAAGTTTCTTAACAAAAAGATTAAAATTTATTTTAATTCCATATTTGTTTATGGCCGTTCTTTATGCAACACCTTATAGTTTAGTATCTGTGGAGCAATTTTTTCTTAAAATAGTGTTAAATATATTTATTGGCGACTTTCACGCTTACTTTGTCTTGATCATATTTCAATTCTATTTATTATTTGTCTTATTTAAGAACTGGTTAGATACTTATTCACCGATAAGAGTTATTCTATTTTCTTTATTCGTAAATGTGATGTACTTATCTTTTTTTAACTTTACCAACCCTATCGATATTGTTTTTAGCGATTATATATGGGAACGTTTTTATTGGATCCCGTTTCCTGGATGGATTTTTTATTTTTCACTTGCCTATTATATTGGCCGTCATTACCGAATATTCACCCACTATATTTCAAAGTATAGGACTTTTGTTTTGGTTGCACCTTTCTTAACCGGAATCATCCTCCTTTATTTGTATCATAGCGGGCTGATCACGATTCACAGTTCAAAGAGGATCGATATTATATTTCATACATTAAGCGTCATTGTTTTTGTTCTTTATGTAGCAAGAAATCTGAAAACCATCCCTCCTTTGTTTCTATCGATAAATAAATATTCTTACGGAATTTATTTGCTCCATACATGCTTTATGTCTGTACTCATTGTACTTTTTAGATACTTTTCAATTAACTTCGGAATTTTTACGATTTTAATATTATTTGTCGGCAGTACGGTCGCTTCGATGGTATCTGTTTACTATATGAATAGATTTCCATTCGGAAAGTATATTGTTGGTAAAGTTGATATCAATACTGCCTCACTACCGCCTGTTAAGTCTAAATCAATATACGTAAATACAAATAGTTCCAGTAGTTAGGGTGAATGTTTCATGGTTGTCAAAAGAAAGAGAAAGCTGTTGCTATTAGCGGGTATTGTGAACATATTGGCCCTTTCTTTAATTGGCTGCAAAAACTCATCCATGCAAGCCGAATCGACATGGGAGTATCACAAAAATCCTGCTGAAGCAGGATGGTCCCCTGAAAAATTACAAGAAGCGAAAGATTATTATGATTCCCTTGGCTCAACGGCCGCAATGGCGATCTATAATGGAAAAGTTTTGTTTGAATGGGGAGACATCACAAAAAAAACAAGTATTCACTCCGTTAGAAAAAGCTTTTTGAGTGCTCTTTATGGGATCCATGTACATGAAGGGAACATTCATCTTGGGGAAACATTGAACGAATTAGAGATCTCTGATAATGTCACACTTTCAGTCCTTGAGGAAAATGCAACCATTGCAGATCTTCTTACTTCTCGTTCTGGTATTTTTCTTAGGGCAGGAGAAGAGTCATTATTGATGAGATGGAATCGTCCTGAACGCGAATCGTATGTACCAGGATCTCAATTCCATTACAATAATTGGGATTTCAATGTACTCGGAACTATATTTAATAACAAAACAAACTCTGATTTATTTGAGGAATTTAATGAGAGGATCGCTACTCCAATTGGAATGGAAGATTATGTATTAGAAGATTCCATTTATAAATATGAATTAAAGCGCTCGATGCACCCATCTTATTTGTTTCGCATGTCTGCAAGAGACATGGCGAGGTTTGGGCTATTATTTTTGCAGGATGGGCAATGGGCCGGTCAGCAACTTATTCCTAAAGAGTGGATCAATGAAAGTACGACTGTACAAACACCCGTCCCTACCTCTATTAATTATGGTTATGGATATATGTGGTGGGTAGCTGACTCCAGTCCATTTGATAAATTAGGGCTCTACTCAGCAATCGGAAGATATGGACAATCAATTGATATTATTCCAGAAGCAAATCTTGTCTTTGTCCATCGTGTTGATTCTGATCGTATTATCAATAGAACCGTTAACCATGTAAATGATAAAAAACGATTCACATTACTTGAGAAGATTCTTGAGGCAAAGGCTCAGAATTAGAGTTGAATCTTATTTTAAAAAATCCGTTTGTGTACATCAGCTAATAATAAGATTTTTTTGTCTTGCCAAATAAAAACGGAGTTCAAATTCGAACTCCGTTTTTTTGTTATTTGCTTATAAACATTTGCGTCCAGTAATTCCCATTTTGATTATAACCAACACCTATATGAGTATACTCACCGTTCATGATATTAGCACGATGTCCTTCACTATTCATCCATGCTTGTACAACTTCTTCAGGAGATCTTTGCCCTTGGGCAATATTTTCACCTGCTGAATTATACGATATATCAAAATCCCTCATCATATCAAATGGTGAACCATAGGTAGGACTTGTATGTGAGAAATAATTATTTTCTTGCATATCTTTTGACTTCTCTCTTGCAACATTGCTTAACGCGGCATCTGCTTGTAAATCAGGTAATCCATTGTTTCTTCTTTCTTGATTTGTTAATTCAATAACTTTTGACTCTACTTCACTAATACCTTCTGTCTGTTCTGTTTCTGGTTCTGATTGTTGAGCTTCCTCTTGCTGTTCAGGCTCTGGCGCTGGCGCTTCTGGTTGTTCGGGTGCTGCGTTAGGTTGTTCTTGTCCTGGCTGTCCTGGTTGTTGTTTTGGAACACCTGCTCGTAAACGTTCTGCAATATCTTCCGGTCTTAATTGGGTTGCACCTTCAGGCAATAAACGCGCGATATCTTCTGGAGTTAACTGCTCCACCCCTTCTGGTAAATGTTGAACGATATCCCCAGGTAAAATACGAGCAATCTCACCTCGATTCATTTGAACAGAATGCTGTACATCAAAATCATATTTAGCATGCTGAACTTGAATCGGTTTTGTATGAGGAAATTCCTCACTTGAAGCTGTTGTAAAATCACTTGATATTTGTCCTTCTTCGATGCGTTGACCCTCCATAGAATTTTGTTCGTTATTGCATCCAACAATAAATAAAAGCACCAAACTTACAACACACAAAGCAATTGAGTTTCTTTTCATCATTTTCATACTCCTTTTCGAATTAATCGATAATAGTATTTTCCTTTTATGAACAAAAAACAAATGGGAATTATTGAGATGAAGCACTAGGTCGAGAAAGTTTCCTTTGACACTTTAGGTATTCCCATAATAAACGGATGTAGTCATGTAGATAAAAAAGATGAGATTATTATGCCAAACCCAACTTTTCTATGATTTAACTAAAAATGACTGATAGTGGCAAGGGCGTTTACGAATATTTATGGAGTGAATAACTGATGCTAAGAGATGTTTGAAACAAAAATTCAAACAGAATTAAAGGGGGAATAAGAATGGCAATGTTTGGTCGTAGACGTAAGAACAAGAATAATAACGGGTTAATGATGTCTGTAGTAGGTTTAGGGGTTGGAGCAGCTGCCTATTCGATGATGAGAAAACGTAATAACAATAGCGGAAGCAATATGAATATGATGGAACCATTTAAAGACATGTTAGGTCAAAATCAAACCAACCAATAATCTATTTATGCAAAAGAAGGGGATTCAATGAATCCCCTTCTTTTATTTCGTCTTTTCTTTACGCTATCTTTAGCGTTTTCCCAAAAGGAACTTTAGGTATGAAATCATTTGGCACAAGCCACATAACATCATAATTCACCTGTAAATCTTCATAAAAATAACCAGTAACATCCGTAATATAAAAGAGAAGATCAACTTTTTCTTCTTCTCCCCACTCGAGAACTTCTGTATAGGAAGATTTCCCATGCTTAAAATAGATAATGTCGGCCTCTTCAATTGAGGAAATTTTTCTTATTTTGAAGTCTGATTGCACAAGCTTCGTTTCTGGGTTTACTTCTTTAAAAAGCGTAACTATATTATCAATTAATTCAGAATTCACTTCGTTTGTTGATGTATCCACTGCTAGGGCAATGTTTTTTCCTTGTTGTCGTTGAAGAGTACTAAGTAGTACTTTTTGCCATTTCACATGCATCTCTCCCTAATCAATAATAACCGCAAACCTTATTTTGTTTTTAGAATCTAAAGATATACGTTTTTAATTTCTTAACTCCACACTCCACTTTCAATAAAGCTTATTGAGTATACGGGGTTTATCATACTTTCGTCAATATAAACTTTGGGCTAGTTGAATCATCATCTCTTGAACTCTTAAGAATAACATTAAATGAAGAAGCTAACGTATCTCGATAATAAAGAACACTATTTCCGAAAGTCCACAAAAAAACTCAGGAACGCATGATCTGCATTTCCTAAGTTTTTGGAATTGGTAATGCTATAGAGCCAAACGATTCCACTCGTGTGTTAACTCTGCTAGTTTATCTTTTATATTATTTATTGATTTTTCATCTTCAATTTTTAGATAATACGCCAATTCAATTAAAAAATGATCAATTTCACAATAAACAGCCTCTCTATTTCTTTTTATTTCGTTATTTTTTGAAGCTACTTTAACAGTAAAATCAATATCACTATCTAACACTTTCAATACATTTGGACTTTTTAACTTCGCCTCGACTAATTCCAGAAACCCTTTATGCCTAATAAATATTAATTTATTGTTTACTTCACTATTATAAATATTTAAAATCATTTTTCCTTTGTTAAACCCCCAAAAAATTCGATATTTATTTCGGAGCACGCCATTAATTAATTTATCTAATTGATTTTTTGGAACACAAATGGATATATCATCATAATGTGTTGCTTCCATTTCAAACACCCCTTACCATTATAGTAATTAATGAGCATTAATAATGTGTATACAAATAAGACAATTTATAGACGTATGATTCACTTTCTTTCCTTATCCACTTAATAATGAAAGCCCTTACAATACTATTATATTCACGTTCTACAATTCATGCCACTTTTCTTTTTTTACTTTATTCAGTTCCACTTTCAACAACTTCTACCAACGTATGGAGAATCGTTTGAGAATGTTCCTCACTCACAACAGATCAAACCTGACATTTTTATTTTTCTCGTTTTATTTGTTTACATAATAATAATACATTTAACTATTTTAACAAAAAAAGACATTGCTTCACTCGAAGCAATGTTTTTGTTAAGCAATTTATAGTTTTACAACGTTAGCTGCTTGTGGTCCACGGTCGCCTTCTACAATTTCAAATTCAACAGATTGACCTTCGTCAAGTGATTTGAAACCGTCGCCAGTAATAGCGCTGAAGTGTACGAATACGTCGTTTCCGCCTTCTACTTCAATGAAACCGAATCCTTTTTCTGCGTTAAACCATTTAACTGTACCAGTTTGTGCCATGCTTAAAAACCCCAATCTTAAAATTATTTACTTAATATGCAACTGTATTTACAATCCGAGGTAAATAAAAATTCACATATTATAAGGAACATCAACCACGAATCGAGTGAATATCCCTTATAACATGTGAATACTGAACTCTATTAAGTGTTACTATTGATGCAATAGTTATGGGTGAATATAAGGATTCATCATCCAATCTCCAAACGATGAAAGCCCTACCTCTCGTTCATCCTTGCGGCTCCGAAGACCGCGCCAGGTGAATGAAAAGCGCTAAGTAATAACTGAACGTTAACAACCGTTACATTAACTATATCCTATTTGATTGGAAATTGCAAGCAGCATTCTTTCTTTTTCCATCATGTCTTACATTAGTCTATTATCAATAGTTTCGCTTCTTTACAACGTACAGGAGCTTTTTTATGCATCAGCACCTCTTGTACCACAACAGATACAAACAGAGCCTATGAAATTAACAGGCTCTGTTTGTACTTCATACCCCTTGTTAATTGCGACTGTAATACTCATTAATTGATTTAAGGATTGAATGATCTTCCTTTATTACTACTGGCTTACTAGTTGTATTCGTTTTAGATTTCTTCATCTTCCCCACTCCCTTTCTTTTCGAATTGTTTGAATTATCTTTTCTCTTTTCTTGGTTTTATTATATGCGCCCTGTTGTATAATAGTCAATACTTTTTTCTTGATTGTATTAATACATTAAAAATTATAAAATCACGCAAAAAAGAATTACTGAACACTAAAGGATCTGAACCCACTAGCACACAACTAACTAGTCTGGTCCAGACCCTATGAATCACTTTTTATGTTCTCTATATTGTTCAACTGGCTACAGGTAGCTCATTAATCCTATCGCCCTCAAGCATATAGGGAATCCCCCATTACCTCACTTTACTTATTCTCTGCTAGCATTTTTCGAATAGCAAAAGCAACACCATCTTCTTCATTTGAATGCGTTATAAAATCAGCCAAATCTTTAATCTCTTGCTCCGCATTTCCCATTGCCACTTTTAATCGCGCTATTTCAAACATGGAAACGTCATTAAAACTATCACCAATTACCATCACTTCATCCATAGAAACCCCTACCTTTTGTGCATAAGCCATTACCGCTAATCCTTTTTGAGCATGAACGCTTGTAATTTCGATATTATCTCGTGCAGAGGCACTAATAGCTAATTGGTCGATTTCCATCAGCTTCTTTTTTGTCGTAGTTCGCTTTTGATCATCTTTTGAAAAGGCGAGTATCTTTAGGAGTATCGTAGCTTCTTGCTCTATAAAGGCATGGTAACTATCGACCAATTTTATTGCTCCGACATCAAACCGGTCTTTTGCTATTTTGCGCATCGTCTCCATATCATCATCAGATCCAGAAGAAAGTAAGAAATCTACAACTGCTTGCAACGCTTTT
Organism: Halalkalibacter lacteus; assembly: GCF_036663595.1. Taxonomy (NCBI): domain Bacteria; kingdom Bacillati; phylum Bacillota; class Bacilli; order Caryophanales; family Bacillaceae; genus Halalkalibacter; species Halalkalibacter lacteus. Next base: position 44,658 of record NZ_JAWRVL010000007.1, read on the forward strand.
TCATAATTGTTTGAAACGGTTCCATGATTCGTATAAAGCTCAAAATAGATTTCATTTGAAGTTAAAATGTCAAAAATGACATTCATCTGATCCTCGTTAATCGGAAAGGTCGATAATACATTTCCTCTTTCATCTCGAGACTGAGCACCATTCACACTAATGATTGGACAAGTAATACTAGCTTCTCTTATCGGTAATCTTGCTTCTTTCTCATCTCTTCCAGTAGCAACAACAACTACAATTCCTTGTTCTTGAGCTTCTTTTATTGCCTTAGCATTTTCTTTTGTAACTTTTCTTATATCACCAAGTAAGGTACCATCCATATCAATTGCAATTAATTTGATCAACTATTTCCACTCCTATATGTACAGATCTAAGCTGCATACCCATAACCAACAGCCTGGTTTAAATACTCCCACATTATTCATGTTATTTTGTTATTATTCTTGCTAGCTTACTTTTTGGAAGCAGTCATTCACTTTCACACACAAAAAAGCATGCTTTTACAGCATGCGAGTTAGGTGATACGCTCCACACATCTCTTCCCTTCATTTCTTTACTTCTTTTTATTCACTATTTCCCTTGTTCTTTCTTCGTCTTGCTGCATCATTTGTGCAATTTCAGTTAATGTTTCATCTGCTTCCTTTGATTGTTGATATTCAATGACGTGAGCTACTCTATTTCCAAGTATCATAAACCCCAAAAACAATAAAAAAAACAATGACAACGCTATACTTATTATAAAAGTAAACATTGAATATACCACCGTCCTTTGTACCATCTTACGGTGGAAATTTGGAGTTAATGCATACTTTTTCCTGCTTGCTTCATACTAGAGGAAACGTTTGTATATCGGAGGTTGATGTACTTTGCAAAAAAGGAAGTTAGTGATAATAATCGGGACAAGTTTCATGCTCGCAAGTTGCGGAGCTGACTCTGAAGCAGAAATTGTAAATGATATTGAAGCACAACAAACAGAAACTGAATACCATTATTATCCAAAAGCAGCGAGTATAAGAGATCAAAACAAAGAAAGTGTCCCTAAATACACCGCACTTGAGTCCTACGGTGATGAAGCGGGTCACTATATTAGTGAAACAGCTACAATATTAGAAAAAATGGCACCTTTATTTGAACAGAGTACCGTTCACACGACTGATGTGCAGGCTGTACTTACACAGGTAGAAGAACTGAGAGAAAAAAGTTCAATGTTCATTGATTTAAATAGACCTGAACTTTTTGACGGGTTACACCATGTACATTTATCAACACTTATCGAAGTCGATGCTTTAGAGAGAGTTTTGCTTGATATGAAAGAACCAATCCATCCTCTTCAAGTAACGAATGCTCGTGTCTATTATGAAAATGCCGTTATGTCCCACAAGCTAATGGAACGTGAATACCTATCTATAACGGAGGAATTAGGAATCCATTAATTCAATATTATTAGATAAAAAAGAACAGGGTTTTCTTTCCCCCCTGTTCTACCTTCTTCCATGCGCTCCATCATCTAGTAAATCAGCTAGATCCCCCACAGTTCCACCGATGGAATCAAATGGTTTATCAATTCCAACATGGTGTTCTATTGCATTCATTCGATTAATCATTTTCCGATTGGTCGTAATATATATGTTCGAAAGTTCTGTTACCTGTTCAACCTCTTGCTCAACCGAACGACGGAGTTTCACACGGTCTTGCTCATTTGATTCTAAACCGATGACAATTCGATTCCCATCAGTCATTACATGAGCGTCACGAACATTTTCTAATGCTTCAACACGAGCTTCAATTTTTCTTGTTAAATCTGTCGTTGCCTGCAGGTGCCTATTACTTTGTATTGTTGTTTTCTCATTCAATTGTGTATCTGTACTGTGAGGATATTTATCACGAATTATCCCAGGGCGGTTGTTTAAGATTCTCGGGCCTTGCTTGTTTATTCCTTCATGATCCATACTTAAGTTACGTTTCCCTGTTGTGTATGCTCCCTCATGTGTTAAGTGTGGAGCTGGATCCGTTAATCCTTTTGGAGCATCATCTGGAACCATCATATCAGAAAGCGGCCCCTCTAAATTACGAGCATGAGTTACGCCATACCCACTAAACCCTTCGTTCCGATTTGGATTTGCTCCCATCTCTTCCTTTTGAGGTAACGTGCAACCTGTTAAAAAGATTATTCCAATAAGCAGGTAGCTGACATATTTCATTGAAATCCCTCCTATCCCTATTGTGCGAAAGACTTCGTATTTTCAACCTGAAAAAATATAGAAATTCTTCATTTCCCACTGCAAATCTTGTCGGTTTTTTTCTGTTTTTCACTAATTATGACTACTTTAGAAGAAACACTTTTCAACATTTTTCTTTTGGTTATAATAATTTTTAAATAGACATTTTTTAGTCCACGCATTAGTGATAGCTCCAGGTTCAACTTCTAAGTTGTCTGTTTCTGTTTAAAATAGTAGAGGTGGAGTGGAAATAAATGTATGTAGAAATAGAGCAAAAGCGATTACAAATGTTGATTCTTGCCAAGAAGTATGGAATGACTGCAAAAGTTACCATTCAATGTAGTCAAGAACTGGACAAGCTTCTAAACTTAATACAAAGAAATTCTTAATAAACCATTGCATTCATTAAGAACATTTGGTAAGGTAAACACAAATTACGTTATATCTTACTTCATACTTTGAAGTGAGGGTAGAGGTGCAAATATCATTAGTATGTTAGTGAAGGAGAATGAGCTCCAATGAAGCTAACTGAAAGGGGTATTTGCCGAAGCTAATAACACTCATTATTTATTAGCTGGGACTGTTCTAAATAAGGACAGTACTGTCATATAGCAATCTTGCTATATGGAGGGCTATCTCACACATTGAATTGGTTTTGCTAAAATCGCTTAACCTAACAACAATGAGTAGAGGCCTCATTGTTGTTTTTTTGTGCCTCCCAGTAGCCCATCTAACCCATACGTACATGGAAAATTTTATGAATCGAGGGTGAATTGGATGAATTTTGGACGAATTGTAACTGCAATGGTCACACCATTTAATCAACATGGACAACTGGATGTTGCAGCAACAAAGGAACTTGTACAACATCTTATTGCAAATGGAACCGATGCTTTAGTAGTAGCTGGAACGACTGGTGAATCACCTACTCTTTCTACAGAAGAGAAACTCCTTCTTTTTAAAACTGTTGTGGAATCTGTAAATGGACAAATTCCTGTTATTGCTGGAACTGGATCAAATAATACAAATGCATCCATTGAACTTACAAAGCAAGTAGAAGAAATTGGTGTAGATGCGATTATGCTTGTTGTCCCTTATTACAACAAACCATCTCAAGAAGGAATGTACGCTCATTTTAGTGCCATTGCTAAAGCAACGAAATTGCCAGTTATGCTTTATAACATTCCTGGACGCAGTGCCGTTAATATGAGTGTTGAAACAACTTTACGCTTAGCTCAACTCTCAAATATTGTAGCGACGAAAGAAGCAAGTGGTGACTTAGATGCAATGGCAACGATTATTGAACATGCACCTGAAGGGTTCTCCCTTTATAGTGGTGACGACAGTTTAACATTGCCTATTTTAGCAATTGGAGGAACAGGTGTTGTGTCTGTTGCTTCTCATATTGTTGGAAATGAAATGCAACAAATGGTGCGAAATTACCAATCAGGACAAGTGACCGCTGCTGCTATGCAACATCGTCAACTTGTCCCGGTTATGAAATCATTATTTATGGCCCCAAATCCTACAGCTGTTAAAGCTGCGTTAGAAATGAAAGGAATCAAAGTTGGATCGGTTCGCTTACCTCTTGTCCCATTGACTGCAGAGCAACAACAAGAGCTCCAAACCGTTGTACATCCAACGATGAATTTCTTTGTAAGTTAAGATGTGGTTATACTTTCTTACCTTTTTTAAAAGCATGTAGCCAAGGGCTACATGCTTTTTTCATGAATAGTATCGTAAACTGTTCTATGTTTACTAATTGATTTTTTTAAATATCCTGTACCAAAAAATTGTCTTTCATATATACCCGTATCTGAGTATCTTATTTACCTTGTTCATTAATTAAAAGGCTCTTATAAAGGGAAAGAAAAAGAAGTGTCTCAATAAGCCATTTTTTAACCTTTGAGACACTTACAGTTAAGAGGTTTGCTCATCTGTTAAGATGGAAAGAGTTGGTTTTTCATACAAATTACGTGGGAAATTTGTTAATAGCTCCACACCCGTATTTGTGATTTGAATGGTTTCGGTAATTTCAACACCGTAATCGTTATACCAAATTCCTGGCATCAAATGGAAAGTCATATTTGGTTCTAAGATGGTTTCATCCCCTGGGCGAAAACTAACTGTATGTTCGCCCCAATCTGGTGGAAAACTTAACCCTACTGAATAGCCAAGTCTAGAGCTCTTTCTGTGACCATACTTACCTATTGTTTTACTCCAAACCCGTTCCACTTCTTCAGCTCCAATACCCGGTTGAATGAAATCAAGCGTCGCTTCGATCCCTTCCTCAACCACTTTCGAAAGCTCTTTCACCTCATTCGGAGCTGTTCCAATCGACATCGTTCTAGCCATAGGGGCATGATAACGCTTATAAGCGCCTGCTATTTCAATTGTTAAAAAATCACCCTTTACATAGGCCCTTTCTGTCCACGTGAGATGTGGACAAGAAGTATTTTCATTCGTTGGCATCATAGGGACGATTGATGGATAGTCACCACCAAATTCTTTTGTACCTTGAATTTGAGCATGATAAATAGCTGCCGCAACATCACATTCTCTTACACCCACTTGAACTCGGTCATACGCTGCCGTCATCGCATTCTCAACAATTTTTCCAGCTCTTTTCATATACTTTATTTCCTGTTTTGATTTGATTAAGCGAATCATATTGATCAGACTCGATGTGTCTTTAAACGTTGCATTTGGTAATCCATGTTTTAATCGCTCATAGCATAATGCAGTAAAATAATGAACATCCATTTCTACACCAATAATCCTTGTACTTTGCCCGATCTCAGTTAATATATTAGCAACAAAATCAACTGGATGACGATCTTTCGATTGAACGTAATAATCAGGATAGGAAATGATATGGTGCTCATCAAGCCACGTCGTTTTTGCTACACCACTAGCATCCATCTGCCTTCCAATCCAGATTGGCTGCGCATCCTCTAATGTCACGACCATCATCTGATGAACATAAAAACTCCAAGCAGAGTAGTTTGTTAAATAATACATGTTCGATGGATTTGAGATGAGGAGAACGTCCACTCCCTCATCGACCATTCGCTTTTTTATCGCCTCTAACCTTTTTGTGTACTCTTCTAATGCGAACAAGCGTTTCGCCTTCTTTCTCTCATTAATTCATAGAAAGTGACTTAGGAATCATCGTTCTATAGCAAGGTTTTCTCCTCGATTCATTACAGTCACATTCTCCTTTGTAAGTTAAACGCAACAACTTTTTGCTCAGTCATCGCCTCTATGGCATACCGAACGCCTTCACGCCCGATACCAGATCCTTTTATTCCACCAAATGGCATTCCATCGATGCGAACATCACTACTGTCATTAATCATAACCCCTCCGAATTGCAATCCATGTATCGCTTTGAAGGCATGCTCTATATTTCCTGTAAATATTCCAGCTTGTAACCCATAATCTGTATCGTTAGAACGCTCTATCGCTTCCGCTAACGTATTAACAGCTTCAATAAGTACAACAGGTCCAAATACCTCTTGATTAGCTATTGTAGCTGCCTTAGGAACGTCTGTAAGGACAGTCGGTTCCAAGAAAGCCTTTCTTCGCTTCGATCCACAACAAACTGTTGCTCCAAGCTTCTTTGCTTCATGAATCCAATGCTCTACACGCTTTGCTTCTTTTTCAGAAATCATCGGTCCAACATCAGTCGTTTCATCACTTTTAGCTCCCATCCTTAATTGTTTCGTTTTTAAAATAAATTCAGCTAAAAATGATTCATATACTGATCGTTCAACATAAATACGTTGTACCCCAATACAGTTTTGACCTGCTACTCCAAATGCACCTGAAATGGTTGCCGAAACAGCCTCTTTTATATCAGCATCTTTCAAGATAATCGTTGGTGAGTTAGACCCCAGCTCCATCGCTGTCTTTTTCACCCCTACTTTTCGGGAAATTTCTTTGCCTGTTTCATAACCACCAGTAAAAGAAACAAACCTGACATCATCATGCTTAACTAAGGGGTCACATATAATAGAGCCATGACCTGTAACAACAGATAAAACATCAGCAGGTAATCCCGCATGTAAAAATGCCTCTGCCAGTCTTAATGCACTCAAAGGAGTTACTGAGGCTGGCTTTACAATGACCGCATTTCCAGAAGCAATGGCAGGGCCAACCTTATGTGCAACTAGATTAAGAGGATCATTAAATGGCGTAATTGCTGCTACAATTCCGACTGGAAACCGATAAACGTATCCGACTCGATTTTCATGCCCCGGCATTTGGGAAAATGGTATCGTTTCTCCCTCGATTCGTCTTGCTTCTTCGGCACTTATTCGTAATGTTTCAATACAACGTTTTACTTCTTTTCTCGCCTCTCGAATCGTTTTGCTGCTTTCCAAAACGATCGTTCTCGCAAAAACATCACCATTCGTTTCAATATAGGATGCTGCTGCATGAAGAATTCTCATTCGTTCATGCACAGGTAAGCTCGCATTTTTCCGTGCTCCTACTCGAGCTTGTGCAATGGCTAAATCTACATCCTCGACGGTTGCTGCTGGTACAGTCGCAATCAGGTTACCCGTGCCTGGGTCATAAACATCAATTGATTCTTTTCTATCAATCCATTCCCCCCCAATTAGCATCCGCTCCTTAACTATTTGTTTCGCCATTTTCATCCCTCCATTTCCTTATCGACTTCGCTCAATTTGTATTAAATCTATTAAGACCGCAAACCCCGTCTCCTTTATTCCTGCACCTGCCCCTATTAATGTGATAGGCCCAGACAAGTCACACGTGTAAGTGATCGCATTCATCGCACCGGATACACCAGCTAATGGATCATCAAACGGCACCATCTCAGGTTGAACAGCTGCCTTCAAACCATTTTCCGTTACAGTCAACGACCCAATTAGTTTCCAACATTTTTGCAACATTTTTGCTTTCTCTATATCATGGATAGTTAGTTCAGAAATCCCTTTGCAAATAACTTCATTACGTTTTAACGGATAACCTAACACGACATTTGCCAAAATTAACACTTTATATAAAACGTCATATCCTTTTACATCAGCTGTTGGATCTGCTTCTGCGTATCCTAAGACCTGCGCTTCTTTCAGTGCTTCGTTATAATCGAGCCCTTCCTCCATACGCATTAACATATAATTTGTTGTACCGTTTAAAATTCCTCTTATCTCGGTAATCTTATTGCCTGTCAGCGTTGCTTCAGGCAAGCGCAGTGCAGGGGTTCCACTCATAACCGCGCCTTCAAATAACCACTGAACTCCATTTTCCCGAGCAAGCTTAGATAAAGTCTCGTAGGCTAAAGCAACAGGCCCTTTATTTGTCATCACAACATTTTTTTTATTCGAAAATGCCCATTTACAATGGTCAATGGCAGGTTGGCCAGTCGCGACATCCGTAAATGTCATTTCAACAATCGAGTCAGCATTCGTTTTTGTAATTGTTTCTTGACTCGACCAACCACGCACGAGCCCTGGTTGATCAGGATACGAATCAAGAGAACCCTTTTCTTTTATCGCAGCCATCACATCTTCTAGGCACAGTCCTTCCGAATGATGGATTGAGCCTTTATATAAATCACAGATGGATACGATTTTAAAATCTATTTGATGATCCTTGCTCAGTTTCATACCCTTTTCACGTAAAATTTCGACAAATCCTTGCCCTACTCCACCAAATCCAATTAAAGCAAGTTTATGTGCCATTTTGGTTCCCTCCCTTTTCCAGCAAAAGTAAGGTTGATTTGACCACTTATATTAAAGGTTAATCTCTTCTAGGGCTTGTTTTAAGTCGTGAATTAAATCTTCTGTGTCTTCAATACCTGCGGAGTAGCGGACTAAGCCTTCTGGTATCCCTAAAGCTGCACGTTCTTCTGCCGTATTCTCAACATGACTTGTCGTTCTTGCTGGTCCGACCGTTGTTTCAACTGCACCTAAATTGGCCGCGCGATGGGCTAATTTTAATTTTGGTAGGAATTGGCGAACCGCATCTAGTTCCCCTTTTAAAGCGAAGCTTAGCATTCCACCAAATCCTTTCATTTGACTTTTGGCAATCTCATGATGCTTGTGAGTGATAAGCCCTGGATAAAAAACTTGCTCAACTTTTTCGTGAGTTGATAAAAATTGTGCAACTTTTAAGGCGTTTTCCTGTTGTTTTTCAACGCGAAGTTTTAATGTCTTCATTCCTCTTAATAGCAGATAGGCTGCCATTGGATCCAAGGTTGCACCATTTATTTCACGATAATGAAAGATGTCTGTTACAAGCTCAGCTGATCCACACACAACCCCACCTAAAGCATCTGCATGCCCCCCAAGAAATTTCGTTGCACTATGAATGACTAAATCAACACCATAAAATAGTGGATTTTGGTTAATTGGGGTAGCAAACGTATTATCGACAAAAACAAGAGCTCCAACAGCTTTTGCTGCTTTAGTAATTCGCTCGATATCCGTTATTTTCACCGTAGGGTTTGTTGGTGTCTCTAAATAAACTAGTTTGCAGCCTTTAGCAATTTCTTTTTCCATTTCTTCGTGGTTTCCTGTCTCAACCAACGTAACCTCGATGTTCAACTTAGGCAAAAATTCAGAGAATATTTTATTTGTGCCACCATACGTATCTTTTATAGAGACAATCTTGTCACCGGGCACAAGAAATGTTAGAAGCGAATTCGATATAGCTGCCATCCCTGTAGAAAAGCTAGTTGCAGCTTCTGCATGTTCAAGCGCTTTGACTTTGTCCTCAAACGCTTGCACTGTTGGGTTCGTATTTCTACCGTAAATATGGCCCTTTCGTTTACCGATAGCAACTTCATACCATATATCAATGTCATCATAATTATAGGCAACACTATGCACGACCGGAACTTGCGTAGCTCCATGCACCAAATACTCTTTTTCACCAGCCCAAACTGAATTAGTTCCTTGACTTATCGGTTTCTTTGCTTCCATGTTGCCACCCCTTTCTTGTCTTACATTCATCATATTCAATATATAGATGGAATTCATTCAACAATTTGTATGAAAAAAACACAATTGTATTCATTCATTTTTACAAATCTTCTGAAAATAGATTACAATTAGGTTTAGAGTGGATGGATTTAAGGAGGTAAGATTTATGAGTATTACAATGAAAGATGTTCAATCACTTAAGATCTTGAGAGATGCCGTAATTCGAAGTGGCGAAACCGAACTCGAGACGCGAATTGTGGATTGGATCTCTGTTATTGAGGCTCCTGTGGAAACGTTTGTGCGTAAAAATGAACTAGTCCTTACTTCTGGAGTCGGTTGCGCTTATAAACAAAAGGCATTTTATGAATTTGTTGAGGAAGTCATACAATCAGAGGCATGCGCGTTAGCGATTGCCATCGGACCTTTCGTGAAGTCCATTCCACCTTCCGTGATTCAACTTGCCCATAACCATAAGTTCATATTACTAGAAGTCGATTGGTCTATACGTTTTTCCGATATTTTAGAATCTGTTCTGGAACAAATTCACGAAAAAAAACATCAATACCTTAAAAAAATTGAATACATTCGAAAGTCCTTGCTTGACTATGTTCTTACTGGAAAATCACTGAATCGTGTAGCCGAACACGTGTCGCAATCGATTGATTGTAACGTCATAATTGCAGATAAACGAGGCGTCGTCCGTGGGAAGTCAAATACCTTTTCTAATGACTTACTTGAAAAGTGGGCTACTTTTTTACAAAAGCAATTAGAAGAGGATGGAATCTATCATTCTTTAGAACAGACATTTGAGTGGGTAAAGTACGTTAGCGGATACGCTCTACAAGTAACGATTCACTCATCTGGCAACATTCAAGGATATATTGTTGTAGATGGATTTGGCGAAGATCCATTAAGCCAAGAAGAACACAAAGAATGGGTAATGTTACTTGAACATGTCACAACAGCTGTTGCCATCCATTTTTTGCATGAACAAGCAGCAAAAGAAGCGGAATGGCGCCTTCGAGATGATTTTGTATGGGAGATTTCTAGAGGATCCATCTCATCGAATGAGCTCCTATTATCAAGAGCAAAGTCACTCGGCTATCAGATTAACCTTCCTTATATTTGCCTTGTCGCAAAGCCAGAACAATTAAACGAATCCTTTTTAGCAATGACACATCTTTCCATAACATATGACCACTGGCTACACGAATGCATCCGACATATGGAAGAGGAAGCAGAAAGTATTGCGAAATCTATGGCCTTAAAGTCTATGGTGACGTATCAAGGAGAAGAACTCATTATTTTCTTAGAAGTGAATCATCAGGATGTGATAGAACAAGCAAAGACTTACATAACAAAATTACTAAGCCGATTTCAATTTCTCTATCCGTCTATCACAATAACATGGGGCATTGCAAAACAATATGGTTATTCAAATTTTGCAGCTAGTTATGAAGAAGCAAAAAGAGCACTGGAAATTGGGAGAAAACGCAAGGGCCCAAATACGATTTCTGTTTATGCAGATACAAAAGTAGATCGAGTCATGGAGAGCTTGCTAAAAAATGAAGAATTGATTGATATAGCCAAGACAATACTTGATTCACTTCTACGCTACGCTCGTGAAAGACAGATAGACCTCCTTCATACGTTTACGACCTATCACCGTAACCGCGGCAATGTGAGTCAAACAGCTCGTGAATTAAATTTACATCGCCAATCATTACTATACCGTTTACGAAAAATAGAAACATTAACAAATTGTTCATTAGACGATGCAGATGACTTATTCTTATTGGATTTAAGTATTCGCTTATGGCTTAACGGAATGGATGTAAAAGAGACCGAGTTTAGATCTTAAATCTAACTCGGTCCCACGTTCTAATTATAATACTTTCATTAAAAGCCATAATCTTGCTTACATTCATTCAGTTTTTCTATACATGCTTGTGCCCATTCCGAGTTCTCTTCTTGTAAACCCAGCATTTGATCCTCTAATGCTTTTTGAAGTGATGACTTGTAAGTTGGAACTGCCTCTGAATACTGTTTTAATGAAGACAATGGCACCCACGTTTTTTCATATTCAGCCAATGCTTTACGTTGATGAAAAAAAGCTACTTTTGTCATTTTAGGGTTATGAAGATCTCCTTGAGTAGGGTGTTTTAATACAGCTATGACCTTTACCAGCGCGCGCCCATGTTCTTCTTGTTTGTCAATAAGTTCAGCAACATAGACACCTGTTTTGTAAAATGCACGTACATATTTAATCGTTCCCAAACTTCCACCTCCTTACATTTCACCAATACCGAGTCCAAACATCATCGTTAAGTAAATGATAATCATTAGAAAACCAATGGCAAAGCTCCAAATTGCCTGTTTTCTTTTCTGATGCAAAAAACTATAAATCCCAATTCCACCAAACAAGCCTGTTAATATAAAAAAGATAAAAGCCATAAGTATAATCACTATTTCCTGTTGCATCAAATCACCACTATAGCCCTGGTACTAACCACGTAAAAAGTTTCCACATAAATTCAGAAATCGGGACAAAATATTGTTCTGAAATAGCCCCTAAAGAACTTGTTTGTGAAAAACCATCAATAACAATAAACGTAAACGTAATTAGAATGGAAATAATCGTTATAGCTAAAATAATTGCTAATAATAAAGTATAGCCTAGTAGAACTCGTATCGTCCATTTTAGCCATTCCGGACATTTTTTTTCTTTCACATGTGATTCCAATCAAATCCCCCCACAAACTTTTAAACTTACTTTTATCCTACCAAAAAAACGTAAGAATTGAAGAGAGATTTACGAAAAAATATTGAACTTCATTACTTCAGATGAAATTTTCTTAGGATCGCTCCAATAGGGACTCCCTCAGGTGTAGAAACATCACTAAAATCATAATCCTGTAAGTTAATATGTTTTTCTTTCTTATCATCTACCGAATTCTTTTTCAAAGCATCGTCTATTTCAACCGTCTCATCAGCTTCATTCTCTTTGAGCTTTTCTATTTCTTTGGTATGTCAAACGCGCTTTCATTGTTTTCAATATATTGTATCGAAGTCCATTCAATTTCTTCGGGAGAGGTAAACTGTACGATAACTAGAATCCAAATCGCTACAAACATAGAGGTAGTTAGTAATAATAATAGCAACTATTTAAGCATGTTCTATCCTACTTTTCTCATTTAATACAAATATAGTACCACACTCTCATCATATTGTCTTTGTGTATAATTATACAATTTCAAAAAAATGCAATAAAATTTTCTATGTAACAAAAAAATAACCGTGTATATTTTTATACACGGTTACTACTGTTCCATCTTGGGGGCATATCTTTTCCCCAATGAATCGTTCCAATAGGATGATGCAATTCATGTGCATCTAGATACGTATGGTAATGAAAATTAAATGTGTATCCCTGTTTAGGCGGTTGATCACGGCGTACATGAAAACGAAAAATATCCTCTCCACTTTCTTCATTATAAAGATGAAGTATTTTCTCTCCAAGTCCCGCTGATGGACTACTTGAAATTTTCATCTGTTCCCAATCACTATCAGATAAAGTACTAGTTGTTTCACGAAGAACAGTATCTAGCCTAGGCAATATGGTATTTTTAAAAGATGAACTTATTTTTTCAGTAATCACAGAACCAAACTTCAACATACTTTGTTCAGATGCTTGCTTTACGATAAAGTTATTCAGTAAGTCTGCCGAGGCAACATTACGATGAATATATTGCTCCGTGTTAGCTGGTAAAACTTTATCAAATAGTTCATAACTTTCTTCGTTAACTTGATATATTAGTGGTTTCTCATTGTTTTCACCTTGTGTCTTCTGTGGTTCTTCGGCTTGTACGTCTCGAACAAAGTCAATCGTAGGGACAAACAATCCAAATGTCAGAAGTGCTGATGAAATGACGAGGCCACGCTTCATATGTTGAAGCATATTCATACGCCCTTTCATAGTTTCATTTTTCTATTAAATCTATTCTCTCATGAAATCTATGAAAGCGCCATTACAATTCTATTACAAGCTTATGAAATACTATGGTAAATTAGAACATCCCATTAAATAACGATCACACTCTCTTGCTGCTTCTCGTCCTTCATGGATAGCCCATACAACTAAACTTTGTCCGCGACGATTATCTCCAGCAGCAAAAACACCTGGAACACTTGTCATATATTTTCCATACTCCGCATCAATTGTTGAACGAGATGACGTCTGAAGTGACAATTCTTCAATTATGCGTTCTTCTGGACCAGTAAATCCGATAGCTAATAACACAAGATCAGCAGGCCACACTTTTTCTGTACCAGGGATCGGTGTGCGAATTTTTCTACCTTTTTCATCAATCGTTGTCTCCACACCAATTGTATGAATTTCTGTTACATTCCCATTTTCGTCACCAGCAAATTTTGTTGTGCTTACTTGATAACTGCGAGGGTCTGTACCATAGACCGCTTTTGCTTCTTTTTGGCCATCTTCAATTTGGTGAATAATCGGAAATAATGGCCATGGGTTCTTGTCCCCTCGCTCATCAGACTTCTGACGGTTGATGTCAAATTGAGTAATTGACTTTGCACCGTGACGTACTGACGTTGTAATACAGTCAACTCCTGTATCTCCACCACCAATAACAATTACATTTTGGCCTTTTGCAGAAATGTATTTGCCATCTTCATGATTTGAGTTTAATAGGCTTTTCGTATTAGCTGTTAAAAAGTCCATTGCATAGTGAATTCCTTTTAAGTTACGCCCTTCTACCTCAACATCACGTGGTTTTGTTGCTCCTGTACATAAAAGAACAGAGTCGAAGTCATTATTTAATTCAGTAGCTGATATATCTTTTCCGATCTCTACATTTGTCTTAAACGTGATGCCTTCTTCTTTAAGGAGGCTCACACGTCGTTCAACGATATGATTAGCAAGCTTCACATCAGGAATACCATATGTTAAAAGCCCACCAATGCGATCGTCACGTTCAAATACAGTGACAGTATGGCCAGCTTTATTCAGTTGCGCAGCAGCTGAAAGTCCAGCAGGACCTGATCCTACTACTGCTACCTTTTTACCTGTTCGTTTTGACGGTGGTTGTGGTATAATCCACCCTTCTTGGAATCCACGTTCAACGATATGATATTCAATACTTTTAATTGACACAGCATCGTCACTTATCGCTACTGTACAAGATCCTTCACAAGGTGCTGGACAAACTCTTCCTGTAAATTCAGGGAAGTTATTTGTTTTATGCAGTCGTTCTAACGCTTCCTTCCATTTGCCTCGATAAACTAAATCGTTCCACTCAGGAATTAAGTTATACACAGGACACCCAATTTCACCTGACCCATCCATTGTCGTACCAGTTTGGCAAAAAGGAACACCACAATCCATACAGCGGGCACCCTGTTGACGTAAAGTGGGCTCCGGCATTAAGATCTGAAATTCCTTCCAATTTTTCGTACGTTCAAATGGATCTCTTTTCGTTGGGTTTTCTCTTTTGTATTCAATAAATCCAGTTGGCTTCCCCATCGCATTCACTCCAATCTCTCTTCTATATCTACTATTTAGAAGGAAGATGAACTCAAATAACGTTCTGATCTTAGGCTATATCCTTACTTAATATGGATTTGACCTTAAGATCAGAAGTTCATTTTGAGTCACCTTTAGTTATTTTCCAGTTACACGAGACTTATCGCTTTTGTTTGCATCAAAAGCAACCATGACAGCATCCATATCTGTAAGTCCTTCTTGTTTCACTCGATCGATCGCTTCAAGCATTCTCTTGTAATCTTTCGGAATAACTTTTACAAATTTCGGAAAATGATCATTCCAATTCGAAAGAACCTCTTTGGCACGAGCACTCTTTGTATAAGAAGAATGGTTGTTTAGTAACGTGCGTAGTAAATCCATATCTATTTTATCGACTACAGGTTCTAAATGAACCATTTCTTTGTTACATTTCGTATCAAACGTTCCATCCTCATCAAGGACAAAAGCAATCCCACCTGACATACCTGCAGCAAAGTTTTTCCCTACAGATCCTAAGTTCACGACAACTCCACCAGTCATATACTCAAGACCATGGTCACCAACACCTTCTACAACAACACTTAGACCTGAATTACGGACAGCAAAACGTTCACCCGCAATCCCATTGATGTATGCTTCACCGCTAGTGGCACCATAAAAAGATGTGTTCCCGATTAAAATATTCTTTTCTGCTTTAAACGTCGATATTGCCGGAGGATAAACAATGACTTTCCCACCAGATAGTCCTTTGCCAGTATAGTCATTTGCATCACCTTCGAGACGCAATGTCATCCCTTTTGGAACAAAAGCACCAAAGCTCTGACCTGCTGAACCTGTGAAGTCAAATGTGATCGTATCCTCAGGTAAGCCTTCTGCACCGTATCGTTTACTTATTTCACTACCAACAATGGTTCCAACAACGCGGTCAACGTTTTTAATAGGGAAGCTAGCATAGACTTTCTCTCCGTTTTCAAGAGCCGGCTTACTAGCAGTTAGTAATTCTCTGCTATCAAGCGATACCTCAAGCTGATGATCTTGACTCTTAGTACAGTAATTGCTTTTTTGGTCTTCAGGCTTAGGTTGATAAAGAAGGTTTGATAAATCAATGTGCTCAGCCTTCCAATTATCTACAGCCTTGTTCCCCTCAAGTAAGTCTGTGCGTCCAATTAAATCATCAAGTTTACGGAAACCAAGTTCTGCCATAAGCTCACGAATTTCTTCAGCTACAAAGCGCATGAAGTTCTCCACGTGCTCAACCTGTCCCATATATTTTTTACGAAGCTCTGGATTTTGCGTAGCAATACCAACAGGACATGTATCTAGATGACATACTCGCATAACAATACAGCCTAGCACAACTAATGGTGCTGTTGAAAATGCAAATTCTTCTGCTCCTAGTAAGGCAGCTACAACTACATCACGACCCGTCATTAACTTCCCGTCCGTTTCAAGTGTTACACGATCACGGAGGTTGTTAAGTAAAAGCGTTTGATGCGTCTCCGCTAAACCAATTTCCCATGGCAACCCAGTGTGCTTAATACTTGTTCTTGCAGCAGCTCCTGTACCACCATCATAACCACTAATGATAATACCGTCCGCTCTACCTTTCGCAACACCGGCAGCAATGGTCCCAACTCCTGTACCAGCAACAAGCTTTACGCTAACTTTCGCTGTAGGGTTCGCATTTTTTAAATCATGAATTAATTCAGCTAAATCCTCAATTGAATAAATATCATGATGCGGAGGTGGTGAAATAAGTCCAACACCTGGTGTTGATCCACGAACTTCTGCAACCCATGGGTAAACTTTATTACCTGGTAATTGTCCACCTTCACCTGGCTTAGCTCCTTGAGCCACTTTAATTTGGATCTCATCCGCATTAACTAGATAATGGCTTGTTACACCAAATCTTCCAGAGGCTACTTGTTTAATAGCACTTCGACGTAAATCGCCATTTTCATCAGGAGTAAATCGATTTGGATTTTCTCCACCTTCACCTGTATTACTTTTCCCACCAATACGGTTCATCGCAATCGCAAGTGTTTCATGTGCCTCGCTCGAAATTGAGCCAAATGACATTGCACCTGTACGGAATCGTTTAAAGATTTGTTCAGCAGGCTCCACTTCATCTAATGGCACAGAGGTACGGCCTTCTTTAAAAGCAAGTAATCCACGTAACGTTGTTTGTTCCTTTGTTTGCTCATTAATTGCATTTGAATACTTTTTAAACAAACCATAATTATCGTTTCGACATGCATTTTGAAGCATATGAATCGTATGAGGGTTATATTGATGAGGCTCCCCATTACGACGCCATTGTAAGTCATCACCTGGATCTAAAGCCTTATCGACACCTTCTTGGTCAGAATACGCTCTGCTGTGGCGTGTGCGTACTTCTTTTTCAATAATTTCAAGATTCACTCCACCAATTCGCGTTGTTGTCCAAGTGAAATAACGATCGACAACAGAGTCATGAATTCCGACAGCTTCAAAAATCTGTGCTCCACGATAACTCTGGATTGTAGAAATTCCCATCTTTGATAAAACCTTCATAATACCCTTTGTAGCTGCCTTTACATATTTGTTAACAGCTTCAACGTACGAAACATCCTCAAGCAATCCATCTTGAATTAGACCATCAATGGAATCTAATACAAGGTAAGGATTTACAGCTTCAGCACCGTATCCAAGCAAACAAGCAAAATGGTGTACTTCTCTCGGTTCACCTGACTCTACTAATAGGCTAACCTGCGTTCTCGTCCCTTGACGCATGAGATGATGATGCAATCCCGCAACAGCAAGTAAAGCAGGAATAGCACCTTGAGTTTCACTTACTCCACGATCACTTAAAATAATAAGCGAATGGCCAGTCTTAATTGCTGCATCTGCACGAGCAAAAAGAGAATCCAACGCCTGGTCAAGTTGACTTTCTTTCTTTGAAACATCAAATAGGATTGGTAACGTAATAGATTTGAACCCTTCCATTTTGTTATGACGAAGCTTCGCTAGTTCTTCATTATCCAAAATTGGGTAAGGAAGATGAATGTGACGACAGCTTAAAGGTTCTGGATTTAACAAATTACGTTCTGCTCCAATGGTTGTTCCCATTGCAGTAACAACTTCTTCACGAATCGCATCAATCGCAGGATTCGTTACTTGAGCAAACAATTGTTTAAAATAGTTATATAAAAGTTGTGGTTTCTTAGATAGAACTGCTAAAGGTGAATCATAACCCATTGAACCGACAGGATCGACTCCATCTTTCACCATTGGTTGGATAACTTTTGATAACTCTTCATACGTATAACCAAACGCTAGTTGGCGTGTGCTTAAGTTTTTAAAATCAGTATTTACAACATGAGCTGTTTCAAGAACATCCTCAAGTTGAATTAAATGATCTTTCACCCATTCTTCATATGGGTGTTCACTTGCAATTTGATGCTTAATTTCTTCATCTGGGATAATGCGCCCTTCCACTGTATCAACTAAAAGCATTTGACCTGGATGAAGTCGCTCTTTATAGAGGACATTCTCAGGAGCAATATCAAGAACACCTACTTCAGAAGACATAATGATGTAGTCATCTTTTGTTACATAATAACGAGATGGACGTAATCCGTTACGATCTAAACAAGCTCCAATTTGCTTACCATCTGTGAAGGCAATCGCAGTTGGACCATCCCAAGGTTCCATTAACGTACTATGGAATTGATAGAATGCTTTTTTCTCTGCACTCATTTGGTCATCATTTTGCCAAGGCTCTGGTATCATCATCATCGCCGAGTGCGCCATTGATCTACCAGCAAGAGAGAGAAATTCAATTGTATTATCAAACATTGAAGAGTCAGAACCATCTTTATCAACAACTGGATGGATCTTGTCAATGTCGTCACCAAATGCGTTTGATTCAAACATTGCTTCACGTGCGTGCATCCAGTTTACATTTCCTTTTACTGTATTGATTTCACCATTATGAATCATATAACGGTTCGGATGAGCTCGCTCCCAGCTAGGAAATGTGTTTGTACTAAATCTTGAATGGACTAGTGCAATCGCTGTTTCAAAATCAGCATCTGGAATGTCTAAATAAAATTGGTCAACTTGCTCTGTTGTCAACATCCCTTTATAAACAATTGTCCGACTTGATAAACTTGCAAAATAAAATGATTCATTATCTGGAACCATTGAAGCAAGTTCATTCTCGGCACGTTTACGAATAACGTAAAGCTTACGTTCAAAATCCAATTCAGTTTCTAGTTCTGAATTACGTTTAATAAATAGTTGGCGAATATATGGCATTGCTGCTTTTGCCGCATTACCAAGCATTGAATTATCAACAGGAACATTACGCCAGCCTAGAAGCTCCATATTTTCTTTCTCTATAATTGCTTCTAAACCTTTCTCGCAATTATCTCTTGCCTCTTCATCCTGTGGCAGAAACAGCATCCCTACTCCGTATTCGCCTGCTTCAGGAAGAGTTACACCATCTGCTAAACAGACTTTTTCAAAGAAACGATGAGGAATTTGTAATAGAATCCCTGCACCATCTCCAGTATTTACTTCGTCGCCTTGCCCACCGCGATGTTCTAAATTGCGCAAAATTTGAAGCGCATCTTGAACAACTTGATGCGATTTCTTCCCTTTCATATGGGCTAAAAAGCCGATACCGCAATTATCATGCTCAAATTGTGGATCATATAGGCCTTGTTTTTTCGGTAATTGTGCGTACCGCATTTGGCATCAACCCTTTCTCCAAAAAAGTAAAAATCAATCAACTCTCCCCAAAATCTAATGAGCTAATATACAGGATCATATCATTTTTCTGACATTTCGGCAAATTGAAATTTGCTGAAATATGTAATGAAAGCGCTTCATGTCGTGTGCTTTTACAAATTTTTTTTAGATTTTCTATAGTCAACAAATAAAAAAACTGCATAATAACAACTTTAAATTGTATAAAAATTCAAAAAAAGGTAACCGTAAAACTTTTTTTAGAAAAGTTTATTACCTTTTCAATTGAGTAGTTCCCGACAACTGAAAATTATCAAATTATCAATTCTAAATAAATTCTCTTACTAGCTCCATTGATATTTCTCTCCCCTACTCTTCTATAATCCTTAATTATATATCTGGTTCCATCTAGAGGAGGATTGTATTACTTCCAAAAATCCATCATAATATTACATAACCTGAAACTATATGACACGTAAAACGTAATAAATTTAATGAAATGATAACAAGTAAGAGGAGGATGAAAAGTGAGCGAACTTTCCAATAAATCAAAATCCGTTTTAGATCAGCTTAAACAAGATGAAGATATTTCGAAGCTATTAACTTCATTAGATACTCTAGGTGAGGAGGAACAACGCGAAGCTGGAGAATCTCTTGAAGCCCTCAAACGACCTGTAAAAGAAATGATGCAAGATCAGTCGAATCAACTACCAAGCCAGCTTCACCAATTAAAAGAAACAGTAAGTCAGTTAGAACCGAGTTATCTTAAAGCTAATCAAACGAAGAAGTGGCTCAACAAATTATTGCGTCGTAATCCCATTGAACAATATGCTCGCAAATACCAAACTGTAGAATCTCAAGTTGATCATATCGTCGAAGGACTTCTCTCTGGAAAAGATAAATTACAAGAAGACACATTAATGCTACATCAATTGAAAGGCGTTGCAAAAGAACGAATTGCTAACTTGAATGAACAGATTGAACTTGGTCATCATTTAAATAAAATGCTTGAAGATGAAATGACGAAAGAACAATGGCTAGATAACCCAAATGAATTGAAAAAAGGGCAGCTGAAAGTCATATCTCGGATTAAAAATATGTCTCAAGCAGTCATGGTCTTACAACAATCATTAGCTTCTGTTGATTTAATAGTTGAAAATAATGATAAATTAGAAGAGGCCATTTTCAACGCTATTACGATGACTAAAAACGTTATTACTGTCTCAGCATCTATTCAATTAGCCTTATCTAACCAACAAAAAGTCATTAAAGCAGTAAAACATGTTAATGAAGCAACAGAATCAATGCTCTTATCTAACTCTGAGCTACTGAAACAAAATACAGAGGACACACTAAAAACGTTAGAAGAGCCTGCTATTGCACTAGAATCTTTTAGAAAAGCTTATAATAATGTTTTTGAAGCGATTGAACTAACTGAAAAATCCAACGAACGAATCGTTCAAACTGGACAACAGTTTATTACTGAATTAGACTCCTTAAACAAAGAAATGTCGACAAAGCTACTTAAATAATAAACATACTGATCTAATAGAGAAAGGAGGGACATTATTTTATGCAATGGTTAGATAAAGTAAAAACCATATTTATCCCCGCACATAAAAAACAAGTTGAAGAACATTTAATTAGAGATACAACGACAAGAAAGTTAATAGACGATACTGAGGAATTACTTATTAGAATTGCAGAAAAGGCCCCCTCCTCTAATCAAAAAAAGACAGTTCGGAGAAAACAGAAAGAATGGCTAATTAAAGTGAAGGTGACTCATACATTTATTTCAGTTGTGATGATCGATGCAAAACATTCATCTTCACCAATAAAAAAACGATTTGTCATTAAGTGTTACAGAAAATACATGAAAGCAAAAAATGGTGTAGGTTTATGCAAGGAGGCAACGATTCGTTATATGAAAGATGGACGAGCTCACATACGTTCCATCCGCGAATCCCCTATGTTTCATAATCTTTTTTATCGAATTCATCATCTTGATCTAGCTTTTTCTAATGACCAAGTCACTTTTGATCAGCCTTCTAAGAAATTACTTGTTAATCAGCAACACCTCTTACAAGAAACAAATACAAACGATGTGACCTACTTACTCGAGGAAGCAAAACGATATGTTCAAACAGTCAAACAATTTTCTGTAGATCCTGTAATCGAAAGTCGAATGCATCGTTTGATACAACAAGCGCAGAAGTTACAAGAAGATTTTTTGCTTTTAGATTTTGAGGAACGCCATATTGTCAGACGAATGTTCAAAGAGGACATTCCCTCGATGATTCATACATATTTGTCGTTATCTTTAAAACATCAATTAGAACATAAAGAGAATATCTATATCACTTTATCAAAAATGGAACTAACTCTCATCGACTATGTTGAACGTTTGGAAAAGTTAAAAGTTGAAAGAATGAATTATTTATTTCAATTACAAACTTTGCGGTATGATAAAAAAACATAAATGGGTAATAAATCTTCCAACGACAACTTGCTAAAAGAATTCTAACCTGACTATAATTAAACTACATAATTAAAAGCTAATGGCTAGTCTGAAAAGTGAGGGATTATATGGACCGCAAGCAAGCACAATCACTTATAAATAAAATCGTGAAAGTTAAAGAAGGTGTTGAGGGAAGTTATTTAGGTATCTTAAAAAAAATCATTGCAGAGCCAAGAAAACCATGGAGGGGCATTGTCCAAATTCTTGCTGTAGATAAACTCCCTTTTTTTGATGAAACACTCGACCAACCTCAATTAAAACCTTTAAAATATCAAGATAGAGAAATGATTGAATGTGAAGGCGTGAAGTTATCAGCAGTGAGTAAGACAGAGACTCCTTCTTCTTTCGAATTGACTTTGCTAGATGCCGTTGAGCAGCGATACAACGAATTAACACTAAGCATTCAAACCATTCAAAACAAACAAGATGTGTTACGACAGTTCTTATCAGAGCGTAGCTTGAATGATCATTTCCAATCCAATGTAAAAAAAGAAGTGTCTGTTATTACCTACACTTTTCACCATGACGGTAATCACTTCATACTAATTGATGAGAATGAAAACAGACTTAATTTAGAAGATTGTCCTTTTTCGATCTCTTGGGAAAATCAACATGAGTGGATAACTGGAAAATATGAGGGGAATGGCATCTTTGTCTCTGAAAATGGCATCCGGTATGCTCCGAAAGAAGGTGCAGTCTTTGTCATAGAAGATGAGCAATTTAAGCCGTATGTTATTTTGCGTAATGAGCTTGAACCAGCTGCACTATCATCTCTTGAGAAAAGTTTAGAACGCTATCAAATTACTCACGATGATCTAGTTGAGTGTCACAACTCACTTCTCGCCCAACTATTAGAGGCTAGTGAAAAGAAATCTTTTCAAGGTGTAAATTTTCTTACCTATAGAGGACCACAAGGAATAATCCTCGTACAACACCATTATGAAAGAACGCTTCAGAACTACAATAATGATAGAATTTACGATCGGTTTGAATTTACAACTGAACAGGGTAAGCGTTCTATTTCAACTTATACAAACGCCTATTCCTTATAATATTAGAGGATGTTGCAAAGGGATCCCCCCTTTTTGCAACATCCTCGTTCTTTTCACATTATTCTATCGTTGTTTTTGAATGAGCCGAATACCAGTTAAGCATCTTATCTGCTTCTTTTTTGTCAACGTCGAACACTGTAAATGATTTCCCAATGACACTCGATAAAATGGAAAATCGAAAAGTTGCTAACCTGTATCGCTTTTGTAAAATTGACGTTCTTATTTCAGCTGATTGGATCTTTCTCTTGTTTGAAATAACGAGTATTTGACTAATTTTACGATAACGTAACCACAAATGAGTATGGTCAAAGCCTGATCCAGCATCATTATATTGTAAAAAACCAAACAATAAACAAACCGCCACAGCAATAAAGCCATAATAACCATATGGGCTAACCAGCGCCCCAATTACTACAGTAGCAATAAACGGCGCAATAGATGCGCGGATAAAAAAGCGTCGTAGCGATCTCTGTGGTACGGATTCTACCTTGTACTCCCTAGCATAATCAGGTAAGAGTTCAGCAAAAGCAGCGATCATTTCTTCTTCTTTTGCTATAGGTAACAAGACGGTTGAAAGTTGTTCATCATTTGTGCCACCACCGGCACTTTCAACATAAACCGTCCCAAATCCTAAAGGCTGACGAAAAATGTTTCGGACAACTCGAATTGCTGTTACATTGTTCGAATGAATCGTAAGTTGCCGTTTTTCTATTAACCCTCTTGAGATGACTAATTCTTTTTCGTATTTCTCTATGGTAAATCCCCCATACTTCAAAAGGGTTCCAACAAACGATATACACCATGAAATAAAAACAATAATTACAATGAACGTAGTAATAAGCATGATTTCAGTGCTCGCAAAAAAACGAAACACTTGATCATATATCATTTCAGGAAGAAACTGCTCAATCTGACTAAATAACGCTGCTACAGCAGATATCGTAAGGCCCAGACCACTTGAAGTTAGAGCGGCAATGATCAAGTGATTTGTCTTTAACTTCCATGTATAATCAGCTTCCGGTTTATCTAGCTTCTCTTCTAATCGTTCTGTTTGATCTGTGACAGCGTTTCTTTTTTTTAACTCAGCGCGAATTCCTTCCGCTTCTTCTCTGCTTATTGCAATAAGATTTACTTCTGGCTCTGCTCCTCCACCTGCTGTCTCAATTTTAAGTTTTACAAGTCCGAATAAACGTTGAAAGAGCCCAGCCGTTATATCAATACTTTGCACTCGATGTTGTTGAATATAGCGTTTCTTTTTCACAAAGATTCCTCTTTGAATGTAAAGCTCTCCTGCAATAATCCGATATTTAAACGTTACCCAATGTCCGATACCCGTAAAAAATATAAAAACCAATATAGCAATCCAAATGTACTCAAACCGAAAAAAACCGATTGGTTCACTTGAACTACCTAAAAAGAAACTTATGATAAAAGGAATCAAAAAACTTCTTAAGGCACTTAAAAATGATACAAAAATGGCAGCAATATGTAATCGTTTTAAGTCACTCATCTTCAACCACCGCAGCAAGCTCGGCAATACGATCTCGCAGCTCATCTGCCACTTCTATAGTTAGCGAAGGAATCTGATGCACTGTTGCTGCCGTTGAAATAGAGACTGCTGCTAATTTGTATCTTCGAAGTAGCGGCCCTTGTTCAGTATCTACGTGCTGAACACGTGACATCGGAATAAGTGTCCGTTTTCTGATAAAGAAACCGCGTTGCAAATCAATTTCATCTGCTAATACATCATAGCGCCAGCGCTTCCATCGTAATGGTGGGATTATCACCACTGTTAAAACTACATAAATGATATACCCGCTTAGTAAGATCCATAAAATCCATAACGGCACTGAAAAAAAGTAAATAATAATGCCATATGTAATTGGTACAAGCGCTACAAAAAGACTTTCTACGAATGCGCGTAGTCTCCAAACAGGTAATGCTTTTTCAGATAAAAATTGAGATGGTTCGAGGCGCAAAACTTTCCCCCCTCATATAAATAATTACTCGATTTCTTCATCGTCTGAAACATACACAATCTCTACACCAAGATCCTTAAATACTTGAATAAGCGTATGATTTAAATCACGGTCATAAAGTAAACCAATCGATTCAACTATTTCCAACTCTTCAAGTTGACCAGCTTCAGCATCTTCAATCAATTCAACGATATCATCCATTTTACGTTTTTTTAACTCATCTAGAACTTCTTCTTTAGTCATCGTCGCACCCCTATTCGTTCAATTTACGAGATTCAGTCATTTGTTTCCAAACAGAACCCTTTGCAACTTCGCCACCTTCAATACGCTCTAGAGCCATTTTCACTTGCAAAGCAACTTCAAATTCTCGGTCGTTCTCCGCTTGTTTTAATGGACCAATTGCTCTTTCATCCCCTACTTCATATAAAAACATCGCAGCACGCCAACGAACCAATTTATTTTTATCTTTTAATGCTTCAATCATAGCTGGAATTGCATTTTCATTTCCAAGATCAGATAAACAATCTCCTGCTGTACGCCTGACAGTGACAGAACTATCTTTAAGTGCCTTGTACAAATATGGTAATACTGCTTCTTTTTCAATCATTCCAAAGTAAACCGTTGCTAAGCGCCTGATTGATGCCTTTTCGTCATTTAGTGCTTTTTCTAAAACAGGAATATCTTTCTCTTTTGGATCCATTCTCTCTAACGCTGCATAGCGTTCACGCCAATCTGTTCGATCGAGCATTTCTAATGTAACGTCAACGAATCTTTCACGCCATTCTACTTGGATGTCTTGAGCTCCATTTGCCATCGCTGCAAGCCCCTTTAAACGCTCCTCGGAATACGCAGCCAAAAGTTCATCTG
Organism: Halalkalibacter lacteus; assembly: GCF_036663595.1. Taxonomy (NCBI): domain Bacteria; kingdom Bacillati; phylum Bacillota; class Bacilli; order Caryophanales; family Bacillaceae; genus Halalkalibacter; species Halalkalibacter lacteus. Next base: position 70,525 of record NZ_JAWRVL010000007.1, read on the forward strand.
CGACTTCTTTAGCTACATTATCCAACTCACCATAACGGACTCCTTTTTCTATCCATTTTCGTTCCATTACTACATTATCATCAGGCTTTTGAGCACTTGCTATCGCCTGTACAAAACGTTCTGGTAAACCCTCGCGCTTTTCTTGTTCACCATCTGTTACTTTAAGTTGCATCGGAATCCCTTTAAATATTTGAACAAAGACATTTACTTCACCAAAGTGATCATTTCCCTTGTCGTTATCTTCTTGAGTTTGTACATCTTCTCCAAAAACCGCACGAACTTGTGGGAGGATACTTTTCCAATCAACTTTAGGGTGCCGGTCTATCGCAATAAAGTCAGCAACATGGTAAATCCCTTTTACGCCTTCGATTTCGAATAAAGCCTGTATGTATGACGGTGCTTCCTGCTTATTTTTTTCTGTATAATTATTTCTCGCACTTTCACCAAGGCTCTCACTTAACGTCAATTTCATCGTATTTGGACTTGGTGTCGGTTCAATTGATGTAATATGCACTGTTATAACCCCCAATTACTTTCCTTTTCTCTCCTTGATCTTATCACAGCACCGAAATTCGTGCCAACATCACCGACCTCGTAGAGATTGTTCAAAAAAGTCGGTTTTTACCTTTTTAAACAATCGCGAAGCAATGTTTGGAGCCACTTCATTGTTCAAGCCTGCTATGAGTGGATTTCCAATAGCACAGAACGTGGCGTGAGGAGCGATTGAAGTACCCTTTCGAACACGCTCTTGACAACTACTTTTAAATTTTTTTAACTTGATTGTCATTTACATGCATTTGAAACATGAAAAATGTAGCTTGTCTGTTATAATAGAGGAAAAGGGAGGGGTTTTTTCAATGAGAATAGCTTTTTTATCTGATATACATGGAAACGCTACCGCTTTAGAAGCGGTACTGGGTGATCTGAGATCTCAGCAAATTGATAAAATTTGCTTCCTCGGGGATTTGTGTTTCCGTGGTCCTGAACCAAAACGCGTTCTAGATATTGTCCGTAGCCTTGAAACAGATGTTATCAAAGGAAATGCCGACGAATGGCTAATACGTGGAATCAAAGAAGGTGAAGTTCCCGAAAGTGCTCTTTCTATCATGCAACAAGAACGCGATTGGACATTACAGCGACTGAACGAGGACGATTTAACGTATTTAAAGAATTTACCGACTGAACTAGTATTAGAAGAAGGATTAGATTCAATCGTTCATGCATTTCATGCAACACCATCAAGCCTTTTTGATGTTGTTCTACCTGACCAGACAAAAGAAATCGAAAACAACCTTATGCAACGAGATGACGCTGACCTTTACGTTTATGGACATATCCATCAGCCATTCATTCGTTCTCTTCACGGGAAAAATGTTGTGAATACAGGGAGTGTTGGAATGCCGTTTGATGGACACCCACTTGCTTCTTATGTTGTAGCAGAAATTGAAGAAGGCAGACATCGCCTCCACTTAAACCGTGTTCCTTATAATAGAGAACACGTTGTTGAAATTTACAAGCAAGGTGGGTATCCAAATATTGAAACGATGGGCCGAGTCATTTTTTATGGTGTTAGACCTTAATGGTTAGCACTTAGTAATGATGCAATACCTTTCATAATATCCATAATGGTTGCCTTATCATGATAGATAAAGGCAACTTCTTTTTTTTCATTTAGGAGAACCGTCGTTGGAACACCCATACAGTGGTAGAGGTCATAAACTTTTGTTCCTTCGTCTTTTAATACAGGAAATGTATAGGCGTTTTCCTCTAAAAAAGAGGCTACATTCATCTCTGGATCACGACCCGTTACGTGAATCATCACCATTTCCATTTCGTTCGTTTCCATTGATTGATATAAGGCATGTTTAGCTTGAAGGTCTCTTTGTGAATCCGGACACCAAGAAGTCCAAAACGTTAACAGCGTCACCTTCTTTGAAGCATCAGCTAATGACCATCTATTTTCTGAATTTAAAGTTGGTAATGAAAAGTCAGGTGCTTGTTTCATTCGTATCATTCCTTTTAAAGGTTGGTGACCCACTAATTGCTTGAGTCACCGTGTTTATAATTATTTAGAACAATGCTCATTATAAGCAAGAGCTAAATTACGAATAATATTCTCCGGGGCAGCGCCTTCAATCTGTTCACGCGGAATAAAATGCACAACTTTATTTCCCTTTAATAAAGCCATTGATGGTGAAGAAGGTGGAATTTCCTTAAAATACGAACGCATTTGGGCTGTTGCTTCTTTATCTTGACCCGCAAATACTGTAACTAGGTGGTCTGGTGTGTGATCATGTTGAAGTGAAGTAACCGCAGCCGGACGAGCCAATCCAGCCGCACAACCACATACAGAATTAATCATGACTAAAGTCGTTCCCTCTGCTTGCTCCATATATTGATCTACCTCTTCTGTTGTTGTTAACTCTTTAAATCCATTTTCCGTTAACTCTGCTCTCATTGGCATAACGACTTGACGCATGTATTCTTCATAAGCCATTGACATCTTTCTTATCCCCTTTCAGTATGTTCTTTTTCAATTAAAGACCAAGTTGCTGCATAAGGCTTAACAACGTTATGAACATAACCAATTGATTGGAATGCGTAAACACGTTCTACCCCTAGCCCTTTTTGAAACAAAAGTAAACATGGTACACTTTTAATCTTCCATTTTTGCGCAAATGCTGGTGAATGGTTAATATTTAATGAAAAAATAGGTAACGTTTCAAAAGCTGTTTCTACAACACGTACCATCCTCTCTGCCAACATACACGTCCCGCAAAGTGGAGTATAAACAAAGACGATCGTTAAGGGGGCACGAGCAGCAATCATTTTATCCAGTGTGCTACTTGAAATCTCCTCCATTTTTCTCTCCCTCATTTCATCACTTATCATTTTAACAGAAAACAATAAATGATGCATAAAATCTTACCCTGGGGTCTGACCCCACTTTCGTGAACAAAAGCGAGCATCAAGGATGCTCGCTTCTTTGTATTAGCGTCTGAGAATGAAATGATTTTTTAATTGGTTAACTTGAATTTGTGTACGATACAATTGATCACGCTGTTCAGGAGTTGCTGCATGCATTAATGTATCAAGCTCCATACTCAGTTCTTCTAAATGGGTTTGAGCTTGTATGTAGTTCTCTGGCTCCTCAGGTTGTACTCGTTGTGAATTGTTAAAAGCCTTCTGGGCTTCTTCAAGTGTTGTTTCTGCTTTTTCTAGAAAGTGTTCAAGGTTCGTGCGCTCTGCCATGATCATTCCTCCTATAATTGTTGAATTCCTGATCTTACTTTGCGCAACTAATTCAAGCGTTATTCATTAACTTAAATACCATGAAATCAAAAGCAATTATTGAACTTGGAAAGATCAATTGTGCTTCTTCTTCTAGCGCCTTTTCTTCTCCTGCATAACGCGAGCTAATATGAGTAAGAATTAAATTGGCAACATTTGCTTTTTTCGCAAGGGCAGCAACTTCCGCAATCGTAGAATGGCCAAATTGCTCAGCATGACTTTGTTTATCCATAAGGAAAGTTCCTTCATGGATAAGCAAATTAGCAGATTTAGCAAAAACAACCATTTTTTCTAGCGGACGTGTATCGCCAGCAATTACAACGATCCTACCTTTTTTATCCTCTTCAACGAAATCTTCCCCATAAATGATTCTCCCATCATCAAGGGTAATCTTTTCTTTTCGTTTAATTTGTTGATAAATTGGGCCTGGCTCTAATCCCCATTCCTTTAGCTTCTCTACTTTTAATGATCCAGGTTGATTTGACTCCGTTAGTTTGAATGCAAAACTTGGCATCACATGGTCAAGTTGTACGCACTCAACGTAAATGGTATCATCACTATATACCTTTCCTTCTTGCAATACAACAAAATGAAGATCATAGGAAAGATACGACTGTGATACAGTTAACGAAGTTTGAACATATTCTTCAATCCCTTTTGGTCCATAAATCGTTAACGGTGTTTTAGCACCTTGTGCTGACCGTGAGCACAACAAACCCGGCAGACCGAACAAGTGATCCCCGTGAAGGTGACTGATAAAAATCCGATCAACTTTTGTTAATGTAATTGGACTTTGTAAGATTTGGTGTTGTGTTGCTTCCCCACAATCAAATAACCATTGTGTGCTTTTTTTTTGCAGAAAACGAACAACTAATCCGCTAACATTTCGACTTGTTGAAGGTACTCCTGAACCAGTACCTAAAAAATGAAATTCCATAAAGTCACCTATTCTTTTAATGTTTCTATTTCGCTAAAGCATCTGCAAATGCTTTTGCATAAGGTGGTAAATCAGGAGGTCGGCGGCTAGAAATAATATGCCCATCTATTACTACTGCCTCATCAAGCCATACTGCACCTGCATTTTCCATATCGTCACGAATACCTGGTGTACTAGTAACCTTTTTTCCTTCTAAAATCTTCGCTGAAATTAGAACCCAACCAGCATGACAAATTTGACCAATCGGCTTTTGATCCTTATCCATCTCTTTTACAATTGTTAAGACTTCTTCGTATCGGCGTAATTTATCTGGTGCCCATCCACCTGGAACAAGGATTCCATCATACTCTTGCGCTTTCACATCCTGATAGGCAAATTCTGATGTGGCAGGAACCCCATATTTCCCTATGTACGTTTTCCCTTTTTCATTCCCGATTAAATGAACCGTTGCACCTTCTTCTCTTAATCGCATGACTGGGTACCAAAGTTCTAGATCTTCAAACTCGTCATCTACTATCGCCATCACTTTTTTCTCTTGTAGCCGCATACTATCACTCCTTTATTACGTAAGTATAGCATGACTAGTTGATTAAGAAAAATGGGATGAATAAAAAAACAGACAACGATTTGTCTGCTTTTCTCCGTTGATTCCAGTTATGACTCGTTTGCAGAATGAGAGTGAACCTCTTCATACTGATGTTGTTTTTCTGTGACTTTGATTGGTGATTTCTTGTAACGCCCTATGATCGTACTTGCAATAAAGATGACAAAAACAGACAAGAGAGCATTTCCCCATCCGACCAAAAATCCGGCAAAGACAATTATCAATAAATCACAAACAAAAATAGAAATGCCTCGATTAATCGTCCATTTTTGATCAAGATATAAAGCCAAAATATGAATTCCACCAAGTGACGAACCATTATTTAGTACTAGTGTTACCCCAAATCCTATACAGAGTCCTGCCAAAATCACAGCAAGCCACATCGGAACTGAGAAAAATGGGATAAGATCTAAACTTTCACGCACTATCGATATTCCAACAATTGACATAAAACTGGAAATCGTAAACCATTTTCCTAGTTTCTTTAACGACATCCAGAAAAACGGTAAGTTCACTAAGAAAAACAGCACACCCCACGACCACGTACTCACAAATGTTAATACAGTCGCAAGTCCTGCTGTTCCTCCAAAAGTAAGTTCATGTATCGCCAGAAATTTCAGCCCAATCGATGTAAGAAATAATCCTAATAGAACCAAAAAGACCATTTTCATTCGGTCAATCAATGTAAGCCACCTCCGACTTTTCTATTATACTATCTACCATACGAGAAAAAAGAGATTTGGTCAATGCATATCAATGTATTTTTATTCATCAGAATTATCAGTTAATGATTGTTTATCTCGTTTTTTTAGATTACCCCTTAAATAATATGCAGTTTTTCATTCATCAAAACGCATAAAAAAACAAGGAGCAAATAAGTCTACTACCTTATTCGCCCCTTGAACTTGTTACTAATAATTATATTGATTCCAAATGTTCCTGAACCAACTTGAAAAAAATGACTTCAAATTGATTTGTTCCACTTTCCAGTAATAAGCCAAAGCTATATAAGCAAGTGAAATAAACTTTCATCTTTATTAATTTCTTGATAATCAAACCCTTTTTTGTTTAAACGCTCAATTAGACCAGGATAATCATCACGACATTTCAACTCAATTCCAAGTAACACGGGTCCATTTGACTTATTGTTTTTTTTAGTATACTCAAAACGAGAAATATCATCGTCTGGACCAACAACTTCTTGAATGAACTCTCTTAAGGCCCCTGAACGTTGTGGAAATTGAATAATAAAATAATATTGAAGTCCTTCGTAAATAAGTGAACGTTCTCTCATTTCTTGCATCCGTCCAATATCATTATTCCCTCCACTAACTACACAAACAACGGTTTTTCCTTTAATTTCTTCTTTGTAGAAATCTAACGCAGAAATACTCATTGCACCAGCTGGTTCTGCCACAATGGCATTTTGATTATACAATTCTAAAATCGTTGTACAAATTTTCCCCTCAGGAACAAGCACAATATCCTTTAGTAAATTTTTACAAATCTCAAATGGGATTTCCCCCACTTTCTTTACAGCAGCACCATCAACAAACTTATCAATCTTTTCAAGTGTTACTACTTTCCCTTTTTCCAAAGACTCTTTCATCGCTGGTGCGCCTGCAGGTTCACAGCCAATAATCTTCGTATGTGGACTAATGCTTTTAATATAGGTCCCCACCCCGCTAATAAGGCCTCCACCACCAATGGCTGCAAATAAATAATCAATATTCTCATCAATATCATTCATTATTTCCATACCAGCCGTGCCTTGTCCAGCAATAATCTTTTCTTGATCAAAAGGATGAATAAAGGCCATATTATTCTCATTCGAATACACCATTGCTTCAGTAAAAGAATCATCAAATGTATCACCGGATAAAACGACTTCTACATATTCTTTGCCAAAAAATTTAACTTGGTCGACTTTTTGACGTGGAGTTGTAGAAGGCATAAAGATTCTTCCTTTAATACGCAATGTACGACAAGAGTAAGCGACACCTTGCGCATGATTCCCTGCGCTTGCACAGACTACTCCATTATCTAATTCCTCTCTTGAAAGACTAGAAATTTGATAAAATGCACCACGTATTTTAAATGAACGAACAACTTGCAAATCCTCTCGTTTTAAGTACACATTACAATCATAACGCTCAGATAAAACTTGATTTTTTTGCAAAGGTGTATGTGTAACGACATCCTTTAATCGCTGGTTGGCAATGATAATATCTTCAATATGAACGGTACCCATAGTCATAGTCATAGTCTAATCCTTTCACTCGAAACTGTCTCTTAAATTACAATATGTTTATCTTATCATACCCGTATTCATTTGCGTAACCCCTTTAGTTGGACACCTTCAATTGACAAACTAATGTATACGTTTACTTATAAAAAAGTTTTGATGATTGCTTATTTAAAACGTCCTAACTATAATAGAGAAGATAGAACTGGATACTTAATAACAGATACATATGAAAGTTACTTCATCTGTTTTTTTACTCAAGGAGGGTTGATCATGGGAAGAATCACGTCTTTACTAACAGCATGTACACTAATTTTCTTATTAGTGCCAACACAAGTACTTGGTGCAGGTAACGGTGCAGAAGAGGCAGCTCACGGAGAACCATCAAGTATGCTTTTAATGGCACTAACAATTATGTCAATTTTGACACTGATTATCATGGTAGTATTTTCATTTCGTGATAACGGTTAATTCACATGAAACGTGGACAAATTGTCTGCGTTTTTTTCATGTAGAGATCTCAGGGGGAGAAAAGAATGTGGGATGTATTAACAATTATTGGAACGGTTGCATTTGCCCTTAGTGGTGCATTTGTTGCCATGGAGGAAGACTACGATTTAATGGGGGTTTACATTTTAGGTCTTGTCACTGCTTTTGGAGGTGGTGCAGTCCGAAATCTGCTCATTGGTATTCCTGTTTCAGCTTTGTGGGAACAAGGATCATTATTTATTATCGCCATTGTTGTAATGAGCATTGCGTTTATTTTCCCAACACTATTGGTAAATCAATGGGGAAAATTCGGACTTTTATTTGACGCTATCGGACTTTCTGCTTTTGCGATACAAGGTGCTTTGTATGCAACAGAAATGAACCATCCCTTACCAGCTGTCATTGTTGCAGCTGCTCTTACAGGGACAGGTGGAGGCATGATACGGGATGTGCTTGCTGGACGTAAACCTCTTTTCCTCCAAAAAGAAATATACATTGTCTGGGCTATGCTAGCTGGTGTAATAATTGGCCTGAATCTAGTCACGAATTCAATAGGATTAAGTATTTTATTTTTTGCTATTATCGTCCTGAGAATGATGTCTGTCCATTTCAGATGGCAGTTACCACGGCGAAAATTAATAAATATTGCTTCAAACCAAGAAATAAAAGGGTAACTTCATAACTTTAGTACGAATAAATTGTAATAATGAATTCCCATTCACACTTATTCACAATAAGCTGAATGGGAATTCATCATGTGCGGTGTTCTTATTTTCGCATTCAACCGTCAATGGCCCCTATCAATTGGTTTAAAACATACTCGACTGATTTAAATGTCTCCATTTGTCTTTTTCGACTTGTCTCTTTATAAAATGACTTTATCGCGACAATTTCAAGGTTTTCTTCTGTTTGTTGTAACTGACTCGGATGTAAATGCAGAGGTTTTTCTTCTTGTACAAACATTAGCGCTAAAGGAAGCCATTCGATCCTTATTTGGTCAACCTGATCAGCAAACGGTTTTACAACTCCAAAAAAATCCGGTTCATACTTTTCTTCTTTTCTTGCCTTTTCTACATAAAATGTTTCAGCTTCTTTATTTAATCGATTTAATTCCTTCGTTAATACTAATAACTGAGAACGTGTTTTTTCATCCATAATTGCACCTCCGTCCCCATCTTAGCAAATTGGTCGATTGGTTAAAAGGAAAAGATTTGCATAAACGAACGCCATTTTCTCGACTTGACATTCCCTCCTACGACCAACGGCAATTCATTCTCTTCTGCTCCTAGATGTTGACTATGAACTTTGCTCTCCATTTTGGCTAGTCGCTCCTCAAGACTTTTAATCAACTTCATCATATCGTCTAATTCCGTACGATGCTTTAATAATTGATAGCTCACTACGTCATCTGCTTTTTGTGAAAGTTTTTGGTCAAGTTCTTTAACACGGTTCATTACTTCTTCTAATTTTTCCTCATAAACAGCTGATTGGATCATCGTTTCACTTTTCCTTTCCGGTTGCAGGTTCGGTTCCAAACCAGTTAGCTGAATATCCCTCATTCTCTTTCCTTGTTGTAATTGCTCTTGTACTTCACGCATGACCAAAACATGTTCAGGTGTAAATAAATAATGTCCATGCTCATTCGTCTCACAAACCAAACCAAAATACTTTGCCCACCGTTGCACTGTAGTCGGATTCACACCTAATTGCTCGGATACTTCTTTTGTTTTCATTGTCATTTCCATTAGACGTACCTCCCAATTTAAACTTGTTACAACGAATTCGGCCTCACTAAGAAAGATCCCTCCACCCTTGACAAAACTAGAATTGATTCGCCAAAGAAAGTGGAAAAATTCTCGTTTGCGTAGTCCGGTATTCGGATTTTGACAGAACTTGTTAACTTTTGTTTGCATCCGTCGTGAATGTCGAATGCTGTGAACTCACATAATAGACAATGTATGAAAGATGAAAGGAGGAGGTTTACTTGAATAAAGAGCGCAAACAAAACAGTGAAAACAACCCTGTTGACAAAACAAGTCAACAAAGAAAAGAAGGGTATACCGGCGACAAGAAGCTCGGTGGTCCAAACCGTCCAGCCGAGTAAAGCAAAAATGAAGACCTCTTAAACAGGTCTGACCCAACGGCAATATTTGTGGCATAAGCTTTTTTACAACGCCGTCTGTATTTGTAGTTGGGGCAGACCGCTCTTTTTGTCAATCTCTTATAACAGACAATTCCTTTAATTTTTGCAATACATATAGTTCAACCCATTTTCGATGAAGCCAAACCGTTCTTTCGGTTGGCTTTATTTGTGTAAGATCAGTGAAAAATTGATTAGTTTCTATTTCTTGTAACGACCAATCTTCTTTTTGCTTCCAGTTATGAGTTATGACTGGATATGTTTCCCTTAGCATAGGGCTCGTATTGCCCGTTACCCAATCCATATACTGTTCATAGTCTCTTCTAGAGCCCGTAGGGGCAGTAAGGAGAGAAAACTGATAAATATCCTCATGAATAGCTGGATGAAATAAGAGAGCTGCCAGTTGTCTCCCTAACCAAATCCGCGCTTTCACATCTTTAAAATTCCGAATATATAGCCCGTACACTTTCCCTTTTCTTGTCGGAAAGATAACGTAACTCAAATGAGCATGTTCTTCAACAATATAGATAAGAGAAGAGAATACTTTTTCTCGGTATAATGGCTGTTTCATAACGGTTTCTTCAATCATATATTGTTCATTCACAATCAGTGCTGTACAAAGTCTCTCCTCATTTCTATTTTCCCAAAATAACTTCCATTCTTTTTGCATAAATTGAGACACACCTAATTGGTCAAGCACATCAAATTGAGGATCATTCTTTCTTTTCGCATTTTCATACCATAATAATTGAGGATACGCATCTTGAAATATCGTCCAATTAGCTCGTTCATATGTATGAAACAACAACTTTCGATACTGTTCTGTTACCATTTGATGAAACCATTTGCTTTCTAAATCCGTCATATTCCAGCCAGCATTTCTAGATACAAGTCCTGCAAGGAATGACCACTTTATTTCAGGGTTTTTCTTATAAAATTGTTCATACATTATGGTACGTGAAATATTATCAACATTTGCTTTTTCTGTTTTCCTTTTTATTTCTTTCCTTTTACGATTCATATTTAAATTTCTCCTAGTTCGTTTTTTCTACAAAATTCACCTATCTCTTACTTGACTATTTATGGTAATATAATGTGATGGAATCTACCTTTACTGTTTCTAGTTCTTACAGATTCCATGCATGCATATGATTTTGTTTGGAAAGGTTTGTGAAAAAATGGCGATACGTTACCCAAATGGTCGGCGCTTCACTAAGCAAGAGTCCCAAAATAAAAAATTACCTTCTAAAGAGCTAACGTATAGCAACCGAGGAATGACATTAGAGGAAGACTTAAACGAAACAAATCGATACTATCTCGAAAAATCAATAGCAGTTATTCACAAGAAACCTACACCAGTTCAAATTGTTCAAGTTGATTATCCAAAACGTAGTGCCGCAGTTATTAAAGAAGCCTACTTCAAGCAAGCATCAACAACAGACTATAATGGTGTTTACAAAGGGCGATATCTTGATTTTGAGGCAAAAGAAACAAAAAATAAGACTTCTTTTCCCTTACAAAATTTTCACGAACATCAAATTGAACATATGAAACAAGTTAAAAACCAAAATGGAATTGCTTTTGTTATTCTACGATTTTCATTAACAGATGAAATTTATTTGCTTGATGCAAAACATTTAATTGAGTTTTATGATCAAAAAGAACTCTCGAGAAAATCGATGCGAAAGTTGGATATTGAAAATTTCGGATTTTTGATTAAAATAGGATATCATCCACGTATCGATTACTTACGAATTATTGATTCCGTTTATTTTCAGAACGAGTCATAATGGATGAAGAAAGGGAGAAATAAGATGTCAAATGAAATGGACAATACAAGACACGGGCGTCGTCTAGCCCGTAAACAATCAAACAAAAAAACAAAATCACCTAAAGGCTTATGGAAAAAAATACTCCTTACATTGGTTGCACTAGGAGCAATCGTGGTAATCGCTGGTGGGATTACGATCTTTGCTATGATTCAAGGCGCTCCACCACTTGATGAGGATAGACTAACACTGACGCAAGGCTCACAATTTTTTGATCAAGAAGACGTTTTCGTGTCACAATTAGACTCCGCTGAACGTCGAGTGAACGTGAAAATTCAAGATGTTCCACAAGTTCTTGAAGATGCTTTTATAGCAGTTGAGGATATTCGCTTTAGAGACCATTTTGGAATTGATATTCGCAGATTGTTTGGAGCAGTCCGAGCGAACATCACGGAAGGATTTGGTGCTGAAGGAGCTAGTACCATTACCCAACAACTCGTTAAAAATTTATTTCTTAATGAACAAAAACAGTTAACCAGAAAAGTTCAAGAACAATACTTGGCCATTCAGCTAGAGCAAAACTATTCAAAAGATCAAATTCTTGAAATGTACTTAAATCAAATTTATCTTGGTTCTGGTGTCTACGGGGTTGAACTTGCGTCTCGCACATACTTTAACAAATCTGTTGGAGATTTATCTCTTGCTGATGCTGCTCTCCTTGCGGGAATTCCGCGTCGTCCAAGCTTTTACGATCCAACAAAAAACCCTGAAGCTGCCGAAAGTAGACGTAATCTCGTACTGTCACTGATGGAGCAACACGGGAAAATTTCAAGTGAGGAAGCAGCAGAAGCAATGAACGTTCCTCTTGAAGATCAATTGGTGTTAACGGAGCGCGAATCTTATAAATATGAAGCCTTCTATAACCAAGTTCTAGCTGAACTTGAAGAAATGGACGGAATCTCCATTAACGATATTTACAATGCTGGTTTAAAAATTTATACAACTCTTGATGTCGATGCTCAAGAACATGTAGAACAAGTGTTGCAAACAGACAACTTTGTAACTGTCTATCCTGAGAATGAGGACTTTACAGCTGCCGTTACCCTTCTTGATACAAAAACAGGTCAAATTAAAGCACTCGGAAGCGGTCGTGAAGACACGGGACATCAACGAGGATATAATTTAGCAACTGATGAACGTAGGCAGCCAGGATCAACAATCAAACCGATCCTTGATTACGGACCTGCGATTGAATACTTGCAGTGGTCAACGGCTCATCGAATTGTTGATGAAGCGCACACCTATTCAGATGGAACGCCAATTCGAAACTTTGATCGTCAACATCAAGGATCCATGACAATGCGAACTGCCTTAGCTCGTTCACGAAATATAACTGCCGTCAAAGCATTGCAAGAGGTTGGTGTAGAACGAGCACAAACATTCGCCGAAGGGGTAGGAATCCCATTCGAACTAAGAGAAAATGAAACCCAAATGCCTGAAGCTTATGGTCTCGGTGGTTTTAACACAGGAGTCACAACAAAAGAACTTGCAGGAGCTTATGCTACATTTGGAAATAATGGTACCTATACTGAGCCATATACCATACGAAAAATCGAATTCCCTGACGGCCGGATCATTAATATGGAGCCAGAATCAGTTATAGCCATGAACGATTATACTGCATACATGATTACCGATATGTTAAAAACAGCTGTAACAGATGGTACAGGTGGCGTTGCTAATATCCCTGGTCTTCCTATGGCTGGGAAAACAGGTACAACGAACTTCCCTGCAGATATTCGCGAATCACGCGGGTACCCAGAAGGAGCGGTCCCAGATATTTGGTTCTCAGGCTATACAACGAACTATACAGCTTCTGTTTGGACAGGTTTTAAACGTCAAACGGAAGACTTAAGTAATAACTACTTCCCTAGCGGATCGAACCAACGTCAGGCTGCCCAGCAGATTTTTAAGGCGATTATGCAAGAAATATCTGCTGACATAGAAACGGAAGATTTCGTGATGCCTAATTCGGTTGTTCGTCTTGGTGTCGAGCGTTCTACTGGGCTATTACCAAGTGATTTCACACCACAAAGTGAAATCATTTATGAATTATTCGTACGTGGCAATGAGCCAACACGTATTTCAAAAGAATTTAATAAATTAGATGCCCCAACGAATTTAATGGCAAACTTTGAAGAAGAAGCAAATCAAATTATTGTTACGTGGGACTATCCAGATAAGCATGCTGATAAAGTGACGTTTGAAATTCAAGTAGCAATCGATGGTGGTAGTTCCCAAACTCTAGATAGACAAAAAGATATGCAATACATTTTCGGAGAACCAAAACATGGTTCTAGTTATGTCTTTACTGTTACTGCCATTTCCGACGACGACTCTGATTTAAGAAGTGACCCGGTTTCAGTTGAAGTGAAAATTGAGGAAGAAGAGGAGGAGGAAGAAGAAGAAGTCGAAGATGATCTCGAAGAAGAGATTGAGGAGGAAGATAATACAATTCCAGATCCTCTTGATGAATTGGAAGATGAATTGGAAGATGAATTGGAAGATGATCTCGAGGATGAAGTTGTGGAAGAAGAACCGACAGAAGATGCACCTTCAAATAATGATGATCAAACACCGAATGAAGAAGAGCCTGAGGAAGAATAATCTCACCTCAGCAAGAAAACCCGCACATGCGTGCGGGTTTTCTTCTTCTATTTAATTGTATGAAACGCTTCGAGTTCTTTCTTTAGTGATTGAAGATGCTTCGGGTCTGATAATGAATCAAACCTATCTACTTCACGCTTCAACGCAATATATATCGCTGTTTTTGAATGTGTGACAAGTTGTTCAAAATTCGCTCTCAAACGTTCCTCAGTTCTTTGTTCGATCTCGCGAAGTAGCTCACTAGTTCGTTTTGAACTGTCGTTTATGATATCTTCTTTTAACTTTTTCATCTTTCCTTGTTCAAAAAAGATTTTAAGTGATTGAAAATAAGAAGTATATGGCTCGATTTCAAGCGGAATAAACCGCTCAGAAATAGTTGGAGTAACATCTACCTTCTCTATTTCGTGTGAGAATGAAAAAGCTGGGAACACTAAGCGAATCTCTTGAACTGTTTCTGTCACCCAATTCTCAACCGCCTCATAAAGAGCCAATTCAATTCGTACAAACGTTGCTTGAAGTTCTTGTTTAATAAAATGTTCTCCCTCGCTTCTCCATTCTTTCAAAGCAGAAAGAAGAGCTTTCTGTTGCGCTCGTTTACTTGAACCGACAATTGTCGTTACATTAATTGATTCAGCGAATTGATCACCTAGTACGTATCTTATTCGATCACGTAAATAAAGAAAGAGTTGTGACACTTCTTGTATACTTGTTAAATATGCAGTTAGTGGATTAAGGTTTTGAATTTGTTTCTCCCAAGTAGCAATGGTCGTTACAAGTTCTTCTCTCTTCTCTTTCTTTCCTGATTCTTCACTTGTCGCATACTCTAATCCCTTCTCTAAAACAGCCTGATAACGCTTTGCTTCTTCTTTGACCAATTCATAGCTTAACCGTTTCAATTCTGTAATCGTTTTTTGGTAGAATGCTTTTTCAAAATGTGAAAAAAGCTCATCTCCAGATCGACTATTCCGTTTTCCTTCAAGACCTTTCTTACTTGAAAGAGGATAAAGTCTTGGATTTATAAGACCATTTGTCACAAGCTGATCATGAACATGCTTTTTAACACCATTTAATTCATATGGGCTACTCGCTAGATCAGCTGCATTTAAAATAAAATATAATTTGTCACTTCGAAATCCTTCATTCACTTTTGCCATCTGTTGTAAAAACTGTTGATCAGCCTTCGAGAATGCATGATTATAATACGTTAAATAAAAAATTGCATCTGAATCTCGTAGCTGTTTAAAAGCGACATTTGTATGTCGACCATGAATCGAATTCACACCTGGTGTATCTACTAGGATTATGCCTTTTTCAGTTAAAGAACAATCGTAATAAAGCGTAACAGAATCAATTAAGCAAGCATGGTGTTCATTGGCAACAAATGGTTGAAGATCTGCTAACTCCACTTGAAAAGAAGTACCTAGCTCGAATTCAGTTTCTAACAGACTCGATTTAAGTGTACTTACATACGCTTGATATGTTCTTTGCCAACTAGTGGTAGTATTAGGATCTTCTTTCCAACTATCAATGGTGTCTAATGTTAGTTCGGTATCTAATTGCTCAGCGACAGATTGAATTTCACTAGCTAATTGCTCCCTCGTCTTTACTTTTACAACAGCCGTGTTTGATCGGTGTCCTTCTTCGGATCTCTTAACGATATTGACCGTTGCTGTAGTCGGATGAGGAGATACTGGTAGGACGGTCTCTCCAAGCAAGGCATTAGCAAAGCTCGATTTCCCTGCACTGAAAGCTCCAAATAATGAAATTGTAAACGTTTGGTCTTGAAAACGTTGTATACGCTCTTGTAATACCGCTCGCTCGTATCCCATTCTTTCTTCTTCACAATATGGCATAAGAGCTTCTAATAAATCATTTGTCCACCTAGTAGCTTCCTGCTCATTAAAATGATTGTGTTGGCTACTGTCATCTTGTTCCCAAGTTGTGTCGATAACCGTCTCTTCTGGCAAAGTGATTGAAGTAAATGACGATGTCTTTGGAAAAACCGGAAACTCTTTGTCCATCGTTTCAATGATAACTCTTTCAAATGCACCGGTATCTTGAAATTGTTTTCCTTTCTCTTGATGCTTTTCAATAACCTCATTATAGCTATCTTCTATTTTGTTTAGCTGCATGACAAAAGAATCGAGTTCATGCAATTGTTCTAATTCTTGTTCAATTTCAATTCGACTTTGCTCCCAATGATGTTCCATTCCCTTGCTAATTAATGTGAGCAAAGAAACTGATTTTTGACGAAGCTCTTTCACAACCGCTGCCGTCCGATCCTTTGTAAAAGTATATACATATTCGCGATTTTTAGGTCCTGCTTGAACAGCATTTATAAAAAAGCTAGAATCAATGTTCACGTGAAGATGTTCAAGCTCTCGTTCTACTTCTTCGCGATTGGTGAGCAATGTGAAATCATATGCCTGAAACAAACGGTGAAGATGAAACTCTAATTGACTTTTTACCTTGTCTTCTGTTTCTTCCAATAAGCGCTTTAACCTGACTTCTTGTTCTTCTTCCGTTTTCTTTTTGGAAAAAAGAAAACCTACTTTAAATCCAGGCTGTATGCTCTCAATCCAGTTTCTGACAAGCTCTGTCGTCGTATATGGAAAAATCGTAATATCTTTCACGAGTTTTTTCCACTTATTCTCAAAGTCTTCCTCAAAATATTTTCTTGCGTGAAGCATTTCGTCATAACTTGATGCTAATGTTTGACGCTTATCTAATTGCTTCAGCGAAAAGCCTTCTTGTTTCATGCGTTCTTTCACTTGATCCAAGTCTTCCTCTTTATCTTCTTCAAGCCGAGATATGAGACTTAAAAAGTAGCCCTGCTGCAATCGTTGTTTCGCATATGGTACTAATGTATCACCATTATATAAAATCGCTTTCATGTCTTTTTCAAACTGAGGTAGCTGATTTAAATGGTGGTCTTTTGCTTTCATACTCGTATAGCGTAGCTTAATGATATTAATTCCCCATGCTTGAAACGTATCTCGCACTGATTGATCAAACGATTGAAAAGAAAGCTCCTTCTCATCATGTTTATCAATTTGATTAATAATCAAATAAAGAGGTTTCAACTCGTCTGACAGTTGCTTTAAAAACGATAAATTCGTTTCAGATTGAACATGATTGTAGTCCATTACATAAACAATAAAATCTGTTGTATAAAGCGCTTCTAAAGTAATAGCCTGATGGGTAGGATCGGTAGAATCAACACCAGGGGTATCATAAATGGTGCTTGCTTCTCCTAAAAAAGGCAGCGGTGCTTGAATGGTTAAAGAAGCTATTTCTCCTCCATTCATTCCCCATTCTCTTACTCGTTGCCAAGGAATCTCCCCTTGCCATTCTTTCTTATCCCCATTTGTCTGGTTAACGGTTAACCCAAGATCTCCATTTTTTATAGCAATGATATTGGCACTCGTTGGAATTGGGCTAGTTGGTAACATGTCTGAACCAAGCAGGTGATTTAATATAGTAGACTTTCCAGCTGAAAAATGCCCACAAAACGAAACTTGAAAGGATTGGCTATTCCCTTTTTTCTCAAGTAGATGAAGGCGTTCACGCTCTTTGTCCGTAATTTCCATTACCTGTCCCACTGTTATTTCATTTATTGTCTTGCTCATATTTGACCACCCACTTTATAAAATCTCTATGTATCCTAAAAAACAAGCGAGAAAAAAGGGACGTTTCACAGTATCATTGTCCCTTTTCCATAACTTTCATCTTTGCATACAACTTTCTAAGCTCAGAAAACAACGCTTTTAGTTGTACAAATGTGTGATACCGATTTGGTTCTGATAGCAAATAATGAAGTCTCTCCACACTATTGACAGGCTTATGAATCAAGCTATTCACTGAATGTTGAAGATCATCAATACCATCAACCTTCCTGTCGTTTAACCAAAATAATGAATCAATAAAGACAGCTAACATCGTTCGCATCATTTCTTTGGCCGCAAGAGGGTTTCTTTGCTTATAGTATTTAGCAAGCTGCATTTCTTCCTCACACCACCATTGGAACATTATCGGAAGAAAATCATGTTTTTGTTCCCATGGTCGAATATTCCCCGTTATATCATAATAGAAAGGAACCTCTTGGCATATGTCTTTAAATGTCGCTAATGTTGAAGGGAATTCTATAGTTGATTCCTCGTAAAAAGGAAAAACTCGAAAGGCCTTTGGAACAAGAATAATCATTTTTTCATTTGCACCTTCATCCGCTTCTTCCCTTCACGACAGCGATCTAACAATGGACACGTCTCACATTGAGGTACCTGTGCTTTGCAATGATACCTTCCGAAGAAAATAAGCTGGTGGTGTGAATCAGACCAACGATTCTCAGGTATTTTCTTCATTAGTGTTTCTTCTACCTCACGAACATTATCTTTCCAACGACAGATCGCAAGGCGCTTAGAGACGCGCTCAACATGAGTATCTACAGCAATAGCCGGTACACCAAACGCGACAGAAGTAACCACATTGGCTGTTTTACGCCCTACTCCTGCCAGTTTCACTAATTCATCACGTTCTTTTGGGACATTGCCATTGTAATGTTCAAGTAAGGCTTGCGACAATTTCTTTATGTTTTTTGCTTTGCTTCGAAACAGTCCAATCGAGCGAATGTCTTCCTCTAACTCCTCAAGTGGAACTGCAAGATAGTCCTCTGGTTGGTTATACTTGTCAAACAAATGTGGAGTCACTTTGTTCACAAGTACATCTGTACATTGAGCTGACAGAACAACCGCAATAAGCAATTCAAATGGATTGGAGTGTGTAAGCTCACATTCTGCATTAGGGTACATATTTGCAATCACATCAAGAGCTTCAATTGTTTGTTTCTTTGATAACATGAATCTAACACTTCCTTAGATGTTTACGACTGATCAAGCCAACTAAAGGATGGATATGAATCAACCTTAATAGGCTTTGGTTCTTGTCTTGGTTGCTGGTTATATTTTCGAAACTTCTCGCCATGTGCACGAGCCTGTTCCACTGTATGAACACCATTTCGTTTCCATTCAAAAAGAATTCGATCGATATAGCGAAAGTTTAATTTTCCAGAAACAACTGCTTCTCGTAAGGCGGCAGTAATTAATTCTGCTGAATGCTGATCCTGATCAATCCACATCGATAAGGTTTCTGCTTCTATCGGAGATAAAGGTCTACAAAATTCTTCTTCAAAACGTTTATACAACAAACCTTCTTGACTCTGCTTTTGTTGCTCTTGCTTCTCTTTTTGTTCCCCTTTTAGCAATTTCATTAATCGAATCCACAATGGGTCAAGTGTGAAAAATTCAAATAAAATTCCTTGCTCGTCCCATCTTTTATCTAATGTTAAAAATCCATTACGGATTAACCGCCCTAACATATCTGCGCATTCATTCATTGACAACGTCATCCGTTCACTCAGTAACTCAGGTGTAGGAAAGCCATCTCCTTCATCAATAAAGGATTGAACATGTAATAATGCTATAAGTTCATTTTCCTTAAGTCCTAATTCTTTATAATGTTTGAGCAACAATGTTGGAACGGATAGCTGTCTTTGTGTTGTCCATTTTAGTAGTAAATTCTGATCCATTTTCAAACACCTCTACCCACTATTATAACATGGCAGCTGGTCTAGTCGTTCTTTTTATTCACTCTAGAAATAAAAAGAATGTTTCACACTGCCCGTATCCTATATGCAATAGAAACCTAAGGGTCTGATCCCGAACTAGTCGGGGTCAGACCCTTTTAAGATAATCTCTAAAGAAGGCTACTGCTACCTGCTTACGGATAAAGACGGTTTAACAGTCTAGGGAACGGAATTGTTTCACGAACATGTTCAACTCCTGAAATCCACGCAACGGTTCGTTCAAGACCTAAGCCGAAGCCAGAATGTGGAACCGATCCATACTTACGTAAGTCAAGGTACCATGAATATGCATCAAGTGATAACTGATGCGCTTCTAGGTTTTTCTTCAATAAGTCATAATTGTGAATACGCTGTGATCCACCGATAATCTCACCATAACCTTCTGGAGCAATTAAATCTGCACAAAGAACAACATCATCACGATTATCAGCTGGTTGCATATAAAAAGGCTTAAGAGCTGTCGGATAATGCGTAATAAAAACTGGTTTCTCGTAATGCTCAGCAATAGCCGTTTCATGAGGAGCGCCAAAATCATCCCCCCATGTAATATTATCAAATCCTTTTTCTTGTAAGAACTCAATTGCTTTGTCATACGTAATCCTTGGGAACGGTGCTTTGATTGCCTCAAGCTTATTTAAATCACGGCCAAGGATTTTTAGCTCTAACCCGCAATTTGCTAATACCGATTGAACAACGTACGCTACGTATTGTTCCTGAATTTCAAGGTTTTCATCAAACTCAACAAACGCCATTTCTGGCTCAATCATCCAAAACTCAATAAGATGACGGCGTGTTTTTGACTTTTCAGCTCTAAATGTCGGACCAAACGAGAATACGCGCCCCATTGCCATAGCAGCTGCTTCCATATAAAGCTGCCCACTTTGAGAAAGATAAGCGTCTTCATCAAAATATTTTGTCGCAAAAAGCTCTGACGTACCTTCTGGTGCACTCCCCGTTAAAATAGGCGGATCAACCTTAACAAAATCATTTTTGTTGAAAAATTCATACGTTGTACGAATGATCTCATTTCTAATTTTCATCACAGCATGTTGACGCTTAGAGCGAAGCCATAAATGACGATTGTCCATTAAAAATTCGGTACCATGTTCTTTTGGTGTTATTGGGTAATCTGTAGCTGCATGTAGAACTTCAACTTTCGTAACAGTTAATTCATATCCCGAAGGAGCTCGATCATCTGCGCGTACGGTTCCAGTTATATATAATGAACTTTCTTGGGTAAGATTTTTCGCTTGTTGAAACACAGCTTCCTCTACTTCTGCTTTTACGACAACACCCTGAATAAAGCCTGTCCCATCACGCAATTGTAGAAAAGCAATTTTCCCACTTGAACGCTTACTAGCAAGCCAAGCACCAATTGTGACCTCTTGCTTTACATACTGACCAACTTTTGCAATTGTTGTTTTCACTTTTATACCTCCATCCTACTATGTATAACATTTTACATTATACCCTTGGGTAATTTTTCAAGTCAACGATCGATATTGTACCTACATTATCCTTTAATTCAGACAAAAATCAAAGAAATCAATAACTATAGGGATATATATAACGATATCATTCGTTTAAAGAGATGCAGTTTGGTTTTTCACTCTCTGATTCACGACTGTTCAAATAGAAAAGATGACCATTCCCAGAGTATAAAAAGGGCGCACGAATATCAATTCGGCGCCTTTAACGTTTATTTAGTATGATTACGAACAAAGCGTTCAATTCGCGTTAATGCCTCTTCTAAAGCATCAAAAGATGTTGCATAAGATAAACGAACATTATCTGGCGCCCCAAAACCTGAACCTGGAACTAATGCAACCTTTTCTTCTTCTAAAATTGCCTCAACCCATGAATCAACATCGGCAAAGCCATTTAATTTGACTGCTTCACTAACATTTGGGAACAGGTAGAAAGCCCCTTTTGGTTTAACGCACGATACACCTGGAATAGTCACAAGCTTATCGAATACTCCATTTAAGCGTTCTTCAAAAGCCTGTCTCATCGTTTCTACAGATCCGTCATCCTCAGTATAAGCAGCAATCGTACCATATTGTGCATTCGTTGTTGGGTTGGATGTACTATGGCTTGCAAGATTGGTCATCGCTTTAATCACTGCCTGATTCCCCGCTGCATAACCTATTCTCCAACCTGTCATAGAGTGTGACTTCGACACTCCATTTACAACGATAGTTTGTTCTTTTAATTCCTTTGAAAGCTCGGCAACAGATGTGTGTGATGCCCCGTCATAAACGAGTTTTTCATAAATTTCATCTGACACAATTAAAACACTATGTTTTACACAAACATCTCCAAGTTCACGAAGCTCTTCGTCTGAATACATTGATCCTGTAGGATTACTTGGTGAATTAAGAATAAATGCTTTTGTCTTTGGAGTAATTGCCTGCTCTAATTGCTCAGCGGTTACTTTAAAATCATTACTTTCTAAGCCTTCAATATAAACGGGAACCCCATCTGCAAGTTTTACTTGCTCTGGGTAACTAACCCAATAAGGTGTTGGAATAATCACTTCATCACCTTCGTCTAAAATGGCTTGAAACAGTGTATAAAGCACATGCTTCGCACCAGAGCCAACAAGAATTTCAGCTGGTGTATATGTAATTTGTTGGTCTCGTTCAAATTTGCCAATAATGGCTTCTTTTAATTTAGGTAATCCAGCAGAAGGTGTATATTTTGTATGCCCTTCATCCATTGAACGCACAGCAGCGTCAATTATGTATTGTGGCGTATTAAAATCTGGTTCTCCAGCTCCAAGTCCAATGACATCATGACCTTGTTCCTTGAGCTCTTTTGCTTTTGCTGTAATAGCAAGTGTAGAAGATGGTGTTAATGTAGAAACTCTTTTAGCTAATTTCATTTGTGTTGTCCCTCCCATGTAATATACTATACACTATAGATTGTCGAAAGCGATCATTCAAGTATCAATTCTTTAATCTGTCCGCAGAACATATCTTTTCATAAATGTTCCGTCTTCAAACGTAACGTAGTAGTACCCTTTTCTGTTTTCATTATTTACATAAATGATTTCATAAACAGGCAAACCTCTCTCAATCCCTAATTTCACAGACTGGATACGTTTGATTTCATCTTGTTTCTGTACTATCGAAATGGCTTCGCCTTCCGATATTCCATCGCTAACCTTAGCAATTTGATGAGAGTCAAACTCTTCAGATACCCAGACAATCACTTCTTCCTCGTCCATGATTCCTTCAAATACATAATAAGCATCTGTACCGTGATAATACGTACCATTGGACACGGTATGTAATAAAGATTGCCCTAATACGTAACGCTCCGCCTGCTCGTAATTATCTTTCAAAGGCTCTCGTATCGTTTGATAGCCGTAAACACTTAGCCCTGTTGTTAGTACAACAAAAATAATAACCACCCAAAAAATCCATTTTTTCATTAGTAACCCCAATTACGTGCGATAGATAGTAAAAACCATCGTATCCTGATCTTTCTCATCTAATGCAAGGCCAAACAATAAGTCCTTTTCTTTCAACGTCCGATTAAGCGCATCAACAATTTTATATGTATCTGGTGCCTTTTTCACTTTTATTGTCGATAATACAACCATTTTTTGTTCCATTTTTTCTCCTCCATTGGTTAAAGTTATTCCTTGTGTACAAGTTTTGCTAAACATAGCGCTAACAAATGTGGTGATACTAAAAGTACGCCGATGAAAGGGGGCGTGCAAATGTCTAACCATCTTCATACAACTGCAAGACGTTTTCAAAAAGAAAAAGAAGATGTAGCATTATTACGTCGTGACGGGCTTAAGTGGCATCAAGTATTTCCAACTTCCATCCGTCAAACATTATTTCCCTCTATTTTTAAGAAAGATCGTAATAAAGATTGAGATGCGTATATACATGATACGTCATATACGTTAAGTAATTCAACAATAATCAAACTGCCTACTCACACCTCAATGATGTTCTGCACGATGCCCCGTGCAGAACATTTTATCATTTTTAGACGAATATTATACCATTGGCCAAATTGCCATCAACCCTAAACCTTCCGTCTAATCTTTAAAATGCACGGTAATAATTTCATAATCAAATTCGTTCACTTTTACTATCACTGAGCCATTTTGCTTTGTCCGATAAGTATCAATCCATGTTTCTTGTAATCTCTCTAAGAGCTGGCTGCTCACTTCCCCGTTTTGCTTTGCAAATAGAATGGCAACTTGTGGGTCAATTTCATTTAAAAAGCGTTGTGTAGTCCCTTCATCTGTTCCAAATTCAGCTACCTTTAAAATAGAAACAGGAGATAATCCTTTCTTTATCCATTCATACTCAAGTTTCTCACTTGCCTCTGAGGCGAAAAAAAACTGGTGAGTATCATGTATTGTAATGATAAAGGTAAGCATTGGCATTATTGCAGATTCATCAGGTAAGATCGACACAGATACATGACTGGCCAACTCTTTTAGTTCTGATTCATCCCACCCAATAATTTCCACGCCTAATTTTTGGTATTGAGAAATCGCTTGGTCAAGACCTTGCCCGGGGACAACAATGGTTTTCGTTTGCAATTGCAAAATTACATCTTCTACGTTTCCACTATATTCTTTTTCGAACCTCGGTAAAATAATCGTATCAATAGTTGAGACATTCAATTTTTTCAACCGTAAAAACAAAGACTCTGCTGAATCTTTCGCACCCGTTCCAATTAGAATAGATTCATTATTCGGTAATTTTAGGTAGGTTGCTTCTCCATTGGGAAGATCTAAGAAAACAAATCCGACATCTTCTTCTTCGAGCTGTAAATCTAATTCAAACTCTGCTTCTTCATCACTCGAATTTATAACCATTCGAACGTCAAAACCTAATGTAACACTCATGACAATTAAGCATACAAGCCCAAAAAGAACTTTACGCATATCGTCTGATCCCTCC
Source organism: Halalkalibacter lacteus (assembly GCF_036663595.1). Taxonomy (NCBI): domain Bacteria; kingdom Bacillati; phylum Bacillota; class Bacilli; order Caryophanales; family Bacillaceae; genus Halalkalibacter; species Halalkalibacter lacteus. The sequence goes on from NZ_JAWRVL010000007.1 coordinate 95,242, forward strand.
AAAATATAGTAGTCGGTTTGCTACGTACTATATTGTTCTTAAACGTAATGTTTTGCTCACAGGAAGCTGTACTTACCTTTTTACATATACTCTTGAAATTGTTCTAGTAAGTCTTCCAACTTCCCTTCATGTATAGGTACATCAGGTAAAGATCGTATAAACTGTTTCCCATAACGAGTCGTTGAAATTCGTCGGTCTAAAATGACCACACACCCACGATCATGCGTCGTCCTTATTAACCTTCCAAAGCCTTGCTTAAATCGAATAATAGCTTGTGGTAAAGAAATCTCCATAAACGGATTTCGTTTGTCTTCCTTTGCTTTCTCATACTGAGCTTGAAGCAATGGCTGATCTGGAGGAGAAAAAGGAAGCCTAACAATGACAAGCATACGCAACTGATCCCCAGGTAGATCGATTCCTTCCCAGAAACTACTCGTGCCAAATAAAATGGCTTGGCTGCTTTGTTTGAACATTTTCATAAGCTTAGCCCTGCTACCACTTGTGACTCCTTGACCAATTAATTGAAACGAACCAAATTCATTAAAATCTTTCACATGGTAATACACTTGCTTTAACATTTCATAAGATGTAAAGAGAACAAGCATTTTTCCACTTGATGCTTCCATCATTCTCCATAACTTCACAGAGACTTCCTCTGCAAACTCTTTATCTGACACTTCATTTATGGCAAGTATATCCGTCGGTAAGAGTAGTTTGACTTGTTCCATATATGAAAATGGTGACGGAATAATGCACTTCTCCACTCCAAAATCTGTCAACCCTAACCGTTTTTCTTGGTAACGAAACGTACCGTTCACGGATAGAGTTGCTGATGTCATAACTATACTTTTTTTCTTTGTGAAAAAATAATCTGCAAGTAAGTCGGACACATCAATTGGCTTACTAAATAGAAAGGTTGCATTTTTTGCTCCTCTTGGTTCTACTTCGATCCAATACACATTATTTGGATCAAACTCAAGCAACATCTCATATAATATTTGTTCTTGCTCATAGAACGATTCAACAACACTTTCTACATCTGCGATAAATCCACGATCTTTATAAATCATATCTTCTTTCTTTTCAGAGAATGGCTTCAGCCACCCGCGAAGTAACCTGATGGAGTCCTTTGTTTGCATATGAACACGCATTGCACATTCAAGAATGGCTTGCCATTTCGAGCTTTGTTCTGTATAACTCTCATAGCGATAGCGAATCCGTCCAACGTCAGTAGAACTAGTCTGGTTCTTTTGCAATACATACCCGTGAAGCATTCGAAAAAGTTCATCCAGCTCTTCTTTAAGCTGTTGCAATAAATCATTCATCACTCCACTGTCTTTTGGTACTACTATTTGATAGCCACTAACAAGTTTATTAAGGCGATCAAGCATTCCATCGTCTTGACTTACTCCTAATCGTTGAAACAAATAAGAAAATGTCAAAAAATCAATTTTAGCCCCTAAATGGTCACTTGCCGTCTCTTCTAGATGATGTGCTTCATCAATGACAGCATGCGAATAAGCCGGCAACAGTCGTTGCTCATGAACGAGGTCCGTACATAGTAGTGAATGATTGGTAATAATAAGTTCAGCATTTTGTGCTCTTCTCCTAGCCCTATGATAATAACAGCGTGAAAACCAAGGACTATACCGGCCTAAATCCGAAGCAGAATCACTCTGCACTTCATACCAAAACCCTCTACCTCCTGATGGAAGGTTCAATTCTTCTATATCGCCATGTTCTGTCTCAGTTATCCAAATAAGCAACAAAGCTTTTGTTAATAAAACATCATAAGTGTCGTCTTGGATGTTCAATAGTGATTGTTCAAATTTACGTAAGCATAAGTAATGACTTCTCCCTTTAAGAAGAGCAGCTTTTACTTTAAACGGCAACATTTTATCAAGTAATGGCAAGTCACGCGATAATAGCTGATCTTGAAGTGGAATCGTCTGTGTACTAATAATAACCGGTTCCTGTTGTGCATGTGCATAAAAAGCAGCTGGCAGTAAATAAGCTAACGATTTACCTGTCCCAGTCCCTGCTTCAATGAATTTATGAACATTTTGTTGGAACGCTTCATCCACCTCTCTCATCATTTGCTGCTGACCTTGCCTTAATTCATATTGGCTGAATGCATTTTCCATTTTTCCTTCTTTAGCAAATAGCATTTCGGTATATTCCGAAAACGTAACAGAATCCGATTGAACGTCTATATCCTCTGTCACTTTTTTGATTGCAATTTGACGATAACAATCATATTGTTTGGCGTCTTTATTACCATAAGAAAGCTTTTCTTGTATAAAAGCTTCTAACATTTGCTTTAAATCACTTTTAAACTTTCTTGATAAAGGTACCAATTGTTGAAGAGTCAAAACCGGTAAAGTTTTAAGTTTATGTAGTAAAGTCATAAAAAGAGTTGCTGTTACTTCAGCATCACTATCCGCTTGATGTGGGCGATCATGAGAGTACCCTAATTGCTCTGCTAATTGCCCGAGCTTATAACTTTCTTGTTGTGGCAACAATATCCTTGAAAGCTCCACCGTATCAAATACTGGAAGGGAAGGAAACGTATAACCTTCTACCTCAATTTGATTTCTCAAAAAAGTTAAATCAAAATCAACATTATGTGCAACAAACGTACTCTGTTCAAACAGAGGTAATAATTCAGGGATAATCTCATGAAAAGACGGGGCATTTGCTACGATTTCATCAGAAATGCCCGTTAATTCCTCTATAAATGGAGGAATGGTTTGGTCAGGGTTGACAAAAGTAGCGAACGTTTCTACTATTTCTTCATCCTCGATCACAACCGCTCCGATTTGAATAATTCGATCACCCTTTGTGACTGAGTGCCCCGTTGTTTCAACATCAACCACTATATAACGTTCTTTCATACTTCCACCTCAATCACTCAAAACCCCTAATTCAACTAGTTGTCCATTCACTTACCTCTGGCCAACCTTGACGAAGCCAATTGAGTGAAAAACAGACATTTGCATTGTTTGGGTCTAGGAATAATGCTTCACGAAACGCTTTAAGCGCATTTTCTTTGTCATCTAATAGTGCATAATTCCAGGCTATTCCATGCAATACGTTGACAGATTCTAGATATTTTTCTTGTACTCGTTTGTAACAATGAATGGCTGCCTGATGGAATCCATGCCACTCACAAACATATGCTAATGACAGCAATGCTTCTTTAGAATCTAATAAATGAATACTTGTCGTCCATGAAGACCAAGCCGCATCATGTTCACCAGTCTCCCATTGACAGCACCCTAAATAAAATAATGCTTCTCCGTCTTCTGGCTCTTGTTCAACATAAGAGGCAAAATAGTCTTTCGCCAAATGAAATGCCTCATTAGTAAAATAACATATTCCTAAATTATACACGACATCATTTGTGGACGTAAGTTGATTTGCATTTTGAAAAGACACAATCGCATCTTCTATCCGCTGTTGCCTTGTTTGAACACAGCCAAGCCCAACAAGGGCAAAATGTTTTAAATATGGAAAATAACTCACTTGAATAATGTACAAAAAGGTCTCTTTTGCTTTTTCTAGCTGTTCTGAAAAAAGGAATGCATATCCAAGATAGAGTCTTCGCAATTCATCCTTTTCACCAGTTGAACTTTCCATCTTTAGTGTACGAGCCGCTTCCGCAAACATGTCTAACTCATAATAGGTTGTTCCTTTAGAATGATACGAAACAACTCGGTCCGTGCTATGATCATCAATCTTAAGTTCATTAATTTTTTCATCTAACTCTGTCCATTTATCTAAAAGCATACCTGCTGTTTCTTCTAAATATGCTAATTCATTAGCTTGTTCTGACTGTGACAATAATGACCATTTTTTTTCTATCTTCTCATAAATGGTATTCCAAGATGATAACCATTCTTTCAAAAAAAACCCTCCTCTCGATGCTTATACATAAAGTGTTTATCGAAGAGGACGGGAATATGCGAATTATAAGACGGTAGAAGCTGGCTCTGTGGCTAACATTTCAACAATTTGGTTATCTTCGTTCATAATTGCTACTTTTGGATGGTGATTTTTCACTTTTTCTTCGGCTATCAATGCATAAGAAATGACGATAATCACATCCCCTTCATGAACAAGTCTCGCTGCTGCCCCATTTAAACAAAAAACATTGCTACCTCTAGGCCCTTTAATAACATATGTTTCAAACCTTGCTCCATTGTTATTATTAACAATTTGAACTTTTTCATTTTCGACTATGTCAACCGCATCCATTATATCTTCATCAATCGTTATACTACCAACATAATTTAAATTTGATTCTGTGACACGAGCACGGTGAATTTTAGCTTTCATCATCGTACGATACATACGTTTCTCCCCCTACGCTTCAACAATGTAATTATCAATTAAGCGTGCATTTTTATAGTGATAAGCAACAGCAAGGATGATCTGACCGCTAATTTCCTCCGCCTGTTCTAAACTTGGATACTTTAAAACATCGATGTAATCCAATTTTCCTGACCCTATTTGTAATCGTTCGGTCAGTTCTTTTATGATCTTTGTTCTGTTGTGGTTCCCTGAATGTATAAGGTTAGCCCCATATTTTAACGTTTTATATAAAAATGGCGCTTCTAAACGTTCTTCCTCAGTTAAATAAACATTCCTTGAACTTTTGGCCAAGCCATCCTCTTCACGAATCGTTGGACAAGCGTTAATCGCGACGGGAATATTAAAGGCATCAACCATATTTATAATAACTGCCAATTGTTGAGCGTCCTTTTGACCAAAAAAAGCCTCGTCAGGTTGAACGATCTGTAGCAACTTCATTACAACGGTTGCAACTCCGTCAAAATGACCGGGTCTGCTAGCCCCACAAAGAACTTCCACACCTTTTGTAACTTGAATGGTCATTGGCATCTTTTCTGGATACATTTCTGATACAGTCGGGTAAAAAATCAGATCTGTACCCGCTTCTTTAGCAATTTGTTCATCTCGTTTAAAATCTCTTGGGTAACGTTCTAAATCCTCATTTGGTCCAAATTGTAATGGATTAACAAATATACTAACAATGATCATATCGTGTTTTTTTCTGGCTGCTTTGATCAAGCTTACATGTCCTTCATGCAAGAATCCCATTGTAGGAATAAATCCAACCGATTGACCTACTTTTCTTGCCCTTCCAATCTCTTGCCTTACTTCTTGAATCGTTTCTACTATTTTCACGAATTGACGCCTCCATATAATTGCATGAGCGCCTCTTCACTCATTGTAAAAGAATGTTCTTTTGCTGGAAATTGCCGATTTTTCACTTCATGTACATACGTCTGTAAGGCCTTTTGAATAACAGGAGAAACAGTTGCATAGCTCTTAACAAATTTCGGTACATGTACACTCCCATACTCTATCACATCATGGTAAACAAGCACTTGTCCATCTGTATCAACACCTGCACCAATTCCGATAATCGGAATGTCACATGCTTCCGAGAGCATAGCCCCGACTTGTTCAGGTACACATTCAACGACGATCGCAAACGCTCCTGCTTTTTCTAATGCTTTTGCATCTGCAACTAATTCTTTAGCTGATTGAGCATCTTTTCCTTGAACTCGATATCCGCCTAACACTCCTACAGACTGCGGAGTCAAACCTAAGTGTCCCATAACTGGAACTCCAGCTGTCGTTAGCTTAGCCACTGTTTCAATTACCTCTTTTGCGCCCTCAAGCTTCACCGCATTGGCTCCCCCTTCTTGCAACAAACGCCTTGCATGATTGAACGTTTCTTCAAGGCTAGAATGATACGTTAAAAAAGGCATATCTGCAACTATAAACGTATTCTTCGCTCCTCTGCGCGCCGCTTTCGAATGGAGTACCATATCATCCATTGTAACAGGTACTGTCGAATCATATCCAAGTACAACCATGCCAAGAGAATCCCCAACGAGAATCATATCCATTCCTGCATCTTCAACAAGCCTTGCCGCAGGAGCATCATAGGCTGTCATCATCGTAATTTTCTCTTTTGACTTCTTCATATTCATAAAACTAGCTGTTGTTTTCATTTTTCTTCCTCCTTTTTTAAAGGAGGGCCTCATAAACGTCAGATTAAAAAAAGATCTGATCCCTTTGCAAAACACATTATGTTGTGCCTCGTTTATCAGGGGTCAGATCATTCCTAGCCAACAAGTGGCACACACTAAAACCATTCGCTTCTAGCGAAGTAGTTAATTGACGTCAATATTATGAACCCCTCTGTCCTAGTCCTAAATTGGATCAAGGCAGATCCGCTATTAAATGGATAAATCGGTGCAGTTCCGAAGGATACCGCCCATTCCCCAAAAGTATAACAATTTTCTTTATCGTTGGGAAGCAATTTCAATATCAGCTGAGTAAATTTGATGAACTTTTCCTTGCTCGTCTTCTAAAAGCAAAACGCCTTCATCTGTAATTCCTTTTGCATAGCCATACAGTACTTCACGCATAGTCCGTGCAAAGATGTAAGTTCCTACACTAATCGAATACATCTCCCAAAGGGTTTTAACCGCCTCAAATCCATTAGTAAGATAATGATCATATAATGTCTCAAACTCATTTACTATCGCCGCTACGATGAGAGCTCGTTCAAAAGAATTACCACTTTCAATTGCTAATGATGTTGCTAAATCTTGAATATCAGGATCAAGATCTTCCATTCGTTGGTTAACATTGATTCCAATTCCAATAATAATTGAATGCACTCTATCTGGATCGGCTTGCATTTCTGTTAAAATCCCAACAAGCTTTTTCCCATTAACCAAAACATCATTTGGCCATTTAATTGCACAATTTATTCCTGTTTGATTTTTCAATGCTCGTACAACTGCTACCGCAGTCAATAATGTAAGCTGTGGTGTTTTTTGCGGCGCAAGATCTGGCCTGAGAATCAAACTCATTGAAACACTCGTTCCTTGTTTTGAGAACCATTTTCGTCCAAGTCGACCTTTTCCTTTTGTCTGTTCATTTGCAAGCACAAGATGACCTTCCCCTATACCATCTTGTGCTAATTTATGTGCAACAATCTGAGTTGACTCAGTAGCATCAAGGTACGTAATGTCTCGACCTAAGCGTGTCGTCTGTAAAGCAACTTTTACTTCATGAGGTTTGATCCCATCTCCTTTTCTGACTAGTCGATACCCTTTTCTAGGTGCAGATTCAAGCTCATATCCATTTTTTCTTAGTTCATCAATATGTTTCCAAATGGCTGTTCTTGAACAACCTAGCTGCCGACTAATCATTTCCCCTGATACAAATTGCCCTGGATGCTCTGCAAATACTCTAAGAAGCTTTTCTTTCACAGCTCATCCCTCCTTTTTTCTAAAGCGTCTAGAATAGCACGTTTATCATTCGTACATTGCTCGGTTACGACAAGTCTTTCAGCTAAAGAAAGAACTTCTTTTACCCATGGACCTTGTTCTCTTTGAAAAACACATAACAAATCTCGACCAGTTACAGCAAGCTCTGATCGATTATGTATCGATAGCGCTTCCCACATCAACTTCAATTCTTGAAATGGTAGTATTTTCTTTTTTGATAATGAACGAATTTTTTCAACATCTATCGCAACATGAATGGAAGCTTGGTAAAGATCTAATGAATTCCATTCACGTTCTTTTCTATTATTGTAATAGTACAGTCTAGAACTAACATCTCGTAAGCGTTCCTTTGAGAGCAATAATTGCTTTATTGGTGTTTCATCGTTAGCACCTAAACATAAACAATAAATAGCCCAGCATATCGTCTCAGATTCATTCTTTAACGCTCCCACATCCGCTAGTTGTTCCAACATACTCTTGTTCAGTGAAAGACCTGGAAGTTCTTCATACATTCCTGTTTCAAACAGTAAGATGATGGCTGTATTTCGATGTTCTCCCTTTAGTAATTTGATCCATTCTTTGGTAATTCGCTCGATTGCTACATCTTTCAACAAGTGTTTTTTTCGGACAAGCGTGTCACTAAGTTCCCCATCCACATCAAAACCTAACTCACTTACAAACCGAGCAACTCGTAACATTCGTAATGGATCCTCAACCATTCGCTCTTGTGGATGAATCGATCTTAATCTTTTAGCGTATACATCTATTTCTCCATTCACTAAATCAATTAGGTTCCCTTCATCATCCAAAGCCAAACTATTAATCGTTAAATCACGGCGATGAAGATCTTCTTCAAGTGTGGCACCTCTAATCGTTGTCACTTCAAACTGCCACTGATTTAGGCGAACTATAACCGTTTCGTGTTGATTGTTCATCGTGAACGTCTTTAAAAAAATAGCAGCTACTTCCTCTGGTGTAGCTGATGTTACAATATCAACATCGGCTATATCTCGCTTTAGAAGTAAATCACGGACTGCACCACCAACGATATAGGACTCGTAACCTTTTTTTTTAAGTGTATGTGTAACTTTTTTTGCTTCCATCCATGAGCTTGTCACAACTTCTTCCTCATTTCTATTCGTTAGCGGTTTTGCATAACTTGTTGATACAAATTCTCATACTGCGAAACAATTAAGTGAGAATGAAATACGGACTTGACTCGATCCATTCCGCGCTTAGAAAATGCTTCATGACACGCATCATCCTTTAAAAGTTCAATTGCCTTACTAGCAACACAGCCTACATCTCCAACATCGCATAAGTAACCAGTTACTCCATCTACTACAACTTCTGGTACCCCTCCTGCGCGTGTACCAATTACCGGAACGCCGCAAGCCATTGCTTCTAACGCAACAAGCCCAAAACTCTCTTTTTCGCTTAATAGAAGCATGAGATCACTCATAGAAAGTAACTCAGCAATATGCTTTTGGTTTCCTAAAAACAATACTTTATCCTCGATTTCTAATTGCTTAACTAGCTGTCTAACTAAAGCTAATTCCGGTCCATTTCCTATTAATAATAGCTTAGATTTTACCTTTTCTGTAATCATTGCGAAACTTCGAACGACATCAGTAACTCTTTTTACAGGGCGAAAGTTCGATATATGAATCAAGACCCGTTCATCTTCGGCAATGTGATAATGTTTTTTCAACTCTTCCACTTCTCGTTTCATATACACTCGTTCATCTATAAAATTATAAACCGTCTCGATTGATTTTTCTGTTGGTACAAGCTCACGAGTTTGCAACACTAAGTCGTTTGAAACGGCTGTAACCATGTCTGATTGTTCGATGCCAAACTTAATAATATCTTTTAAGGATCGGTCATAGCCTAAAACAGTAATATCCGTACCGTGAAGAGTTGTAATAATCTTCAGATCACTCTGAAGCATTTGCTTAGCTAAAATGGCACAAATCGCATGTGGTACAGCATAATGAACATGAATTAGATCTAACTTTTGTCGCTTAGCTACTTCCGCCATCTTACTAGCAAGTGTTAGATCATAAGGGGGATACTGAAAAACGGAATATTGATTTACTTCGACCTCATGATAATAAATATTTGGGTAAACACGATCAAGGCGAAACGGCACATTTGAAGTAATAAAATGAACTTCATGACCTCGTTCAGCAAGTAATTTCCCTAGTTCTGTTGCAATAACACCTGATCCACCAACAGTTGGGTAACAACTGATTCCAATTTTCAATTTCATCTATCACGCTCACCTCCTGCGAACAAGTTTGAAACAACTAGTGGTTTCATCGTCTTAAACCCTTCTGCATATGTCACTCCCACTTCTTTCCCAAATAAGCGTTCTCTTGATTCTACGACAGATATGTAATCATTTGTTAATGGCGTATCGACCGAATCAGATGTTTTCACAAACTGACTTTCATAGGCCAAGAGCGCCTGTTTCTTGTTTTCGATAAAATTAGTAACATCAATGACAAAATCAGGGTGTTCGTACCCATTAATGAAATAGAAATATAAGTCATCTGGGCGGAAAGCATGTAAATGATCAGCACATTGATAGCGCTTAATACCGGCATTAAAAAAAGCTTCCTTAACAATATCAGTACATGCACCATGATCAGGATGACGATCAACATGAAAAGGAGCAAAGACGGCAGCTGGTTTATACTTCCTAATTATTGAAACGACCTCTGCAAGTTGATCATCCGTGATAGTTTTCAACCCTCTATCAGGGAGTGTTAGTTGGATACGTATCTTAAGACCTAAAATCTCTCCAGCACGCTTTGCCTCTTTTTGTCTTATTTCAACTGTCCCGTTTGAAGATAACTCAGCTTTTGTTAAATCACAGATCCCTACACGATATCCCGCTTCTACATATTTTGCTAATGTGGCGCCCATCCCGATTTCAACATCATCGGGATGGGCGCCAAAAGCAAGAATATCCAACCTATTCATTGTGTTCATCCTTGTCAGCCTCTCGCCATGAAAAATCTCCACGTTCTAAACCTTTAATTAACACTTCAGCTGTTCCAATATTTGTGGCAAGTGGCACATTTCGAACGTCGCACAGGCGAATTAAAGCAGTGACATCAGGCTCATGCGGCTGCGCTGTCAGTGGATCACGGAAAAATAAGATTAAATCAAATTTATTTTCAGCAACAAGTGCTCCAATTTGTTGGTCCCCCCCTAGAGGTCCTGATTTAAATCGTGTAACCAATAAATTAGTTGCTTCCATCACACGAGTGCCTGTCGTGCCCGTTCCATATAAATCGTGATTTGCTAAAATCGTTTCATATGCAATGGCAAATTGAACCATTTCATTTTTTTTCTTATCATGGGCGATTAGAGCTATTCTCATCCGGTTTTTCTCTCCTTTATAGTGACGGTTTAAGGGGGCAGACCCCAAATAGGTACTATTAATAATAATGATTTAGCAATTTCCAAAACATAGTTCATACTAATTGTGACTTAAGAGGTCACACCCTTGAGTTTTTTTCATTATTCAAACGTTTTTTATTCGATAATATGTTCTAGACCATATACTAATGTATCGATGCGAAGGACAGACTCAACAGCAAGTTTCACGCCAGGCATAAAGGATGTTCTGTCGATCGAGTCATGGCGGATCGTTAACGTTTGGCCAACTCCCCCAAATATCACTTCTTGATGAGCAACAAGGCCAGGCAGACGAACACTATGAATTCTCATACCTTCATGATCGGCTCCACGTGCACCTTTCATTTCTTCTGTTTCATTTGGATGCCCTTGTGATCTTGCAGCTCGCACTTCAGAAATAAGCTGTGCTGTTTTAACTGCTGTCCCAGATGGAGCATCTAACTTACGATCATGATGACGTTCAATAATTTCTACATCTGGTAAATACTTCGCCGCCATTTGTGAAAATTTCATCATCAAAATAGCGCCAATAGCAAAGTTTGGCGCTATAATTGCTCCAAGTCCTTTTTCTTCTGCCATTGCTCGAAGTTCATCAATATCTTCTTCTGTAAATCCAGTTGTCCCCACAACAGGGCGAACACTATTTGCAAAAGCTGCTTCCATATGCTTTCGTCCATATGCAGGTGCCGTTAAGTCAATTAACACATCTACCTCTTGCTCTTCAAAGCATTTATGTATATCTGTATAAATGGTAGCTTCAATTCCATGAAAACCATCTATTTCGCTAAGGTTTTTTCCTTCATGTTTTGAATCTACAACAGCTACAAGCTGAAATTCTTCTGTTCCTGTTACCATTTTCACGGCTTCTTTTCCCATATTTCCACGCGGTCCAGCGACAACTATTTTCACTTTACTCATCCAATACACCTTCTTCTCTTATTCTTGTCCAGCGATCCTTGTCTCTGGAATTGAATTTCTCCATAACTAGGTCAAACGCCTCTTCTAAATCAATTTCCAATGAATTCGCGAAACAAATTAATACAAATAGAATATCTCCCATTTCTTGCTCCATCGTTCGATCTTCTTCACTTGATTTTTTCGGTTTTTCTCCATAGAAGTGATTTACCTCTCGAGCTAATTCTCCCACTTCTTCACTCATTCTTGCAAGCATCGCTAAAGGACTGAAATATCCTTCTTTAAATTGTCCTATATATTGATCAACTTCTCCTTGCATTTGTTTCATTGATTTCTCACTCACTTGGCTCACCTCACATCCTTACCAAATCCATGTTAGCGAAATGTTCGCATTTTGACAAACAATAAAACTACATTTGCCGTTAAATATCTCTTTCTATATAATAGAGCTTGTCCCCAAAAAGAGATAATGACTGTGCTTCTAGTTGTTAAAACACTAAAACGATTCCATCATTTAACTACGTCTTAAATAGGTATGATATCCCCAATGCATGTCACTTGTATTTTATCATAAGGAGGACTATATGGCTTATAAGGTGCGCTTGAAAAATATTCTTTTTATTTTACTTGGATCTGCTATTCTTTCTTTTGGACTCGTTTACTTTAATATGGAGAATAATTTAGCGGATGGTGGCTTTACTGGAATTACGCTTATTCTTTACTTTATATTTTTCATTAACCCTGCTATTTCTAACCTCGTACTAAACATCCCTCTCTTTTTTATCGGATGGAAAATACTAGGAAAAGTCACGTTTGTTTATACCATTATCGGAACAATAGGAGTATCTATTTTCCTTGAGATCTTTCAACGTTATCCATTTGTAAGCATCCCTCTTCATGACGACATGACGCTTGCAGCATTATTTGCTGGTGCTTTTATCGGTGTCGGACTGGGAATTGTTTTTCGATACGGCGGAACGACAGGCGGGGTCGATATTATCGCAAAGCTAGGCTTTAACTATCTTGGTTGGAGTATGGGGAAGACCATGTTTATGTTCGATGCCCTAGTTATTGCAACATCACTTATTTATTTAAATTACCGAGAAGCAATGTATACACTGCTTGCTGTTTTTATTGCAGCAAAAGTAATAGATTTTATTCAACAAGGTGCTTATTCTGCAAAAGCTTCTCACATTATCTCAGATAAAGTGCCAGAAATAGCAGATGCAATCTTGAAAGAAATGAATAGAGGAGCAACCATTTTAAAAGGAAAGGGGAGCTTTACTAAAACGGATAAAGAGATCCTCTATTGCGTTGTCGGCCGAAATGAACTAATCCGCTTAAAAACATTAGTCGAACGCATTGATCCTCATGCTTTTGTAACGGTAAACGATGTTCAAGATGTTATTGGCGAGGGATTCACGCTGGATGAAAACAAAAAACCTTTACATATGTAAGAAATTGATTTAATGGTAGACACCGACCCTCCGCTGTAGTTCAAAAGGAAAATAAGCTTGGAGCGAATGGCTCCAAGCTTATTAATCGTCATTGCTCATTCCAAGATATATAAAAATAAAGCGAGCAAGTTCAAGTAAAGCAACCAGTGCACCAGCAACGTATGTTAATGCAGCAGCATTTAACACTTTACGTGTATCGCGCTCTTCATCATTACGAATAACTCCCGTTGAAACAATCTGCTCCATTGCTCGACTTGAGGCATTAAATTCAACTGGTAATGTAACAACTTGAAACAAAACAGCAGCTGCCATGGCAAAAATCCCCAGCAATATGAAGCCCGAAGCTTGCATTAATATCCCAGCTAAGATTAAAAAGAATGAAACATTTGAACCGAAGCTGGCAACTGGAACGAGTGAATGACGAATGCGCAAAAATGCATAATCCTCTGCATCTTGCATGGCGTGTCCAACCTCATGCGCCGCAACAGCAGCACCAGCAACAGACGTTCCATAATAATTATCTGTTGACAAACGAACTACTTTTGAACGCGGATCATAGTGGTCAGTTAATGTACCACGAGTCTCCTCGACTTGAACGTCATACAAGCCGTTATCATCTAGGATTTTCCTAGCAACTTGCGCACCTGTCATACCTGATGAAGCATGGACTTGTGAGTACTTTTTGTAAGCGCCCTTTACTCTCATCTGTGCCCAAACTGGAATGATAAGAAGGAGAATAAAATAAACGATAAAACCCATTGATTGTACCACCTCTGTTGTTAGTTCTTACTTAACATTTTAAATTGAACATCAAACAAAGTCAAACAAAAACACTATGATTACAGTGGGTTCAGCTACTTCTCACATTTTTGTCACATTACTCTTTCCCACGAACCTTTTGTTTTTCAGCCTTGTATTTTTTATAACCTACATAGGATAAAGACATTGTGATCATCCCACCAATTGTAAACATGACCCACCAAAGAGAAGGATCAGCGCTGTCTTCTTTTTCCCTACTATATAGATTTGTCCATTCCGTTTCCATCACTTCAAGATGTGGCGTAACCTTATCTTTATCTACATTCCCAGATCTCAATCTTTCTAGATAGGTAATTTGAGAATCAATTTTTTGTAAATGTTGTGGCTCAATATCGATAAATAAAGCAGGTCTAATCATGTCATAGTGGCGCAAAAATTCATTAAAGCGGTGTTGAAAGCCTTGAGAATCTTCTGCAACAATTGTAATCTTCATATTAGCTAATGAATTCATTACTGATTTTTCAGTGTGTAGCCAAAGTGGGTGATGTTCACTGGACAAGGCATCAACAGCAAGGCGAAAAGCTGTTACGTTATAAATACGTTGATCGAATGGCATATCTATAGCTGTAACAGCCTCAACTGCATGTTCAAATGATCCTGTTACAGTTCGTAATGAGCTCATTGTAATTTTCTCTTCCTGGAAATCAACCTCTAAAAACATAACAGAAAAATAATCCAACAATTGCTTAGCTTCTTCAAATTTTTCTTGTTTGACTAACTGAAGGATTTGGTCGGAAGTGTGATTTAATTCTTTCCATGTATGTAGCGATGTCGTTTCATCTGCTTGGATACTCATCGGAAAGCTTAAAACGATTACGGCTACCATTACCATGATTATTTGACGCATGTTTGTCCCTCCTTCTTCTCATAACATCCTATGAACGGATGGACAAGAGTAGACCAAGAAACAGAGACAAACTGTCATTGAATTTCTAATTCAAAACGATTTTTTCTTACTCCTACTAAATAAACAACTGCAATTGAGAAGACACTAAGCCAAAAAGTGAAATAACCAATCATATCAATATCACTCATTAATCGTCCTGAAACCCATGGATGCATCATAAAAACATAATCAATTATATCATTATGAATAGTCCACACAGCAGCAATTAGTAAGTGCCATCGTTTTATTCTGAAATAAGGTGCATATAGCACAGCTTGTAAGGCCATACCTGCGTGTGAAAAAACCAACATGTAATTTTTCCAATTTAGTGTGTCCCCTGCCCAACCAGCAGCTACATTCATGACAACCGCCCAGATCCCGTATTTAATTAGTGTGATAGCCGCTAACGCCTCAATTAATGGCCAATTTCGTCGCATTAAAAAAGCCAGCAATACGAAGACGAAGAACAGACTTGCTGTCGGACTATCAGGAACAAAAATCAAAAATTGGATTGGCGTTATAGCCAATTGATCCCGATACCATATGTATCCATATATAGTTCCTGGAATATTAACGAGTAATAAAAAAATGATCATCCACTTGTGCCCAAACAGTAAGAGCAAACGTTTTACCATCATCATTCCTACCTTTTGTTATGTATTGTTTTAGTTTATATGAATTGATACGAAAAAAGCTGACCATAACAGTCAGCTTTTTCTTTTATTCTTCTTCAGGTTGGCCATGAGCAGCAATATACTCAGCAAGAATTTCAAGCTCCTCGTCTGAGCCATCAAATAAGTCAGCAGGCATTGCCCCTTGACCATTTATAATTGTGTTCATTACTTCCTCAGCATCTTTTTCTGTTTCAAGCAATGAAGGACCACCAGCTCCACCTGTCATTGTATCACCGTGACATCCGATACACGAAGCTTGAGCTGAATAAATCTCATACCCTTGTGCTTCCGTATCAATGTCTCCTTCTTCAACAATCGCACCTTGTTCAGCAGCTGCTTCCCAATCATGTTGATCAACCGATTCCCAAGTTAGGTAGAACACAGAAATAAATCCAAGCATCATCATGCTTGTTGCGATCGGACGTCTTAATGGGCGACGTTCTTTACCCGTATCTAACCAAGGAGCTAACAAGAGTGCTCCAAAAGCAAGTCCAGGCATAACAATTGTACCAATGACGTTAAAGTCACCAGAAGCATATTGATATTTTAGTAACTGATACAAAAATAAAAAGTACCAGTCAGGTAATGGAATATATCCAGCGTCAGTAGGATCAGCCATACGCTCAAGCGGTGCCGGATGAGCAACCGTAATAAGGAGGTACCCCATTAAAAATACCGCACCAACCATCCACTCTTTTAAGAGGAAGTTCGGCCAGAACGCTTCTGTCTTACCTGGATATTCCGAGTAATCTTTTGGAATGTTAGGTTTTCGATTGTTTGCCTTGACACGAGAGTCGCCAAC
Organism: Halalkalibacter lacteus; assembly: GCF_036663595.1. Lineage (NCBI taxonomy): Bacteria > Bacillati > Bacillota > Bacilli > Caryophanales > Bacillaceae > Halalkalibacter > Halalkalibacter lacteus. Next base: position 111,558 of record NZ_JAWRVL010000007.1, read on the forward strand.
AAACTTCATCCCTTTACCACGTTCCATCTCGTTCCCTCCTTTTTTCATTTGTTTGAGTCATTTAGAGTTTCATTTTACAACGGTCCAGAAATACCTTGTTTGCGGATCATGTAGAAGTGAGCCGCCATTAAGCCTAGTAATGCTGCAGGCAAGAAGAATACATGGATCGCAAAGAAACGAGCTAGAGTCGCTGCACCGATAATATCTCCACCAGCAAGCAACGTCTTTGTGAATCCACCAACAATCGGTACACTTTCAGCAATTTGAAGTACAACCGCTGTTGCGAAGTATGCCTTCATATCCCAAGGTAATAAGTAACCCGTTACTCCTAATGCAAGCATAACAAAGAAAATAAGGACACCAACTACCCAGTTTAATTCACGAGGCTTCTTGTACGATCCCGTAAAGAAGACACGTAATGTGTGCAAAAACATCATAACAATAACTAAACTTGCGCCCCAATGATGCATACCACGTACGATTACACCGAAAGCGACTTCATTTTGTAAGTATGCTACTGATTGATAAGCGTTGACAATATCTGGTACGTAATACATCGTCAAGAACATTCCAGATAAAATCTGAATCACTGTAATAAAGAATGTTAAACCTCCAAAACAGTACACGAACGCAGAGAAGTGGTGAGCCGGATTAACATGCTCTGGTACTTCGTGATCGGCAATATCGCGCCACATTGGCGTAATATCGAGACGCTCATCAACGTAGTCGTAAATTTTTTGAAGCATCGATTACGCCCCTCCTTATGTTCGCTGATTAATTTGACCTAAGTAAACTTTTCCATCTTCCACTACGACATCATAGACGTCTAATGGACGTTGTGGAGGTGTTCCTGGAATATTAATTCCGGAACTATCAAACATTCCAAAATGGCATGGACAGAAGAATCGTTCTGGATGGTCTTCTTGCGTTCCATACGCAACCGTACAACCTAGATGCGTACATGTCGGTGATAAAGCCGTTACTGTATCATCGCGCATATAAATGTACGCTTCACGAGTCACTTCTGATTCGTACCATGCATCAACCTGTTCAAATGAAAATCTGAACTTTTGTGGCTCTTCCGTTAATTCTGCCACATCACATACATATCTTAGGTCTGATTCCGCACCAGCCTTTAGAGCAGGATCAAGTGCAAATCGAGCCATTGGCATTAACATACCTGCTGCCATAAAGCCACCAACACCTGTAAGTGTGTATGTTAAAAATTGTCGTCGTGAAACTCTGTGGTCTTTTTCACTCACTCGTTTTCCCCCCCTTACACAATAAGGTAAACCCAAAAATGGGCATAAGATAAACACTTTATTATACTAGGACATACCCATGATAATATAACACGAAGTAATAAGCAACAATTTCCGCATTCTGGCACAAATTCGGCATATTTCATAGGTCATCTGATAAATAGATCATTGACTATAATAACAGATTCACACTTGTAATCAAAATCCAGACAAAAATCCCCCCCTACATCATGCCACCTAAAAAAACGAAGCATCATTGTTTGAAACAAATAAGAAAAAGCTTCCTCAAGTATAAGAACTTGAAAGAAGCCATTGACTTCAATTGTAAAAGCAGGCTACTTACTATGATCTACTGGGATTACCTACCCTGCCATTTATTGGTCATGATTGGAATCAGTTGCTTTAATTGATCAGCAATCACATCACGCTTATAGCTCGCTTCTATATTTTCAAGTGGGATTGTTGGGAGCCAAAGTAACATCCCGTCTAATTGACCTTCCACAGACTTCCACTCCCCGTCTGATGTTAAATAAACAACATGGGAAATTCCACCAGCCCTTAATTCTTCTTGCCAACTTTGAATTCGACTAATACGCGTTGAAGAATCTTCTACTCTCAAATAGGTAAAGGGCGGAAATTGAACAACTCGTCCATGAAATTGTTTTTCTACTTCTAAAGCAATAATAGAGATAAATTCACCCATTGCTACCGTTGACTTTACTTCCTTTTGCCACGATAAAGGGATAAGCGGAATAATAGCCGTGTCAACATATTCCTTTGCTTGTAAATACGTATCCATTTCACTAGCTTGCCATTTCATATATACACCTTCTCCTAAATCACAATCTCAAGTTTTATCTTAAACGCGAATGAACGTAAAGGCACAAAACAAAGGATGACCGCTTTATACCAATCTACTAGTTAGCTTCCTCTATCAAGGGTATACGTCTCACCTTAAATCAGATTCTAGTAGCAAGCCATAAATAAGAGTCACCCATAGTCATTTTCACCTTTCATCTAACCGCTGTAACTGCTCGACTAATTCATTAAAAAGCTCCTTATTTTGCTCATCCAATGCGATATCAATTTCATTTAATAGTCGTTCTTTTTTAAACGATCTAAGAGAACGATCAAGAACAATTTCCGATTCTTTTTGAAAAGCAACAGTAAGCTCAATGTTTTCTGGGACGTGAGGGTTCTCTTCAAGAACAACTAAGTATGGTGGATACTGTCTTTGCCCTGAAAAATGTAGTTCAATATAAATGTCTTCGGTTTGGTTTAAACGAATATCATGAAATGCTTTTTCTGCATCAGTTGTTATGTGCTTTTCTTTATGAAAGGAGAACGGAATACTATCGACTCCCTTCGCTGAGATAATTAGCGCTTTCGGAGTATGTGCTGCCTGTTCAACAAAATGAACTCGTTCCATAAGCTCATTATCACTCATTAAATAGTTCAATAACCAAGCACATTCCCGGCGTTTTAATTCAAACTGTTGCAAAAAATTTTTAAGAAATTCTTTCTTATCTACAACTGGAATGATGTTGCCCATGCCTCACTCCTCCTTAAGATTTTCTTATTTCATGGCTATTCATCGAATAGATTGTATAATGTTAGTATTCGCTATAATTTATTAATTTTCCTTTTTCAAAATATAAATCAATTTATATTTTGAAGCAGTTCAACTATATCTGCTCTTTCTGGATGTAGTTCTACTATTTTTTCAAATTTTCGTTGTGCTTCTTCTCTCCTTCCATATTCAAGTAAAAAATAGCCGTATTCTTCTAGAAAATCAACATCTTCAACGTATGTTTTTTCAATTTCTTTGTATCGTTTAAATGCTTTGTCATAATCATCATCTTCTTTTAATGCGGTCGCCTCATACCACGTATACAATGTGTCCTCTTCACCGTAGTCACGCATATGCTCCATTAACTCTAGCAACTCTTCGAATGATTCAGTATGTTTTAGATAGGCTGCTAACGTTTGAACCGCTTCGACATTTGATGGATTTAACGCAATGACTTTTCTAAGAAACCCCTCTCCCTCTGTTGGCTTTTGACGTTTAAAACTGAGCTTACCTGCATGAACATATAATGATTCGTTATACTCATCTACCTTCATTCCTTTTTCTAATGTTTCAATTGCATCATCTGACCTTCCTTCAGCCTCATATGCTTTAGCTAAATACGTATACAAGCTTGAATAATCAGGATCAAGTGTCATTAATGCCTCAAGTTGCTCAATCGCAAGGACCATGTCTCCCATTTGATACGCCGTAAAACCATAACCAAATAAAGCATTTGGGTCAAAATTCTCCTTTATCCCTTCTCGATAATATTCAAGTGCATCTTCAAATTGACCAGTGGCACTATAAGCTTCTGCCAATAGCAATCCTAAATGAACATTTGGGATATGTTCACCTGAATGGACAGCTTTCTTTAAATGTGGAATGCTTTTTATGTAATCTCCACGCTCTAAATAAAATTCCCCAAGACCGTATGAAATAATCACTTCATTTGGAGCTTTCATCTGTGCAAGTAACAATTTTTGTTCTGCTACTTCGTCAAGCGATTGCATTTGATATAAATCGGCAAGAAGAACTTGGGCCTGTACAAATGTGGGATCGTCTTCCTTAATTTCTAGTAACAGTTCAATTGCCTCATCTTCTTTGTCCATATCGATTAATAATTCTGCAGCAAAAGCATACAAGCTTCCTTCATCTGGATATAGTATGAGCAACTCATCAACAATTTTTTTCGCTTTTTCTATATGTCCTAGTTCTTGATAGATTTCAGCAATGTCAAATTTCACTTGATGGTCTGCCCCTTTTTCATGTCGAGCTAATTCGTTTAACCCCTGTTCTACCTTACCCGTCTCAATGTTTTGTATTGCTTTTTGAATTACATTCATTTCCATACTCCTCCATTATCTAGAAAAAACCAACTCGTACATCTTCTTCTTCGACACTTTTTCTATGATACCCTTTCTAGAACACAAGAAGAAACCATCATTCCATTGAATGACGGCAATTTGTACGCGAGTTTTAAGTTACATATAACTCTGCTTCTGATTTTCGCCTTCTCCAACTTTTGATAAAGACAAAAACCTTCCTGGTCTTTTCACTTCAATTAAACGTCCAAATCCTGGCTTCAATGTAATTGTATCATATGTTTTTATGATTTCTCCTTTTACGACGACCAAAATCGGATCTTTCTCATCATAATAAACAATCCTATCTTTAGTTGCAACTTTTTCGTTCAAAGAATACAATTCATAATCTCGATCTTCATGGAATAAAAGGTAGTCAGCATCACTTCCAACAAGTAACGTGCCTTTTTCCGGATACAATCCAACCATTTGTAAAAAAGGTTTTATCCAACGATCAAGGGGTTCAATCGGTCCTGTCGTATGAATCTGAAAATTCTCGCAGTAAGCCATCCATTCTCTCAGTAAAGCAAGCTCAAACCTTATTGAAGCTGACGCAATTACAGGAATTAGTACGGTTGGATATGTTAGCAACGTTTGCGAAATATGTGTCCAAGCTAGTGTCTTCAGTTCTTGAAACGAGTGAATCTCGATTCGTACAAAGGGTACCTTTAGATTTTGGCACAAGCGTATAACACTGGGGCGTACCATTGCTAACGGCAGCGTAATTCCAATCAGGAAATCTAACGTACTACTTGCCATCGCATGCTTAGCACGCTTAAATACACCTTCAATTTCTCGTTCATATTGAACACGCGGCGCAACGGCCACCCCCGTACACCCTTTTGAAATTAAATAACTTTGTCTTTCTTGAAACATTTGAAAATTTGTGCATGTTATCAATTTGTCGTCAAACATAATTCTTCCATTTGTCATAATGGTTCCCGTCATCGCCACTCGTTGTTTATTCCATTTGTCAAAAGAAGTAGTGACATAGTTAATTTTACCATCCTCAATTAAATAGGAACGTAGCGTATTGATCTCTTCATCGATTTTTGTCGCTCTGTCTAATAAGTACATCACTTTTCCTCCTACTTCGCTTCATTGTCCCTTTCTTAATTCGTACTTATTAGACAAGCTATGAAAGAAAGTAAAAAAAGAGAACAATTCATCCTCACTTTCCCGTTTTATATTTCAGAATTTTCATTTTTTTCTATTGACATTAAACCTTAACTGTATATAATATTAAATAAGCGTATGGTTTCTCTCCACTCCTATCCATACAACTTTTTAGCTATTTGCTAAACCTCCATTTGTAAACGCTTACGTTTATGGATGGGGGATTTTTTATTTTACTTTAGCCCTCTCGTTGATAAGACTACTATTAGCTACTGTTTTCTCCTACATTCATATCATTTTAAAAAGAGGCTAAAATACAATTTTAGCCTCTTTTTAATTTTATTTACTTTTGTTGTAGCGAGCTTATATGCTCAAAAAAGCTCGGATATGAGACGGCTATAGCCTCACTACGGTCAATTATCACATCTCCATCAGTTATGAGTCCCGCAATCGCCATCGCCATTCCAATTCGATGATCACCGAAACTATTAACAGTCGAGCCTGTTAACGGTGTCCGCCCTTCAATAATCATGCCATCATCTGTTGCAGTGATTGTCGCACCGAGCTTACTTAATTCACTGACAACTGTATCAATTCGGTTCGTTTCTTTCACCTTTAATTCTTCAGCATCTCGAATAATCGTTTTTCCTTCCGCTTGTGTAGCTAACACAGCAATAACTGGAATTTCATCGATAAGCCTTGGTATTAGGTCGCCTCCAATTTCAATTCCTTTTAATGCGGATGTAGAAATCGTAATATCAGCAAGCGGCTCCCCTCCGGCTAATCTTTCATTGTGAATCGTCATCATTGCACCCATTTTTTCTAATACATCAATAATTCCGGAACGAGTTGGATTTATCCCTACTCCTTCTAAGGTTATTTCACTACCCGCTACGATTGCTGCAGCAACTAAGAAAAACGCTGCAGATGAAATATCACCAGGAACAACAATGTGTTGTGCTGTTAAGGATTGTCCTCCTTCAACAGAAACCGTTAATCCATCACGCTTGACCTTAACCCCATATGCCTCAAGCATTCTTTCGGTATGGTCACGAGATAGGGCTGGTTCTGATACAGACGTTATTCCAGAACTTTGCAATCCCGCTAACAATATAGCTGACTTCACTTGGGCGCTTGCGACTTTGGATTGGTAAGCAATGCCTTGTGTTTGTCCACCTCGAATAGAAAGTGGCGTGTAATTGCCATTTTCTCTCCCATCAATAGTTGATCCCATTTCACGTAATGGGTTTGTCACACGGGCCATTGGGCGTTTTGCAATTGAATCGTCACCAATAACGACTGAATGAAACGGGCGTGTTGCTAAGATCCCAAGCATAAGACGAGTTGTCGTTCCTGAATTTCCTACATCTAAAATCTCACTCGGCTCCGTTAGCCCTTTCCAGCCTCTTCCTTCAATTGTCACCGTTTCGCCTTCTTGTTCAATCGATACACCTAATTTCTGAAAACAAGCAATCGTACTTAAACAATCCTCGCCTGGTAAAAAGCCTTCCACGGTCGTCGTTCCTTCGGCAATGGCTCCGAACATAACTGCTCGATGTGAGATTGATTTATCTCCTGGTATTTTAATCGTGCCTTTTAATCCTAGTGAATGTTTAACAATAGCAGTATTCATATTACCCCTCCTAAATGATGAAATTAAAAGAGAAAACTGTCCCTCTTTGATTCACTTAAAAATATTTGATAGTGCAATGGCTACGCACGCTGCTTCGATGTGTTTAAAAAGGGGAAAACCACCCCTTTTTGAACACATCTATAAGATATATGTATCATACATTTGTTGTTGCAGATGCACCTGAGCTCGTTCTCGATCTTCTTCCGAACGAAAGCTTAATCGTAAAACCCCCATTATATCTTCCCGAGTTTCCAATATACGTATATTAGTTAAGCTGATTTGATATTGAGCTAAGATACCTGTTACATCTGAAATAACCCCTGGATGATCCGGCACATCAACAAATAAATCGTAAAATGAAGGAATGGCTCCTTTTTTTCGAACAGGCAGACCATCTCTAAAATCTTTTGCTTCTTGAAAATATGTATAAATAGCTTCAGCACTTTCTTCTTCAATTAACGTTTTTACAGATGCCATTTCCTTTGTCCATGAGTCAAGCAAGCGCAGAAGACTTTCCTTATTATGTAAAAGAATATCTCTCCACATTGTTGGACTTGCCGATGCTATTCGAGTTATATCTCTGAAACCACCAGCTGCTAACCTAGAAACGAGTGGATCTTCATCCTCTATTTTAGCAATTTGGTGCACAAGACTTGCTGCAATGACATGCGGAAAATGGCTTATTGCCCCTGCTAATCGATCATGCTGGTTAGGTGTTAATTCAATAAAAGTCGCTTTTGTCCCTTTTAGCCAGTTTTGTAGCTGAATAATAACCCGTACATCCGTATCTTCAATCGGTGTCAAGATGTAAAAAGCATTCTCAAACAAGTGTGATCTAGCCGCTTCTACCCCGCTTTTATGTGAACCAGCCATTGGATGTCCTCCAATAAAAGTAACACCTTTTTCACTTAAACAAGAAGCTTGCTCGACGATTCGTTTTTTCGTACTTCCAACATCTGTCACAATTGCTCCAGCTTTCAAATCAAAACGAGCAATCTCTTGCACAAGTTGTTCTGTTTTTAAAACAGGAGTTGCAAAAATTATTAAATCTGCCCCAACAACACCCTCTTTTATTGAAGATGTTGCCTCATCAATCACTTTTAAAGACAAAGCCATTTTCAACTGTTCTTCTGAAATATCGAAACCGCGAATATGGACATTATGTTCCTTTCTAATTGCAAGGGCTATTGAACCACCAATTAACCCAAGACCTACGATTAAAACCGTTCGCTTCATGCCGTTCTCCCTTCACTCTAATCTTAACAAAAAACGCCCTTCAAGCATGAAAGACGATTTTTATAAGAAAAACCGCAAGCCGCGGTCCTTTTCTTATAAGCAATGAGCGGAACCGCTGCTTTTTTAAGCCGAACGACAAATGGGTTTCTTGTCGTTCGACGCGCAGTGTATGGAGCCATTGCCACCCTTGAGTATACTACCCAATAGTTTCGCTCTCTTTAGTAACAATTGCTAGAGAAACTTACTTTATAGTTCCTCCTCAGCTATGAAAGGGACAATCCTTTTCTATTTCCTACTGTTTTACTGCTTTAGAAGCTAGCATCTCTTCTAAAACAGCGAACAACTCATTATTCTCTTCATCTGTTCCTACTGTAATTCGTACACAAGTCGGGAATCCAAGGGCCTCTCCAGATCTCACAATAAACCCTTTCTTTAACAAGTAATCAAACACTTCATCCCCTGAACGATTGAAATCAATCAAAATGAAATTCGTTTGCGACGGATAAAATTTTAGTTGGTACGTTTGACAGAACTGCTCAAATTGTTTTAATGAAGCTGTATTCTTTTCTACACAAGAAGAAATAAACTCATCATCTTCTAATGATGCTACTGCCGCAACATGAGCAAATGTCGTGTTATTAAACGGAGGACGAACTGGGTCAAGTAACGAAATTAGTCCTGGATTGGCAACCCCATAACCAATTCGTAACGCGGCTAGTCCATATGCTTTGGAAAATGTACGTAAAACCATTAAATTCTCATACTTCTTCAGTAATGGTAATGTCTTTGGATAATCACTAGCAGTTACATATTCGTAATACGCTTCATCAGAAACGACAAGAACATGCGATGGAACACGTTCTAAAAAGCTCGAAAACGCTTCTTGATTAATATATGTACCTGAAGGATTGTTCGGATTGCATACCCAAACAATACGTGTGTTCTCATCAATTGCTTCTAACATCGCATCTAAATCATGAACACCATCAACACTTGGCACTTCTCGAACCTCTGCTCCTTCAATCGTTGCATTCAACTTGTATTGGGAGAAAGTAGGATCAGCAGTTACCGTATTCGTCTCTGGTGAAAGAAAAGCACGACACAAAAATTGAATGACTTCATCAGAGCCATTTCCGAATATAAGCTGGTTTTGATCCACTCCGATTTTCGTCGCGACTTTCTCTCTAATAACAGCAGCATACCCATCAGGATAAATCGCTGTTTGAGAGGCCATCTCACTAATCACTTTCGCCGCTAGCGGCGAAGCTCCATATGGATTTTCATTCGAAGCTAGCTTCACAACTTTCGTTAAGCCAAGCTCTTTTTTCACTTCTTCAATTGGCTTACCTGGCTTATATGAAGGCAACCCATGTAATTGTGGTTTTGCTTGCATGCTTAGCACCTCATCTTAAATATTAGTATCTACCCCTATTATGTTACGACGAAATGAGCGAGGAGACAAACGTTTTTATTTTTTGAAGTGCAAGTGGCCTCGTTTCCTTCATTTTTAGCGCTTCTTCTTGCTCTCCAATCACTGTTACGAGTGCACTACCAACAACGACCCCATCAGCATGCTCCTGCATTACTCGTACTTGTTCCCCAGTTGATATACCAAATCCAACTGCTGTTGGAATGTTACTTGCTTCACGAACCGTCTTTAAGAAATCATATACTCTTGGATCAAGTTCATTTCGAACTCCCGTTACACCTAATGATGAGACGCAATACAAGAAACCTTTCGCACGTTGGGCAATCTTAATCATACGTTGTTTTGATGTTGGGGCAACAAGTGAGATTAATGCTAGATCATTTTGCTCACAAAGTTGATCTAAGTATACACTTTCTTCAAAAGGAAGGTCTGGAACGAGCAATCCATCAATTCCTAGCTCAGCCGCTTCATTAACAAATCGTTCTTCCCCATACTGAAGTAAAGGATTAAAATACGTAAAAATAATAACTGGAATCGTCAGCCCACGCTTTCTCATTTCTGGAACAAGTTGCAATGCTTTTTCTAACGACATCCCACCATTTAAGGCACGTTTAGATGCCGCTTGAATCGTTGGGCCATCAGCAAGTGGATCGGAGTAAGGAATACCTAATTCTAGAATGCTGGCACCTGCTTCCTCTAAAGTTAATGCAATTTCAATTGTTGCATCTGCTGATGGGTCACCTGCTGTAACAAAGGGAATAAACAAAGGTTTACCCGTCTTAGTTGCCACTTCCATTCGTTTATTCGCCATTTGACTCACCCCTAAAATGTTTCATTAAAGTATGAACATCCTTATCTCCTCTACCAGATAAACAAACAAGGATCGCATCATCTGGTGTTAATTCCTTTGCTCGCTCAAACGCTTTAGCTAATGCATGAGCTGATTCAATTGCTGGGATGATTCCTTCTTGTTCAGATAAAAGCTTTAATGCGTCTAACGCTTGTTGATCCGTAACGGCTTCATATTTAACTCGTCCATTACTCGCTAGGTATGCATGTTCAGGTCCAACACCAGGATAGTCAAGACCAGCAGAAATAGAATATGGCTCTGTTATCTGACCTGCTTCATCTTGTAATAAGTACGTTAATGAACCGTGAATGACTCCTTTTCGACCATGTGTAATCGTTGCAGCGTGCTGGTTTGAATCTACACCTAATCCAGCTGCCTCTACCCCAATTAATGTGACATCATCTTCTAAAAAAGGATAGAACATTCCTATCGCGTTACTGCCACCACCGACACAGGCAATAATTTCCTTTGGTAATTTTTGTTCGCGCTCTTGAAACTGTTTTTTGGATTCATCGCCAATAATTCTTTGGAAATCTCGAACCATCTTCGGATAAGGGTGAGGACCAACAACAGACCCAATTAAATAAAACGTATCTTCAGCGTTAGCAACCCAATAACGAATCGCTTCATTTGTTGCATCTTTTAATGTTTGGCTCCCAGATGTAGCCGGAATTACTTCCGCTCCAAGTAACTCCATTCGAAATACATTTAGAGCTTGACGTTCCATATCCTCTGCACCCATGAAAACCTTACATTCTAGTCCAAACCTCGCTGCAATCGTCGCTGAAGCAACTCCATGCTGCCCCGCGCCTGTTTCAGCAACAATTTTCGTTTTCCCCATTTTTTTTGCAAGTAACGCTTGCCCCATTGCATTATTTAGCTTATGGGCCCCTGTATGCAAGAGATCCTCTCGCTTCAAATAAATCTTCGCACCACCAAGCGAGTTTGTTAAATTTTCGGCATAGGATAGTGCTGTTGGTCTACCTGCATATTCTTGTAAGTGGGTAAGATATTCGCGAGCAAATGATTCATCAGCCATTGCTTCATCCAACGCCTCTTCTAACTCTTCAATTACACTCATTAACGTCTCTGGAACGTACTTCCCACCAAATTCACCGAAACGCCCCTGCTTATCTGGATGTGTTATTTTCATGTTGATTCATCCTTTCTTCTAGTTGCTTGATTAGCTGCCTAGATTTGTTGCCATTTTCTTCTATTCCACTAGAAACATCAATGCCATCGGGCCCGTATTCTAGTACTTTTTCAACATTCTCTGGTCGGATGCCTCCAGCAATAAAAACGGGAACACCTTGCTTTTTTCCCTCGGCTAAATAATGAGGAATATAGCTCCAATCAAATGAGGTACCTGTGCCCCCCCATTGATTCCCAACTTTACAATCAACGATATAACCAGCCACTAATCCTTCATACGTTTGCATAACTTGCAACGCTTCATCTGAATGATGGACCACTTTCCAAACAGGCAAAGACGTTATTTTTTTAATTTCTGCGATTTGCTCCGGCTTTTCATTTCCATGACATTGGATGATATCTATAGGAAGATCTTTAATTGTTGTCTGAATTGAATTTGCATCCTCATTAACAAAAAGCGCAACAAATTTCTTATCATTTGTTTCTTTTTGCTTCTTTACCCAATCTCTCACTAGCTCACCTGTGACTTGCCTTTTGCTTTTAGCAAAGACAAAGCCAATGTAATCTGCATTGCTTGAGATAGAGACATTCGTATCATGTAACGAATGATTGCCACACAATTTAAGAAGAGGCTGCAATGGATTCTCCTCCAAACAATGCAGTAATTCCTACTTCAGGAGAAGGCGCACGCATTAATGATTCACCAACAAGAACACCTGAGGCTCCCACTTTTTTGACCCGGTCAAGATCAGATGTATCATGAATTCCGCTCTCACTTACAAACAAAGTTCCTTCAGGTATTAACTCGGCCATCTCCTCTGTTTGAGTTAATGACGTCTCAAATGTTTTCAAGTTTCGATTATTAACACCAATTATTTTTGGTATAAACGTAGCAAGAAGCTCTACTAGCTCCTCCTTTGCATGAACTTCAACTAAACATTCAAGCCCTAAGTTATAGGCATATTCATATAGTTCTTTTAATTGCTCAATCGGTACCGTACCAACAATAAGCAACATCGCATCGGCTCCAATACGAACCGTCTCTTCGATTTGTTTCTTATCAATAATAAAGTCTTTTCTCATTACTGGTAGAGCAACTTCTTTTTTAATAGCAGACAAATAATCACGGTGTCCTTGAAAGTACAATTCATCTGTTAAAACTGAGATCGCATCAGCTCCACCTTCTTGATAACCTTTGGCAATGGTTACGGGTTCAAACTGCTCACAAATGACACCTTTTGAAGGAGAAGCTTTCTTCACTTCAGCAATAAGCCCAATCGACCTGTTTGGTTGTTTTAATGCCCCGTAGAGCGAGAATGTTGGAACGATCACTTGCTCAGGAAGCGTTACTTTGGCTATTTCCAGACGTTTTGTTTCCAATATTTTTTCAAGCATGATGTTGTTTCTCCTTTTGTAGAAATTGATAATGTCTGTAAACCGCTCCCGAATGAATTGCATTTTGCACACTTGTAACCCCTTCACGAATCGACTCTACTCGTTTTGCTGCGTACAGGGCAGCTGCTGTGTTGAATATAACAATTCCAAGTGCTGATTCATTCGCTTCACCTTTTAGTACTTGTTTAATAACCTTAGCACTCTCGCAAGGGCTTTTCACTTGTATGTCTTGTAACACACCTCGGTTTAGTCCTACATCCTCAGGAGCTATCGTATAAATCTGCTGACTTTGCCCATTCACTTCAATGACTTTTGAATCTGTTGTTATCGATAATTCATCAAGTCCTTCTCCACCCGTAACAAATAACGTTCTTGATGTAGTTAACCTTATTAAAGTTTCAGCCATTTTTTTAGCGAATTCATGATTATATACACCAATTAACTGATGCTTTGCTCCTGCAGGATTTGTTAGCGGGCCTAGCAAGTTAAAAATTGTACGAAACCCAATTTCTTTCCTTGGGACAACAGCATGTTTCATTGATTGATGGTAAAGTGGAGCAAACAAGAACGAAAGATTCGAATCTAATAACGCTTGTCTTGCTTCTTCCTTTGTATATTGTGTCGGAATATTCAGTTCCTCTAACACATCTGCACTCCCACTTTTAGATGAAACAGCACGATTTCCATGCTTCGCTACTGGAACACCCATTCCTGATAGGACAATAGCAGATGCTGTTGAAACATTAAACGTTTGAAGGTCATCTCCACCTGTACCACATGTATCAACAATAGGAATATCATCTGTTGGTATACGGATCGAATGAGCGCGCATTGAACGTGCAAAACCAGTCATTTCATCAACCGTCTCCCCTCTAAAACGCATGACCGTAAGGAGACTGGCGATTTGACTAGGAGTAGCTTCCCCGCTCATGATTTCATTCATCGTTTGTTCTGCTTGCTCTTCAGTCAAAAATTGACCTTCCATACACGTACGAAGAATAGATTTAAACATGAGTTTTCTCCTCCCTTTTTCCAAACATCTCTTCAGCTAATTGTGCAGCTCGTATTAACGCTTTTGCTTTATTTTGTGTTTCTTCATATTCCTTCTCTGGAATTGAATCAGCGACAATCCCGGCTCCGGCCTGAATGTATGCTTTCCCATTTTCAATAATCATCGTTCGAATCGCGATACAAGAGTCAATATTTCCGTCATAGCCAAGATATCCGATTGCACCTGCATATACACCTCTTTTTGTCGGCTCTAATTCTTGCAAAATTTCCATTGCACGAATTTTCGGAGCACCAGAAACTGTGCCTGCTGGAAAAGATGCCATAAGCGCTTCTAATGGTTTTGTTCCTGATCGTAATCTACCAGTAACTTTTGAGACAATATGCATAACATGAGAGAATTTCTCAATCGATAATAATGTCGGTGTTTCTACTGAGCCATATTCAGCTATTCGCCCAACATCATTTCGGGCTAAGTCAACAAGCATATAATGTTCTGCTCGTTCTTTTTCATCAGCAAGTAAATCTTCAGCTAATGTTAAGTCCTCTTTTTCATTTTTCCCGCGTTTTCTCGTCCCTGCAATCGGATGAATTTCGACATGACCATCTTGAACCTGAACAAGTCTTTCAGGTGAACTCCCAACCACTTCTATTTGGTCAAATTTCAAATAAAATAAATATGGTGATGGATTCACCATGCGAAGAACTCGATACACATCAAGTGCTGAAGCAGAGACCTCCATCTCAAACCGCTGCGAAAGAACTGTTTGAAACACATCACCCGCCCGAATGTACTCTTTGATTTTTTCAACATCGTTAAGGAATGCTTCTTTTTCGTAATTCGACGTTACATGCTCAAACGATACATCCACATCTGTTTTTGGAACATCCTTTAACATAAGCCCGTTTATAGGTTGCTCAAGTAACGAAGAAATTCGCTTTATTTCTGCTCTTGCTTCATGATACGTATTTACGAGAGAATCTTCCTCACTAGGTCTTGCATGGACTAAAACAGAAAGCTCTTTATTAACATGATCATACGCAATTAACGTTTGACAAAATAAAAATTGATAGTGCGGTAGCTTTTGCTGCGTTTCAGTAAGAAGAGTCGGCTCAATTGTTTCAATTGCATCATAACTCATATATCCAACTGCTCCACCTCGAAAAGGGATCGGGATATCTAACGGCTGAACATGTAAAAATGTCATTGTGGCGTCAAAAGCTTGTTGAAATGTCTTCTCTTCAATGACAACTTCACGACTTTTAGAATACGTTCGATACATTCCATTTTCTTCAACTAACTCAAACATTGGATTTAACCCAATAAATGAGTATCTCGACCATGAAGATTGCTCATCCTTACTTTCTAGTAAAAATGAAACTTGCTCCCCTAATTGATGCACGATCTGAACTGGGGTCAGTCCATCTGCAAAAAAACGTTGAAAAACCGGAATCGTTTTATACGTGTCAGCTGCTTTTTGAAACTCTAAAAAGGTTGGGGTTATCATTGCAATCACTCCTAAATTTGGAATGAATGAAATAAGTGGGAGGGGGAAATTGTATTTATGCTAACCTAACTTTAATATAAAAACCTCCTAAACGAAACACGTTTAGGAGGTATAATAGATAGACGTATCCCTCAACTAAACTCAGCTCTCCTCAACTCAATCTCATTCTCTACTAGTCTCAATATTCGTACTTTTTACATTAACATTAACTAAACTTGGCTCGAAGAAAAACTCTTTTTTCTTCCTCATCTGCCATCAGTTTACCTTGTTCTTACTCATTCGTCAAGGTTAAATCCGGTCTTAGTTTAGTAGCCTCCCGCAAGTAAACATGGGCAATTTGGTCTTGCTCTACATCTGTATTCACAGTCATTAATATACGAATACAAAGTGGCAAACTATTTGGTACTGAGATTTCCCCGGCACAAACAACAGGTACATATGACCATCCAGCAAATTGTCTTAGCACTTTAGCCGGAAATGCTGCTGTTATATCGTCCGTGACAGTAAAAAGCACTTGAGCAACTGTATTTGGATCAATATTATTTTTCACAATTAATTCTCGTACCAATTCCTCTGTTGCAATAGAAATATCAGTCTCTGTATTATTTTCAATGGTTATCGCACCACGTATACCTCTAACCAACATTATCCACCTCCATCTGTTTTGCTATTAACTGTTCAATCATTGTAGGTGGGATCTCCAACATTGTTGCTCGTTCAATTCCTTGCAAAAGCACCATACGAATTGACCCAGCCTCCGCTTTTTTATCTGCTTGCATTTTTTGTATTAATCTACTTATATTTAGCTTTCTAGGAATGCTCGTTTCATAGCCTAGTCGCTTAAACCATTCCTCATGTTGTGTTACTTGCAAATCTACTTGAAACATCGTCTCACTTAGTTTCAAAGCGAAAATCATCCCAATGGCAACTGCCTCTCCATGTGTGATTGCTCCATACCCTAATTCCGATTCAATGGCGTGACCTAGTGTATGACCAAAATTCAAATAGGCTCTGACTCCAGATTCCCTTTCATCTTCAGCAACGATATTTGCTTTTACAGCAAGAGATCGTTCTAATAGCTTATTCACTTGTTCAATCGGTAGTTGATCAAAAGACTTGATCTCCTGTTTGAGCCACTGTAAAAAATCTTGATTGCGAATGAAACCATGCTTTATTACTTCTGCAAAACCTGAACGCCACTCTTTTTCAGGTAAGGAATAGAGCATCTCCGGATCATAAAATACGGCATCTGGCTGATGAAAGCTCCCTACCATATTTTTCCCAAGAGGATGATTGATCGCTACTTTCCCACCGACACTGCTGTCATGCGCAAGAAGGGTTGTTGGCACTTGGACAAAGCGGATTCCTCTCATATAGGTAGCGGCAACAAAACCAGCTAAATCGCCAACTACTCCACCACCTAGTGCAACAATGACTGATTTACGATCAAGTCCACTCTCAAGTGCCTTAGTCATGACTTGTTCATAGGTAGCAAACGATTTTGAAGCTTCTCCACTTGGAATGACTTCTGTATAGACAGGGAGCTTATTTTGAAAGCTCCCTACTACATCGTCTAAGTAAAGCGTGGCAACAGCTGAATCTGTAATAACGAAAATGGACGATATGGCCTCAGTCACTACCGTCGCTAGTAGTTCTCCTACTTTAAAGCGTATACGAGCGTCTATGTAAACTTTATAAGACTTTGACTTCGCTTCAATCGGAACTAGCTTCATTAAAAATTCCTCGCTTCATCCTGATGGCGTTTCACATTTCCTTGAATGATTTCAATTTGGTCATGACCAAATGTTTCAAGTAGGGCATTCGCCACCTCCCATGCTACAACAGCTTCAGCGACGACAGATGCTGCTGGTACAGCACAACTATCAGAACGTTCAATACTTGCTTCAAAGGGCTCTTTTGTCTCAATGTCAACACTTTGCAGTGGTTTGTATAGGGTTGGGATTGGTTTCATCACTCCACGAACGACAATTGGCATACCTGTTGTCATCCCACCTTCAAATCCCCCTAAACGATTTGTTTTTCGACTATAACCTTTTTCTTCATCCCAAATAATTTCATCATGGACTTGGCTTCCTGGAAGGCTAGCTGCTTCAAAACCAATTCCGATTTCGACTCCTTTAAATGCATTGATGCTCATGACTGCTGCAGCTAATTTGGCATCGAGCTTTCGGTCATAATGAACATGGCTACCAAGCCCGATCGGGACATTTTCAATTACTACTTCAACGATCCCACCTATGGAGTCCCCGTCTTTTTTCGCAGCATCAATCGCTTCGATCATCTTTGCACTAGCCTCTTCATCTAAACAACGCACTTGTGATGCCTCTGAGCGTGTTTGCAAATCTTCAACTGAATCATACGAGACATTCTCTGCTTTCACTCCACCAATTTCAAGAACATGTCCTCCAACATTAATTCCAAATGTTGAGAGAATCTTCTTCGCAACAGCACCAGCAGCCACTCGGACCGTTGTTTCTCTTGCTGAAGAACGCTCTAGCACATTCCGCATATCCCGATGTCCATATTTAATGGCTCCATTTAAATCAGCATGTCCTGGACGTGGACGAGTTAATTTACGCTTCACTTCTTTTTCTTCATCTTCACCAATCGGTTCTGCTCCCATAATTTTCGTCCAATGCGTCCAGTCTTTATTCTCAACGACTAGAGCAATAGGAGCTCCTGTCGTACGACCATGACGTACCCCGCTTAGGATTTGAACTTGATCCTTTTCAATTTGCATTCTTCTCCCACGACCATATCCACCTTGGCGACGTGCTAAATCATGATTAATATCATCAGCTAACAACTCTAGTTGAGCTGGCACCCCTTCAATAATCGTCGTTAATTGCGGGCCATGTGACTCACCAGCTGTTAAATATCTCATCTCGACTCCTCCAATTCCAACAACTTTTTCTCTTTAATCTCTTTAACGCTTTTATGCGTTAAATTATAACATATATCTTATTACCTGTCTCAAACAATTTAGACAATTTCGTTATTATGTAGACATTTTACCAGTTTAACCGTTATCCGTCTAAGAAAAAAATTATAGAGTTGGTTAAAAAAAGGGTAGTTTTTCTCTTGTATGAACAAATGGCAATTAATGAACGGATGTATTTTAACACCCTTTAGAACTCGTTCTAATCTATCTATTTGTTCTATATTTTTTATAAGAAAATCTATCTTCTGATTCTAATTGATACATACTAGCAATGAATATTTGTTTCATACTCCCTACAAATAATTCCCCGCCCGAACGAAGTGCTTTACTAAACTTAAGATATAACTTATGCTTGCCTCTTCTGTAAAATATATCATGACATTGCGACAAATAATTAAATCAAAATTTTCACTAAACCGTTCAGCGCGCACATTTTGTTGTTTGAAACGAACGTTTTGTTTGATTTCTTCACATATTTTATATCACATAAGACTTTTATCAAAATATTTTATAAACTGCACAATTGATATTTCTTTTAAAGAACGCTCTGTATATAATCCTAGTTTGGCACGGTCAAGAACCATCCGGTCTAAATCTGTAGCCAAAATAATACGTCCGATAAAATTCAAATACATTTATCGTCATTCGTTCAAGAAATTCACTAAACAACATTGGATTCATTGTTTCGTAAAAATTTCGAAAATCAGAATACCCTTTTTTATTTCTCAAAGACTCTAAACGTCGCATTATTTAGGCTTCTTTTTACAATGATAAATCAATCGCCGATCTCTTTTTAACCTTATCGATACATTGCAAATAATCTTGACTCATTCACATATCCTCTCACTATGTAATGGACTAATCATACGACGAATACCTTAAAAATGCTATTACTAATCCAAAATCATAAGCCTTAGATACTTATTCTCCACTTTGAGTGCGAACTATATTCACCTTATGTTCCCATTATTCCCATTGTCTTCTCAGTTGGGACTTTCACCCTATAGACTGCACCAATGCTGGGCACACCAAAAAAAAAAAAGCTCGTCCTTCACGGACGAGCTTTTAAACGCTTACATTAAATCCACTTGCTAACTGTTTTTTCATATTCATTTAGCTCATTCTCATTAAAGAAAATCGAAATTTCTCTTTCTGCACTTGCAGGAGAATCGGAACCATGAATGACATTCATTGAAACTTGTACACCATAATCTCCACGGATTGTTCCAGGAGCGGCTTCCGCAGGATTGGTTTTCCCCATCATCGTACGAGCAGTTGAGATCACATTTTCACCTTCCCAAACCATTGCAAATACAGGTCCTGACGTAATAAAACTGACTAACTCTCCAAAGAAAGGGCGTTCTTTATGTTCTGCATAGTGAGTTTCTGCTATCTCTTTTGAGAGAGTCATTAATTTTGCACCAACTAATGTAAAACCCTTCTTTTCAAAACGTGATACAACTTCTCCAATCAAATTACGTTGTACGCCATCGGGCTTAATCATTAAATATGTACGTTCCATTTGTTGATCGCTCCTATCAAGTTATGTAGTAGAACCTCCATTAGTATAGCAAATATTCAAAAAAGTAACAATATGAGTTGTGATTTATTTACTAGTACTACCATGACCATTTTTAAAAACGTGACCTCCGCCAGAATCCTTCTAAATAACAAAAAAATAGCTCTCCACCTACTTTTTCTTCGACCGAAGAATGAACACTAGTATCAAGTGGGAGACTCTTGATTTCTTACCTAACCAGCTATCTTTCTCACGCAAAATAGCTGATGTCGAAACGATTTTTCCGTCTCGATATCAGCTACTAAGTGGCCACGACCTTAATTATTAAAATTTACGTTTTCCTATGTAGGTAGCAATCTCACGTAAATAAGTCTTTTCTTTCGTATCCGGTAGTCTTTGAAGCGCTTGATAAGCTTTTTTTAAGTATTGGTCACTTATCGATATCGAGTACTCAATTCCACCAGATTGTTTGATCGCATTTAATAAAGGCGATATATCTATGTTCTCTGGATAGTTAGTTGCTAGCCTATCCTCTATAAGTTGCTTAATTTTCATGTCATGATGCATTGCATAAAGTGCTGGTAATGTAACGTTTCCTTGGCGTAAGTCACCACCAGCAGGCTTTCCTAACTGTTTTTCAGTTCCGACAAAATCGAGCACATCATCTGTAATTTGAAAAGACATTCCTACATTATAGCCAAATTGGTACAGATCTCTTTGAATTTGATTATCACCTTTTGCTGCCAACACACCTAACTGACAACTAACTGCAATTAACAATGCCGTTTTTCGTTTAATTCGTCGCAAGTAAACTCGGAAATTTTGACCCCAGTTGTATTGATCACGGATTTGCTCAATTTCTCCAAGGCACATTTCCAACATTGCATTTGATAAAATTTGATGAATTTTCGGATCAGAGAAAAACGTTGATGTTTCTACCGCTTTACCAAAAATGAAATCGCCTGTATACATTGCGACTCGATTATCCCATTTTGATTTAATTGTTTTCTCTCCACGACGTAAATCAGCATCATCGATTACATCATCATGAACCAATGAAGCCATATGAATCAATTCGAGTGGGACAGCAATATGTTTTAATTCTTCAATATTATACTGTCCAAATTTAGCAGCCAATAGCACAAATACAGGACGAATCCTCTTTCCACCCGCTTTGAGTAATTGGGTTGCTGCTTCCTGAAGAATTTCATTTTTCGCTTGAACAGTTGTTTCAAGCTCTTTTTCAATAATGGTAATATCAGATTGAAATTGCATATAAATTTCTGCTAGTTTCATGTCGTCCACCTTAATTCATTACGACGATTTTACATCGTCAGCCTAGTATCTTGTTCTGTTCTGTTATGTTTATTTATCTATAGAATGTGTTTAAACATTGCTTCGAGATTTTTCAAAAAGGGGAAAATCGTTCCCTTTTTGAAAAACCTCTTCTACTTAATCACGACATCTGCATTCCAAATGTTTAACGTTTTAATCGGTTGAGCTATATAGTTCATTTTATAGAGTATCTCAAAGAAATAGGATAATCCTTGTTGTTCTTGTCGTCCAAAATCATTACAAAGCTTTTGAAAGTAATGATTCCAAAATGATTTATCTCCCCCATGCATTTTTATTATATCTGCAATCATTGGTTGATAATTTTCTGATTCACTTTGTAGCTTACTTTCTAAAAAAGCTCGGTAAATAGATCCGACAAGACTTGGGTGCTCACGTAACGTTTCATTTCGCACAGCAAATACCGCAAACGTCATCGGTAACCCTGTTTGATCATACCACAATTCACCTAAATCATAATGAAAAAGCGAATCCCCATTTTCGTGTTTGGCTATAATTGCGTCATCCCCAATTAAAAGGCAAGCATCATGCTCTTGTAACATGTTCTTCAAATCAGGTTTCATCATTGTATAGAAAGCGGACAATGAATAAAAGTGTTCCAATATAATTTTCAAAAGGTGAACAGAAGATGCTGAGCTGAGTGTTAAGGCAATTTTTTTCCCTCCTAAATCATGAAGAGGAACTTTGGAAAAAAGAAAAATCGAACCAACAGCCCCATAAGAAGTAACCGATAAATTAGGCAATAATGTAAAGGCATTGGCATTTTCAGCATAAGCAAACGAAGAAATGCCACCAACGTCAATCCTTCCTGCTGCCATCTCTTGATTTAATTGAGCTGGTACTTGTGGGACAAATCGACAATTGCGCCTTTTTAGCATATCGCGGTCCAGGTGATAAAAAAAAGGTAATATATTGGTATATGAAATTTCGCCAATTACCACACTCATTGCTCTTTCCCCCACCGTGTAAACAAATCATGTTTAACCCCTAAGCTATCTAATGCCTTTCCAACTAGAAAATGAATTAGTTCATCTATTGACTTAGGGAGATGATAGAAGCCTGGCATCGCCGGAAGAACAGTTGCTCCAACTTTTGATACCTTGAGCATATTTTCTAAATGAAGTTGATTAAGTGGGGTTTCCCTAGGAACTAATATGAGCTTACGTCCTTCTTTCAACATGACATCAGCTGTACGTTCAAGTAGGTTTCCAGAAGCCCCATGTGCAATACCAGAAAGAGTTCCCATTGAACACGGGATAATAATCATTCCGTCATTTTGGTAAGAACCACTTGCAATGGGAGCTCCGTAATCATGAAGATCATGTGTATGGAGTTGCCCGTCGTATCCACCAAATAATTCATCAATAACGGATTCCCGGTTTACTGTGTCGAGTAATAACTCTTCTTTAAACACACGCCAAGCTGCCTCCGTTACTACTAAATGGACTTGATAGGATTGCTTCAAAAGTTCTTGAACAAGACGAACACCGTAAACAGCTCCACTCGCTCCAGTTATTCCAACTGTGTATATTCCTTTTGATCCTACATTCTCATTCATAATAGTATATCTCCAATCGCGAAAATGAACAAAACAAGACTAAGAATGCCGTTCATTGTAAAAAAAGCAACATCCAACTTCGAAAGATCATTCTCTGAAACAAGAGAGTGTTCATAAACCATAATCCCACCGGCTATCAAGACGCCAATGAAATAAATCCATCCCAGTTGCGTAAGTAATAATAAGCCAACAAAAGATGAGAAACTGATTACATGCAGAAAACGAGCAATCTTCAAAGCTCGTCCAATACCAAATCGACTCGGAATTGAGTATAAGCCATTTTCTCTATCATAATCAGCGTCTTGAGTTGCATAGATTACATCAAAACCAGCTGTCCATAAAGCAACAGCTAAAAATAATAGCAACGCTTCCCACGTTAGTGTCCCAGTAGCGCCTACCCAACCACCAAGCGGGGCAATACCAATTGTCACACCTAATATAAGATGACATGCCCATGTAAATCTCTTTGTGTATGAATAGATAACTAAAAAGAAAACCGCGATAGGTAATAGATAGACTGCTAACATGTTTAGTTGAAAGGCTGCATAAAAAAGAAGAGCAAATGAAAAAATGATAAATAAGAGCACTTCTATTTTTGAAACTAATCCAGCCGGAATTGCTCGATTGGACGTTCTTGGATTCTGTTTATCAATTTGTTCATCAATTACTCTATTTAGTGACATCGCTGCACTTCTAGCACCTACCATTGCTACGGTAATCCAAAGCCATTCGGACCAAGTAGGCAAAGAGTTATTCACAATAAAGGCACCAAGCATTGCGCCAAAAAAGGCAAACGGTAGTGCAAAAACCGTATGTTCAAATTTGATCATTTCTAAGATGATTTTTATCTTTCTAATCACATGTATCTGCTCCAATTCTACTTGCTATTTGGTACTTGATTTTTTACCAAGGTGCATAGCTGCGACTCCACCAGAATACGGCTTTACTTCTATATCGACAAATCCAGCTTCACGAAACATGTCAGCTAGTTTTTCACGAGTAGGAAACGACATCGTTGACTCTTGTAACCAAGAATACTCGTCATAGCTTTTTGCAAACAGTTTTCCAAATACCGGCATTACTTGGCGAAAATAAAAAAAGTATAACTGTTTAAAAACTGGAATGGTCGGTTGAGATGTTTCAAGACAAACTGTCATTCCCCCGGGCTTCGTCACACGATGCATTTCTTTTAATACTTGCATATAGTCAGGTACATTTCGCAAGCCAAAACCAATAGTTACAAAATCAAAGTGATTATCTTCATAAGGGAGTTCCATTGCGTTCCCATGTACAAGATTTACTTGCTGAAGGTTTCGTTTCTCCACTTTGTCTTTTCCAATTTTAAGCATATTTTGGCTAAAGTCTAACCCTTCAACATGACCAGTAGACCCCACTTCTTCACCTAAAGCTATCGCCCAATCTGCAGTCCCACAGCAAACATCAAGTGCATGATCTCCTTTTTGAACGTTCATTCTTTTCATTGTATCTTTACGCCATGCTTTATGACGTTGAAAACTAATTACAGAATTCATTACATCATACTTTTTATAAATTGATTCAAATACTTGATGAACGCGCTCTTCTTTTGTATGTGTCATCTAGTTCACCCTTCTTCTAAAACGATCTTCTGAAATTCTGTCTGCCCTAGAAGTTCGTCAATATGCTCGACAATAAAACTCTCAAACGTAGGCAATGACCTGCAACTCATCAAAAGACGGTCTTTTACATCTTCCACTTTTCTTTCTACACGTTGAAGAGTATCTTCTCCACGCTTGGAGTCTCGAAGAATAGAGTCGATAATTGGACTTGCTTCACCTTTTAACCAGCTTGTCTTCTCTGATAGTATTCTCTTGAGATAAAAGAAATCCTTTATTACATCTTTCCAGTTACCTTGTTCAAAGTAATCAGCCATATTTTGCATTAATACAGACTCTATTTGAGAAATATTCAATTGAATTTCTTCATAGGTGAAACCGTCTGAATCATAAAGATTCATTTTAGATTCATTGATCTCTTGTATCGATTTGCTAAATACCCTGATCATAGGTACATGTTTTTTTTCTGCCAGCAAATAGTAGTAAAGACCAACGTAATAATCACCTGCCAGAACGGTCAATTGTCTATTCTTACGTAAACTATCAGAAGTAATTGGTTGAAGGGAGACTTCATCATGAACATCAAGTGCAGCTTGAAGTAATAATGCTGAAATCGTAAACATTTTCGCCTCTGAATTTGATAGCCGTTTATGTAACATCGCATACAAAAAACGAATCTTATCATCATCTATAACTGGTTCTGATATGTATGATTGCAAATATAGATGCTTTGTTAGACTATAAAAATTCATTTTGATTTCTTTTACTTTATCATTAAACTGACTCATACTCACCATAAAAATCCCCCAAATTCCGTCCTTCATTGTTGTCATCTTCTATTTTCATTCATGTACTTTACCCTAGACTACTACTAGCACTAAAACAACAAGTTATCATGTCAAAATGGTTATTCTTCCGTATCCATGATGCCATGACTTGTTTGAATAATTGCTTTTCCCCTAATTTTCACAGCCGAAGTGTGTTCCGTAAATTGAGCAATCATTACCTCACCTTTATCAAGTTTTTCAGAGTGGTGAAAGCGAGTATCCGATCCACGTGTAAGACCAATCACATTCACACCGTTTTCCTTTGCCTTTATAACAAAAAACTCATTTTGATTACTCATCTCATCTCAACTCTCCTGTTCCATAAGTTAAACCTATATGAATTCTACTTTTACTATCTTAACACGAATTGAAAAATTTCGCTTCAGTAGGTTCTTTTAAAAAGTCGATTTCTGACTTACTCATTTCAACTTTCAATCATATATTTCGGCTCTCAATTCTTTTAAGTATCCTTTTTGTTGACCTTTAACTCACTGCCCTTCGTGCTGCGCCTCTGTCACCTTCTATTAGAAAACCCGAAAACAAAAATTCTATACAAATCTTAGCATAAAAAATTAACACAAAGCAAAAAGAACCCCTTTTAGGGCTCTTTCTACATGTAACAGTCATCATTATAGGATAATGGCAATAAGCCCACCAGAACCTTCGTTAATGATTCTCTCTAATGTTTCTTTCAACTTATAACGAGCATTTTCTGGCATAAGCGATAGTTTAGCAGAAATACCTTCTCGTACAATTGAATTAAGCGATCTGCCAAAAATGTCAGAATTCCAAATAGAAAGAGGATTTTCCTCAAAATCTTGCATTAAATAGCGAACAAGTTCTTCACTCTGCTTTTCTGTACCGATAATTGGTGCAAATTCAGATTCTACATCAACTTTGATCATATGAATGGATGGAGCTACAGCTTTCAATCGTACACCAAAGCGAGACCCTTGACGAATAATCTCTGGCTCATCTAGGCTCATATCAGACAGAGCTGGTGCTGCGATACCATAACCTGTTTGTTTGACCATACGAAGAGCATCTGATACTTGGTCATACTCTGCTTTTGCGTGTGCAAAATCTTGCATTAGTTGAAGCAGGTGATCCTTGCCTCGTATTTCTACCCCTACCACTTCTTTTAAGACTTGATCATATAAATTATCTGGAGCATATAAATCAATTTCAGCTATCCCATGCCCCATTTCAATCCCTGCTAGACGAGCATCGTCAATAAATTCATATTCAGTAAATTGCCCAACAACACGATCGACATCACGGAGACGTTTAATATCCTTAACTGTTTCACGGACAGATTCTTCATAACTCTGACGTAACCAATGATCTTCACGCAGTACCATAACCCAACTCGGAAGATTAACATTTACTTCATGAACCGGAAATTCAAATAATACTTCACGAAGAACATTGTTAATATCTTGGTCTGTCATACTTTCAATACTCATTGCTAAAACCGGAATATCATGTTCATCAGCCAATTGTCGGCGTAATTGATCAGTGTCCGGATGATGAGGACGCACACTATTAACAATCATGATAAACGGTTTCCCAACCTCTTTTAATTCCTCAACAACACGCGCTTCTGATTCTATATAATCTTGGCGTGGAATTTCACCGATTGAACCATCAGTTGTCACAACAACACCCAATGTCGAATGTTCTTGAATGACTTTACGCGTTCCGATTTCTGCGGCTTCTTGGAATGGGATTGGCTCTTCATACCAAGGTGTATTAATCATTCGAGGTCCATGCTCATCCTCATAACCTTTCGCTCCAGGAACAGCATACCCCACACAATCGACTAGCCGAATATTCACATCAAGACCATCATCAACGTGAATAGATATGGCTTGGTTTGGAACAAACTTCGGTTCCGTTGTCATAATCGTCTTACCAGCGGCACTTTGAGGCAACTCATCCTGTGCACGTGCTTTTTCTGACTCATTAGTAATATTCGGGAGAACGACTAGTTCCATAAATTTCTTAATGAATGTCGACTTCCCTGTGCGTACTGCACCTACCACTCCGAGATATATATCGCCGCCTGTTCGTTCAGCGATATCTTTGAAAATATCAACCTTTTCCACGTGATCCCCTCCCGATCGAGTAAAAATTTGAGAAACCCTTCTTTCCGTAAACCTTGGACACTATCATATCTATGATGTTGTCCAAAGTTTATGACAACTGTTATAGAAAGTCAGAAGATTCTCGTTTTTGGGCTACCGAGAAGGGGAAAACAAAAATGCCCCTTCCTCTGATATGTATATCAAAAGGTAAGGAGCATTAGACCACTTTTATTCAACTGCTCTATTATTTTTTCTTAGCTCCATAGCATAGATCGGTTCTTCATTTTCATCTAGAACATAAGGTACACTACGCAGCGGCACAAATGGTGAATGTTCATACAAAAGAGAACGGATGTCTTCTCCTACCTCAAATTGATGACCAAATTCATTTAACATTATGTTCAAGTCCATTCGATAGTCAATAATAATTTCTCCATCATTCGTTAATAGTAAAGGTAAAAGCGTATCGTGATATGGACTCCTTACATGGGGAGCTTCCTTATAACTTAAAGCTTCATGATCAAGTAAGAAAAGTCCAACATCAACCATTTCCTTAATCGGAGCATATTGATGTTTTTTCATATACTCATTTAACCGTTGTTGCAATTGACCAATTTCTCGCTGAGAGGTTAGGTCAATCACTTTTACTTCTGGAGCCTCTTCAACATTCACGAGTACATATTGAAACACTCCACCGTTTTCGAAAGCCGTACCCGGTGGTTGTTGTAAATACCTTGGACTCAATTGATTAAAATCAATAACATAACGTTGGTAAAGAGAAGTCGTTTCATCAAAATTTCGAATTGGTAAAACGCCTGTATCGTTTTGGAATTGATCAACAGCAAGTTGAACCGATTGAAGTTGATCTGGATAAGCTATTCGATTTTCAGCCCGTTGATCATCTGGAAACAAACATCCACTTAATAGAAATAGACTCATTGAAAACCCTAGAACTAACACTTGTCTCATTGTCAGCCGACTCCTTTCTTATTACATAGTAGCGGTTGGTCCACCTAGTACGATAAGAAAGACAATACAACCGGATACAATAAGACAAACAAATGAAAAGGCTAAAACCAATTTTTGCACCCAACCCTTTAACTTTTCTCGACTAAAAATGGCTGTTCCTGCAGAAACAAACATTAATGCAAGAGCAAAAAACGAAATCCACATATTCATCATCGCTGGTGACACGATCTATCATCCTCCAAAAATACAATTTCCAAACAATATTATAGCATAGCCTGTCCAAAAAAGTCGGTGCCACAACCAAATCATATATAACAGTGTCATGAACCTTGGACACAGGCTGATTAAACGAGGTTTTTATCTCCAAAAAAAGTTGGAGCAGTGGGGGCACACTACTCCAACTTGACGAAACCCTTCGTCTTATACACAGCCCTATAGTAATGTTCGTTCTTTACAAGTATATGCACAAACCATATATTTGCTTGTGGCTTTTGCCTACCACACACGTTTATTTTTTATTGAACATTTTTGCAAGCGAAGCAAAATCAGATGGCATTTTATTATTTGTAATCGCTTCGACAATTTGGTCTTCTTTTTCTTTCGATACTGGTTTATTAGCAAGCTTTGCTACTTGTGAAATAAGCTGTCTAACTGCTGCTTCATCTTTAAGATTTGTATTGCTAACTGAGTTTGCTAATTTAAACAATTCATCAGGTTTCACATTTGCCTTTTTTTGAATTTGATCCATGAAAGATGAGTCATTTTTTTGAGACATGATGCGCCCTCCCCATTCGTAATATCACGATATCATATGCGTGAAGGCGAAGAAGGTGCAAATTTCTAGAAAAACTTCGTTCCCACCAGAGCTCTTTCAAAAAGAAACTCAACTTCTTGCTAACTCATTCCCTAATCGGAGCACTCAGGTGGGATCCTTAGTTTTTCTTGCCATTCAAGGTTCCCATGCTCTTTATCAATTATGTATGTAGGAAAATTCTAACACTTACTTACCTTCTAAAAAACTGATATCCAATTGTTCAACTTCATGTTTTTTCACACGCCCCATTAAGCGTTCTGTAGCTTCCTTTGGATGAAGACCTTCAAACAAAACTGCGTGCAAAGCTGACGTAATTGGCATATCCACGTCTACCTTAGTTGCTAATTCATGAGCTGCCTTCGTTGTGCGTATTCCTTCCACTACCATTCCCATCGATTGTAACACTTCATCTAGTGACTTCCCTTTGCCAATCATATATCCAGCACGAAAGTTTCTAGAATGCACACTTGTACATGTTACAATTAAATCTCCTAATCCTGAAAGCCCAGCAAACGTAAGTGGATTGGCCCCTAATTTCACACCAATGCGAGCAATCTCTGCAAGCCCACGAGTCATAATAGCTGCTTTCGTATTATCGCCCATGCCAAGTCCATTTGTTAAACCACAAACAAGAGCAATACTATTTTTTAAAGCACCACCAATTTCAACCCCAACTAAGTCTGGATTCGTATAAACCCGAAAATGTTGGTTGATGAATAAGTCCTGTGCTAATTCAGAAGCATCATGACTATTAGAGGAAACAGTCACAGTTGTAGGTTGTCTTAGGCTGACTTCTTCAGCATGGCTCGGTCCTGATAATGCAACAACATTTCGTAGTATTTCTGAGCCACAGAACTCTTCCTCGATCATTTCAGAAATACGGTT
Organism: Halalkalibacter lacteus; assembly: GCF_036663595.1. NCBI lineage: Bacteria > Bacillati > Bacillota > Bacilli > Caryophanales > Bacillaceae > Halalkalibacter > Halalkalibacter lacteus. Next base: position 141,647 of record NZ_JAWRVL010000007.1, read on the forward strand.
ATGAGTACCCGGCTCAATCCCTTTACTCGCATGTATAATCGTTACTGGAACTTTCAATTCTTTTTTCATTTCTTTCACAGTTTCACGAATTGCCTTTGTTGGAACGACAAGAAGAACAATCTCAACGTCAGCAAGCGCAGTCGCTAATTGATTATGTCCGATTATTCGTTCAGATAAATTAATATTCGGTAAATATTTTGAATTTGTATGGTGCTTGTTTATTTCTTCAATTTGTTCGGATCTTCTAGCCCAAAGTCTAACCTCATGTTCATTATCAGCTAAAACCATAGCTAAAGCGGTTCCCCAACTTCCTGCACCAATAACAGCAACCTTTGTCAAACCACTCACTCCTTTGTTCATTTATGATTTCTGTCCTATTTTACTCTCGCTTCCAGATAGCAAGCGTTGAATATTAGTTCGATGTCTCCAAATCGAAAGAAGTGCAACCACAAACGCTAAATAAGCATAAATCACTGGATAACCATAATAATTCAAGAGAATAAGAGCAATAATCGGTGTTAAAATAGCAAATAAAATTGACCCTAGAGAAACATACCTTGTGAGAACAATACTGATAATAGCGATAATTCCGGCATATAACGCAGGAAAAAAGACTAGTGTAGCTAATACACCAATTGTAGTCGCAACCCCTTTTCCTCCACGAAATCCATAATAAACTGGCCAATTATGACCAATAATTGCCGCAAATCCAGCTAAAGCAGGAAAAATCCCCGTCTCATCAGGTGCCAACATATCCCCAAGCCATACAGCAACGATCCCTTTTATAACATCAAGTGCTAAAACAGATAAAGCAGGGCCAAGCCCCAACACTCGTAAAGTGTTGGTTGCCCCTGCATTCCCACTTCCATGTTGACGTATATCAACTTTCTTTATTTTTTTAGCTATAATATAACTAAAACTTATTGATCCTAAAAGGTACCCAATTAATACAGTAAAAATGAGTGCAATGATCATCATACTTCCCCCACCTCGTACTCTCTCCTTCTATACATGAGATCGATCAAAAACAAACAAACGTACGATATGAAAATCAAGCTTTTCATATCGCAACTAGTATGCCTATGACTTTAATCAACGTTAAACATTTTTCTTTCTAGCAAAAATTTTAATCGGCGTCCCCTCAAAATCAAATGTTGCACGAAGACGATTTTCTAAAAATCTTTCATAAGAGAAATGCATCAATTCTGGTTCATTTACGAAAAAGACGAATGTCGGAGGTTCTACGGCAACTTGTGTCACGTAGTTGATCTTTAATCTCTTGCCTTTATCTGTAGGTGTCGGGTTCATCGCAACCGCATCCATAATCATATCATTAAGAACATTCGTTGCAACGCGCAAATGATGATTTTCAGATACTTTCTTAACCATTGGAAGAACTTGTTGTAAACGTTGCTTTGTTTTTGCTGAAACAAATAAGATAGGTGCATATGTTAAAAATAAAAGTTCTTCACGTAACTTTCGTTCAAAGTTCTTCATTGTCTTATCATCTTTCTCGACAGCATCCCACTTATTCACAACAAGAATAACTGCACGCCCAGCTTCATGCGCATACCCAGCAATTTTCTTATCTTGCTCAATAAGACCTTCTTCTGCATCGATGACAACAAGAACAACATTTGATCGTTCTATTGCTTTAAGGGAACGTAACACACTGTATTTCTCCGTTGCCTCATAAACCTTTCCACGTTTCCGCATACCAGCTGTATCAATGAGGACATAGTCTTGTTCATCACGAGTAAACGGCGTATCAATTGCATCACGTGTCGTTCCAGCAATATTGCTCACAATCACACGTTCTTCTCCGAGCATCGCGTTAACGATAGAGGATTTCCCAACATTAGGTCGTCCAATTAACGATATACGAATCGTATCCTCATCATACGGGTCTTCTACTTCATCAGGGAAATATTTAATCACTTCATCAAGTAAATCCCCAAGCCCTAACCCATGTGATCCAGAAATTGGATAAGGCGTATCCATTCCTAATGAGTAGAATTCATAAAGCTCTTCTTGCATGTCAGGATTGTCAATTTTGTTGACACCAAGAACAATAGGCTTGTCTGATTTAAATAAGATTTTAGAAACTTCTTGATCAGCGCTTGTAATTCCTTCACGGCCGTTGACGATAAATATAATAACGTCTGCTTCCTTAATAGCAAGTTCAGCTTGAGCACGCATTTGGATCAGTAATGGTTCATCACCTAATTGAATTCCACCTGTATCAATTAAATTAAATTCGCGGTTTAACCATTCACCTTTACTATAAATACGATCACGAGTTACTCCAGGCTTATCTTCGACAATCGCAACCCGCTCTCCTACTATTCGATTAAAAATTGTAGACTTCCCAACATTAGGACGTCCGACTATCGCTACAACAGGCTTTGTCATAACGTCACAACCTTTCTGTTTACTTTTATATATTCAAAAAGGATGATGCAATGACTACACTCATTGCTTAGAGGTTGTTAAAAAAGGAAAAAACAACGACCTTTTTTAACAACCCCTACTATGTAAAATCATCCATTTTTATTGCAACTTGTTTATTCTACTTGATTTCACCTTACTTGTCGACTTCTACTTTCACGAACTTTGTTTTAATAAGTCAGATTTCTGTTCTTTGACTACCAGATTTCCTAGTAATGTTGATAGTTGTTGAAACGACCAAACAACACTAAATAACATCCCTACTATTGCGATAATATCAAAGAAATACAAGTTCCCAATTGTTCGGCCTAAATGAAGGTGATGTTGACTAACAAGTCCTGCTAACAATTCACCTTGAATAAGACCTAGAAAAGCAAGTAATAACCGGTGATTAAACGTTGTTGAAAGTAAAAATGCAATAATGGCTGTCATACATCCAATCATCCATCGACTATCAATAAATTCAACAACAGGGTCGAAAATTAGCATCATCTGAAATCCAGCATAGGCAGCGCCTATCGTTATGGATGCGATAAATGAATGAAAGAGATTTACGTTGTTCCCCTTACTCATCTGCCAAAATAAATAGATTGAAAACAGAAGATACCCAATATGGAATAACGTATTTGCAATAACAAGTGTAGTTGGCAACAAAATTAATAATGTTAAAATGGCGAAAGCACTCCAAAATCTCTTCCTACTTCTAGGCCAAAAAAAACTGATTACGACCCAAAATCCCCAACCAAACCAATAAATAAAAACACCTTCCATTCTCCCACCTCCTTCTTCTTAAGTATCGACGAAGTAAGAGCGTTCTAACCATACAAATACATAGAAATACGACTAAGTGGAACAATAAAAAAGTTGATAATGATCTTCTATGAGGGGGGGGGAGAAAGATGGGGAAAGATCGTCAAGAACAAAAGTTAAAAAAATCAGGCCGAGTTGAATCTGATCGTGATCAAAGTTTACATTATCCAGGGGCAGCAAAAATGCAGAGCTCTGAAAAAGCAAGAAAACAACAGCGTCCATAAACCCGACGACAAAGTGCTTTATTAAATTGGATCACTCACCTCAGAGTATGGCGTCCTACCATAAACATATGAACGAGTATCGATTACTGTAATGTTTAAAGCGAAAGAGGTAGACTCTCGAATCTGCCTCTTTTATGATCTTCTACTTAATGTTGAAACCCGAAACCCACGTTGAGTCGCCCAATGGTATGTATCACCTGATATAATTATTGATTTTTTTCGTAACTCTAGAGGATTTATTGCCTGTAAAGCTGTTAGTATGTACCGGAGATCTTCTTCTAACTGCTTCACCTCATTTAAAAGCGCTTCCTGACCTTTCTCAAGTAAAATTCGTAAAAAATATCCAGCAAACCCTCCTGCTGATGCCCCTAAAGCGATTGCTTTCGCTAAATCTAACGCGCTTTGTAACCCACCTGAAGCAAATACATGAATATTTGTATTAGCATGATAAGCTTCTAAAAGCGAAGACGTAGTCGTTATTCCCCATTCATTAAAAAAGTCAAGACGACGTTGCCTACGTTTGTTTTCTACTTTAGAAAAATTGGTTCCACCAAAGCCACCAACATCAACCGCAAAAACACCAACAGAGGCCAACGTTTCTACAGTTTCTTTGCTCATTCCAAACCCTACTTCTTTTACAATGACAGGTACTTCAATTCCATGTACAATGTTCTCAATTCGACTCATCGTATTCGTAAAGTCACGATCTCCTTCTGACATTACTAGTTCTTGAATCACATTCACATGTATTTGTAGGGCATTGGCTTCAATCATATCGACTGCTCGCTTCGCTTGTTCCACCGTTGCCTCACTTCCGAGATTGGCAAAAATAATTCCCTTTGAGTGAATCTTTCTAACGACTTGGAAGCTCTGACGATGCTTCTCTTCTCTTAATGCAGCCATTTGTGAACCAACAGCAATACCAACCCCTGTTTGGGCAGCAACTTCAGCAAGCTGTTCATTAATTTTCTTTGTTTTCTCTCCACCACCACCTGTCATCGCATTGATAAAAATCGGCGAACTTAAAGTAAGTTCGCCGATTTGCGATGAGAGATTAATGTGTTCTAGATTCATTTCTGGAAGGCTGTTGTGCACGAATGCAATATCTTCAAACCCATGCGTTAAATCTTGTCCCGTGGATAACGCATGGTGAATATGATCTAGCTTCCTAGTAGCTCTACTCACCATAATCACCCTAAATTTTTAGTTTTTATATTTATTTAATTGGTCACCAATCATATCTCCAAGAGAGAAGCCACCAGATTCTGCTTCTTTTGATGCTTCATAAGCTTGATAATCTGCATTACTCGATTCCTCATCTTCTAGCAAGTCACGGATGCTTAAGGAAATACGCTTCTCTTCAATATTCACATCAAGTACTTTAACCTCAACCTTTTCCCTTTCTGATAACACTTCAGACGGAGTCCCAATATGACGGTTTGCAATTTGAGAAATATGAACTAAACCTTCAACACCAGGTGCAAGCTCAATAAAAGCACCAAATGTCACAAGGCGTCTTACTGTACCTTCTAATACATCCCCAGGCTTAACTTTCCCAGAAAAATTCTCCCAAGGTCCTGGTAATGTTTCTTTAATGGACAAGGATACTCGCTCACTATCTTGATCTACTGATAAAATCTTCACCTGAACAGAATCGCCTTCATTTACAACGTCTGATGGTTTTTCTACGCGATGATGAGCCAGCTGTGAAATATGTACTAAACCATCTACTCCACCAACATCAACAAATGCACCAAAGTCTGTTAATCGTTGAACTCTCCCTTCGACAACATCCCCAGCTTTTAATGTTTGTAACACATTCCGCTTCTTCTCTTCTAATTCTTCATCTAACACTGCTCTTTGCGATAAAATAAGTTTATTGTTTTCTTTGTCAATTTCAGCTACCTTTAATCGTAACGTACGACCTTTGTAATCTGAAAAGTCCTCGACAAAATGACGTTCAACTAAAGAAGCCGGGATAAACCCTCGTACTCCTAAATCAACAACGAGTCCACCCTTTACAACATCAGCAACTTCCACTTCAAGAACTCGACTAGACTCAAAAGCTTGCTGAAGCTCGCCCCATGCTTTCTCCGCTTGCACCGCACGCTTTGAAAGGATGAGCTCATCGTCCTCTAACTTAAGAACCTTTAATTCAAGCTCATCGTCAACTGAAAGAACATCGCTTACTTTTTCCACATGCAAACTTGACAATTCACTTATTGGAACGATGCCATCAACCTTAAAGCCCACATCGACAAACGCTTGTTTATCTTCGACTTTCGTCACTTTACCCGATACAACATCTCCTACAGTAAAGGACTTCATTTCTGTCACTTCGTTGTTCATTTCTTCGACCATTGACTTTTGCCTCCTTCAATCCCCGCAGTCTAGTAGCGGTACCTCACTATTATTTTAACTATCTTTCACGACTAGCGAAAGAAAATTTATTCCTGGTATTATGATGTGTGTGTTTCAACCAATTGCTTGATTTCACTCATAATTAATTCTGTTGCTTCTTCTGCAGAAGCTTTTCGCTCTTTTAGTTCACTGAAATCTATAGCCTCACCGTAAACTAATCTTAATCGTTTGAAACTCTTATAAGGGCCAATAATAGCACAAGGAACTACTATAGCATTTGTTCGAAGGGCAAAAAAACCTGCTCCTGATAAGCCTTTTCCTACTTTCCCATCTTTGCTTCTTGTTCCTTCTGGAAACAAACCTATCATATGTCCTTCTTTTAATAATTTCATAGCCGTACGGATAGCTTGTTTATCACTCATCCCTCTACGCACAGGAAAAGCACCTAATTTCGGTAACAACCCTTTTAGAATAGGTTTTTCAAATAATTCTTTTTTTGCCATATAATGTAATTGACGTTTGATGTAAGCACCTAATAATGGAGGGTCAAAATAGTGAATATGATTGCAACAAAGAATTGTCGCTCCCTCATTCGGAATATTCTCTTTCCCTATTATTTCAACTTTATAAGAAGTTGATAGAACCATTCTGCTTACACTTTGTCCAAATTGATAAATCCCCATGCTACCTTTCCCTCTCTTTTGCTAGCTCGATGATTAATTCTGCTACTTCTGGAATAGTTAGAGTAGTTGAGTCTATTTCTGCCGCATCGTCAGCTTTTTTCAACGGGGCAAATGCTCGTGTTGAATCTAACTTGTCTCTATGAGCGATTTCTTTTTTTATTTGGTCAAAGTCTGATGAAATTCCCTTTTTTTGATGCTCTTCATACCGACGTCTAGCTCTTTCCTCAACAGATGCCGTTAAGAAAATTTTTACCTTTGCGTCTGGTAATACATAGGTTCCAATATCTCTTCCATCAAGCACTGCATGACCAGTCTCCGCTAATTTACGTTGGCGATCAACCATTTCGATTCGAACTCCTTCATGGCTTGAAACCAACGATACGTTAGATGTAACGTCTTTTGTACGAATTTCATCCGTAACATCTTCATTATTAAGTAGAACTCGTACACCGCTTTCTTCATGCTGCAATTGAATCGTCAAACCATCCAATAATTCCTTAAGTTGTGAGCCCTCTTCAAGATCTAAATTGGCTCGCAATGCTGCAAAAGTAAGAGCACGATACATAGCTCCAGTATCAATATAAAGATAGGACAGTTTTTCTGCCACTAATTTTGCAACTGTACTTTTCCCTGCACCAGCAGGACCATCAATAGCAATATTCATCTTTTTATTCATCTGCTAATACACCTCATATACAATCCAAACAATTGAAAGTGTTTTCACTACCAATTACCCCAATTGTTCTCTTAATCATCTTATCATACTCTTACATTTTTAGTCTAACGAAAGGTTGCGAATTATCTGTTTTAATTAATCATAGAAAAAATTCTCTTTACAGTCAGATCGATTCTTACTGTAAATGTTTATGCAAAAAAGGGAAAAAACTTTATAACCAATGCCTATAGTATGATTAATTTTCCTTACTTACAATCTTATCACACTTAAAATTCGTACCCTCATGAACGAAGATGGCGCAACCCCCTCCACTTACATCTGAAGTGATTGTTGAAAAAGGAGAAAATTCGTTATTCAATTGGATGTATAGCTGCATCGACTGATGTGTCTATACGGACGACGTTGTATCCGCACGTACTTTTCTTTTCCTGGATCTTATAAAAACAAGACAGGTATATGTCCTTTTTTTCTCCCAATGATTTCAGTATCGAATGCGTAAACTGCTTTATCCTCAGCTATGAACCAAGCTCAAAATTCAGTACCATCAAAGAAAAAACTAGGTTTTCCCATTTCCTCATTAATCGGGTAATCAATTACATACATCGTTTGGGCTTAATCGACTAATCGACACTTAAAGTGCAGCATTTTCTTCTCAAGATCGTTTCTTTCTTGTAGTTCTAAAAAAATAGTAGAACCTACTTTAATCAATCTCTTTGCTCCTTCTCAAATTTTCAGGTGCTATATGTATGCTATTTCCTTATTATTACATGAAAAATCAAAAAGAAAAAGCATCTGTTTAACGGGTTCCGTTCCCTATCGCAAACATTAGAAATGCAAGTTAAAATGACCATCAAATTGTATGTTAAATTGATGGTCGTTTTTTATTGGTGAAAGGATTTATTGCTAAATATGCTTTGGATATGTATAGCAATTTGTAGCATAATTTGTTAGGTTACAATAACTGGTGTAAGCTTACATTTTACCTGCAAGAACGAAGCAGCTTAGCTGAAGAAGAGTAGATGGAATATTACACCTTAAAAATACTGAATTACTATGCCCTTTTATGTTCAACCTAAAATAAGAAAGTTTCAGGGAGGAATGCTATATGCCAGAGAAACCTGCAATTACGTCATCCGAACTGGGTACGTTATGGCTTACATATCAACAGAAAACAATGATTTTGCGAATGTTAGAATATTTTATTGAGCAAGCCGATGACGAAAAAGCCAAGGGAATTATGACTAATTTACATGGAGAAATTGACCTTTATGTTAGTAAAATAACAGAAACCTTACAAAATGAAGGTGTTGTAATACCAATCGGGTATACTGCACAAGATGTCAACATTGGGGTGCCGAAGTTATATGATAACGGTTTCGACATAATGTTTGTTCGTCTACTAAAAGAACTTAGTATGGCCTTGCATTCACTAAATATAACGATGGCATATCGAGAAGATATTGTAATAATTTTTAATGAACTTACTGCCATTACTCAAAAGTATTACAATCTTTGCACACAATATTTGCTTGAAAAAGGGATGCTTGCTCGACCACCTTATGTTTCAATGCCAAAATCGGTTGAGTTTGTTAAAGATACAACCTATTTAGGCGGACTCGCCATTAATCCATTTAGTGAAAAACGGACATTAAATACGGTAGAAGTTGCTCATCTTCATCATACAATTGAAACAAATATCACTGGGGTGCAGATGATTACAGGATTTGCTCAATGTGCAAATGAAAGAGAAGTAAAAAACTTCTTTAATGAAGGCACAGAACTTGCTAAAAGTATTATAAAAGAATTAAACGAAACCTTACTACAAAGTGGTGTACAAACCCCAGAATCATCGGGTGGTAATCCAACTCGTTCAACGGTGGCTCCATTTTCTGATAAATTGATGATGTATTGCACAAGTCTTTTTTGTAGTTTCGCTATGGGTGGTAGCTCATTAGGAACCGCTTTTAGTTTACGAAATGATTTACCAGCAAAAATGACTATTTTTATGAAAGATACTTTTGAATATGCCCATAAAGGTGCAAAAATAATGATTAACAATGGTTGGATGGAAGAGCCACCTCAGATGGAAGAACGAAAGCAACTAATTAATAAATAAAAGTCCTAACACTCACAAGTGTGTTTTTAAAATTATTGTTAAAGAAGCGATTGAAAATAAACACAGGAAATAGCTCAGTTTAATGATTGGGCTATTTCATATGCAACAAGCACCGCATTTTGCGGTGCTTGTTGAGATATATTTTCTTGTGTATATTTGGATTTTGCGATAGGTAACGGAACCCGTTAGCATCTGCTTCTTCTTTTTAGCAATTACGTGAAATCATATATAGGTTCAGATTGTTTTAGTCGCTCAACCTTCTCTTCTTCCCCATCCTCAGCATTGATAAAAATCCGATACGTTTCATCATCAATCACACCATAATATTCATAACACAACACTTCTTCACCTAAGTCATTTTCAATAACGGCAAGGTGATCTTCCATAACATCAACACGCCGGTTTAATCGCTCTCTTGCTTCATCTTTCGTTAATTTCGGATCAGGGATAGTACGGTCTTTATGATGGATCAAATAACTCTTCGCTTCATACCCTAAAATGTCTCCGTCATCAAGAGCTACTTCAATTGATATTAAATCGGTATAAACTCGTACATTCTTTTCAACATGAACAAAATCTAACATAGCAGTTGAATCATATTGTCTGCTATCAATTACTTGCAAGTTATCTTTTCCCATTTCCTTCAGGTATTCTTCTGCTTTTTCAACAGCTTCGTTTAAACTAATATTTTGCTCTTCAATTTGACGGTCTTGCAAGAACCAAATCGGTTCTCCGCCGTTAATACTCATATCCATATAATAATTGGTCTCATGATCTGGATCATCGACTACAATCGTATAGGCAGGGTAAACTAGGCCAGCACCAGTTTCAGCAACATGCACTGGCGTTTGTTTATCTACTTGTATATACTTACGAGCTATTTTTTCAGCTTCTTCCTTCGAAACAGGTTCTCCGTCAAGCGCTTCTTTCAATTCGCCATTTAAATCATCAATTGCCGCTAAACCGGCTCCCCATTCTGTTTCACTGTAACTCTGAATCGATTTATTCATGACTTCTAAATTGTTGACTACCATATTATCTAGAGGTTCTTGCGTTGCTCTCATCTCTTCCTCAATATTAAGCCATTGATCACCGTTATCTAGCATCATCGCTTGTGATTTTCGCACTTCTTCACGAATATCTTTTGAATAACCGTACAACTTTTGTAATGTCTCATATTCCTTATCTGTTAAAGGGTCCTTTTCTAAGTCACGAATAGATGTTTTGTAACTGAATCTACCTAACTTAAATAAAAACTCTTCAGTCTTTCCTAAATCAACGGAGCTTAATGGCAATTGCCCTATACTTTCTTGCGCTAAACTTGTTATACGCCAAACATCTGCCAATGCCGGGGTTAGTTGACGCCTTGTATTCATCGCAAGCGTCGAACCTAACTGATCTTCAATCTGGTCAAGATGAAACGCTAGTTCATGAAACGCACGTTGGTAATTGTTCTCTGCAGTAATCTTAAGAACTTGCTTCCCTTCACGTTCTTGAAACCCCCAAATACCAGTTGCTACTACGGCTACAGCTAACAATCCTATTACAATATTTCGTACCACACTATTCACCTCCAAAAATTAATGACAGAAAATATGTTTTCCAATTCGTTTAATTTGCGGTCTAGACCAAATCCAACCCGAAGTTGCGGTATCTGGATTGAAGTAATAAAGTGCATTCCCTGTAGGATCTTGACCATTTATAGCATCAAGCACCGCACGACGAGCTGTTTCATTCGGTTCCATATAAATTTGTCCATCAGCAACTGCTGTAAACGCACGAGGCTCAAATATCACGCCTGATGCCGTGTTAGGGAATGTCGGACTATTAATTCGATTGATAACGACTGCCGCAACAGCAACCTGACCAACATACGGCTCACCACGCGCCTCACCGTACACAGCTTGAGCCATTATTCGAATATCATTATCTGAATAACCGGCTGGAACATTTGTTGCTTTTTGAATATTTGCTTCATTATCCTGTTCTTCCGGCTCTTCCGGATAAGGTACAGGCTCATCTGGTGTCGGTTCTGGTTGTGCTTCTCCCGCTCCTGGTTGTGGTTGACCCGGTTGTGCTTCTCCCGCCCCTGGTTGCGGTTGCTCTGGTTGTGCTTCTCCCGCTCCTGGTTGTGGTTGACCCGGTTGTGCTTCTCCTGTTCCTGGTTGTGGCTGCTCTGGTTGTGCTTTATCTCGGCTGCCCTTTTCCCCTTTTTGAATTTCTTTTGGCGTACCACCGTAATGAGTAAATTTCCGTCCTTCATTTAATGCTTTTTGCACATATTCTTCGTTATAATTGGTTGAACGGTTTAACATATCTTTCATTTGCTGACCTACAAGACCATCGACATCTAAGCCAAATTCATCTTGATAATTGCGTACAGCCCAGTAAGTTCCCCAACCGTATACTCCATCAATTGTCCCGTTATAAAAGCCAATATACTGGAGACGAGCTTGTAATTCTACAACATCATCACCCGTTGCACCTTTTTGAATTACTTGATCGGTAAATGCGTGAGTTGGTGATGTATTCATCAACAACCCGATACAAACTAATGTCATGATAAGTGGAACTTTTAACTTAAACAGATTACGTTTCATGTTGCGAGTGACCTCCTTGTGTTCATGTTATCTGTTTCATGACACATCATTTTTTGGTCATGATTGATATGGATAGTGTTTGTTACCGACCTATTTTTATACAATTTCCAACCAAAAACTTACCATAATTTTTCCTTATCATCCCTGCAAAGCCTTGATAAAACAGAAACTCAACCAAAAAAGGTTGTTGAGAAATAATACTCTCAACAACCTCAACAACTATAGTAACATTGGTAATTATTACCCTAACACATTAAAGTAACGTCCTTCAGGATGTGCAAACATCATAGCCGTAACAGACGCTTCTGGTTCCATCATATATCCTTCTGTCAGTTGAATCCCTATCTTTTCAGGCTTCAACAACTTAAATAGTTTTTCTTGGTCTTCTAAATTCGGGCATGCTGGGTATCCAAACGACACACGAACTCCTTGATACTTAGCAGAAAATCTTTCATCCATTGTCATATCAGCTGAATCCGGGAACCCCATGCGATCACGCATTTGCTGGTGGACACGTTCAGCAAATCCTTCTGCTATCTCTAGTGCTGCAGCTTGGATTAAATGACTGTAAAGATAATCACCATCCCGCTTTGCTTGTTCTGCAAGTTCACGTACACCATGACCAGCCGTAACAGCAAGAAATCCAACATAATCCATTTCTCCACTCGTTATCGGACGTAAGTAGTCGGCTAAGCATAGGAACGGCTTATGATTCTGCCTTGGAAAAGAAAAACGTTCAAGCTCTGTTTTTTGATCACTTGGATCATATATTACGATATCGTTACCATCAGCTTGAGCAGGGAAAAATTGATACATCCCGTGCGCTTGAATTATTTGATTTTGTTTAGCTTTCACTAAAAACTCGTCTACTTTTTCCTTTAATTCAACGGTTCTCGTATCTTTCTCCTCAAGGAGTCTGCTTACTTTTCCTTGTAAGCCAAGGTGCCGTCCGAGCAACATTTGCATATTGATATATGGCTCCAAGTGCGAAAGTTTATAATCACGTAAAATATGTCCATCTAAGTCCGTCGGCGTAAAAATTGGACCATCACGCTTAACTTCTGATTGAACATTTTCATCTACTGTTCGTTCATTAATTGGTTTACGCTCAACTGGACGTACAGCCTCTTTTTTCGCACGCGCCTCAGCAAGCTCTTTAGCAAGACGTTCACGTTCATCTGGTTTTGCTAGTCGATTAGCAATATCCAACCCATTCATAGCATCTTTCGCATATAAGACCAAACCGTCGTACTCAGCCGCAATTTTTGTATCCGTAAATTTCCTCGTAAGCGCAGCTCCGCCTACAAGAATGGGTATTGATATTTCTTGCTGACGTAAATCTTGTGCTGTTAACACCATTTGCTGAGCAGATTTCACAAGAAGACCAGACAATCCAATTGCATCGGGATTTTCTTTCTTAATTGCTTCAATTAATGTGTTGGAAGTAACTTTAATACCAAGATTGACAATTTTAAACCCATTATTGCCTAAAATGATCTCAACTAAGTTCTTACCAATATCATGAACATCACCTTTAACCGTTGCAAGTAGAATCTTCCCTTTTCCATTATCATTTTCTTTTTGCTCCATATGTGGTTCAAGATGGGCAACAGATGCTTTCATTACTTCTGCACTTTGCAGAACTTCAGCAACAATTAATTCATTATTATTAAACAGTTTACCTACTTCGTCCATCCCAACCATAAGAGGTCCATTGATAATATCAAGAGGGTCAGAATAAGTTGCTAACGCTTTGTCTAAGTCTTTCACTAAACCTTCTTTTGTACCTTCAACTATATAGGAAGCTAAGCGCTCTTCAAGAGTTAAATTAGAATGATCAACCTTTTTCTCAGCCTTTTTCCCACGATAGAACGCAGTAAACTCAGCTAGGGTTTTATCGGTTGTTTCAAATAACAGTTTGTTAGCCATTTCTTTTTCTTCGTCAGAGATCGAGGCATATCTTTCTAATTTTTCCGTATTCACAATCGCATAATCAAGCCCCGCTTGCGTACAGTGATATAAGTATACGGCATTTAACACTTCACGACCTACCGGTGGCAAACCGAATGAAACATTACTAACCCCTAAAATTGTTAAACATTTCGGAAGAGCTTCTTTAATAAGCCTAATTCCCTCAACAGTCGCATTTGCCGACCCGATATACTGTTCATCACCCGTTCCAACTGGAAAGACAAGGGGATCAAAAATAATATCTTCAGACTTGAGTCCATATTTATTAACGAGTAAATCATGAGAACGCTTCGCAACTTCTACTTTTTTCTCGGCAGTTACAGCCATTCCCTCTTCATCAATCGTTCCAACAACAACAGCCGCACCGTATTTTTTCACAATTGGAATAACCGCTTCAAACCGCTCTTCCCCATCTTCTAAATTAATCGAATTAATAATCGCTTTTCCTTGTGAATAGGTCAAAGCTTTTTCAATAACCACTTCATCGGTTGAATCGATCATCAATGGAACTTTCACTTTATTAACGACAAACTGAAGAAAGTTTTCCATATCTTCCATTTCTTCACGGTCAGGGTCTGCTAGACATGCATCAATAACATGTGCTCCCTTTTTCACTTGAGCTCTAGCAATCTCTGATGCTTCTTCGAACTTTCCTTCAGCAATTAATCGCTTGAATTTCCTAGAACCAATGACATTTGTCCGTTCTCCTACAAATAACGGACGCATACTGTCATCATAAATAAGCGGTTCAATACCAGACACAGCATGAGGGTGCGACTCATTAAACGTTCTCGGTTGAAACTCTTTTGTTGCCTCTACCATTGCGCGGGTATGATCAGGCGTTGTCCCACAACACCCTCCAACTACATTTAACCAACCTTTTTCTGCAAAGCCACGTAGTTTAGTCGCCAGTGATTCCGGAGACTCATGATAATGCCCCTCTTCATCAGGCAAACCTGCATTCGGATAACAACTTACATACGTCGTTGCTAGTTCTGATAATGAGCGAATATGGTCACGCATAAATTCTGGTCCTGTCGCACAATTTAATCCGACTACTGCTGGGTTCATATGCTCTAGCGATAAATAGAACGCCTCAATGTTTTGACCAGCTAACGTTGTACCCATCGGTTCAATTGTACCTGAGATAAAAATAGGCAACTTTACATTAAGCTCATTAAATGCACGCTCAATCCCAATATAACCTGCCTTAACGTTACGCATGTCTTGACTCGTTTCAAGTAACATCACGTCAGCACCACCACGGATGATTCCACGCGC
Organism: Halalkalibacter lacteus; assembly: GCF_036663595.1. Classification (NCBI taxonomy): domain Bacteria; kingdom Bacillati; phylum Bacillota; class Bacilli; order Caryophanales; family Bacillaceae; genus Halalkalibacter; species Halalkalibacter lacteus. The sequence continues at coordinate 156,817 of NZ_JAWRVL010000007.1, forward strand.
TTGCTCATGATAAGATTCAACTAGTTTCTCAAACGTTGTTCCACCAGTTACAGACAATGATTTCGTTGTTGGCCCCATTGCTCCAGCAACAAACCTCGGCCACTCCGGGGTAGAGAATTCATCTGCTACCTTTTTAGCAATTGCCGTAGCAATACGGCTCAATTCTTCCGCCTTATATCCTAGGTCATAATCGTCTAAGACGATATCAGTTGAACCAAATGTATTCGTCTCAATAATGTCAGCGCCTGCTTCTAGATAAGCTCGGTGAATCTTTTCAATTACATAAGGTGCTGTTTCATTTAAATACTCGTTACAGCCCTCATATTCTTCCCCACCAAAATCTTCAGCTGTTAAATTAGCTTGCTGTAACATTGTTCCCATCGCACCGTCTAAAATGAGTATTTTCTTTTCAAGTTGTTGTTCAAACAAAGACTTAACCATATGTCCTTCCTTTCTACTTTCCACTTACTTTATCAATCGTTATCTTCCCTGCATGATAAATTTCTGAGCTTCAATATATTGAGTTAACTCCACTGTCATTTCATAACGCAAGAATGGTGTAATTAAATAAATTCCATTGAAATAAGTAAGTGCTGTATCAATTAATGATTTTGCTATTTTGATTCCTTCTGCTGTTGATGCGTCTCTATCTTCTCCACAAGCTACCATCGCAGCACGAATATCATCTGTTAATTTAATCCCTGGTACTTCGTTATGAAGAAATTCGGCATTTCGAGTACCTGTTAATGGCATAATCCCAATATAAATAGGCTCTTTTACATGCTTCGTTTCATCAGCTAGCGCTTCGATTTGCTCCACACTATAAATTGGTTGTGTCATGAAGTAATCCGCACCGCTCTCAACCTTTTTCTCCATTCGCTTAACCGCTTTGTCGAGGTGCCTGACATTCGGGTTAAGTGCTGCTCCGATAGAAAAGTTTGCTTTTTGTCCAAGTTCTTTCCCTGAAAACGAAATGCCTTCATTCAATTGTTTAATAAATGAAATGAGTTGAAACGAACTTACATCATAGACAGATGTTGCTCCAGGAAAATCGCCAATTTTTGTTGGGTCCCCTGTAATGGCTAACACATCATCAATTCCTAACGCATTAAGACCCATTAAGTGTGATTGTAAACCAATCAAATTTCGATCACGACACGTAACATGAACAAGCGGTCTGACTCCAAGCTGCTCTTTCACCATCGCTCCGAGTGCTAGATTATCGACTCTTGGAGAAGCAAGTGAATTATCAGCCATTGTCACAGCATCTACACCAGCTTCCTTCAATGCCTTTGCGCCCTCCATAAATCGTTTTGTATTTAATTTTTTCGGGGGATCTAACTCAACAATAACAGATTTACGTTCTTTCACAATTTCTGGTAACGGCGTTTGTTTCCGCGGAATGTGAATCGCTTCTCTCACCGCTACAAGTGGACGGACCGTTTTACTAGTGACCGGTTTCGTAACAGATTTTACTTTTGCAAACGCCTCAATATGTTCCGGTGTTGTCCCGCAGCACCCACCTAATAAGCGTACACCTTGTTTAATAAATTGTTCCCCCATCGCTTGAAAGTAATCAGCATTCGATTGATAGAACACTCGCCCATCTCTGTAATCAGGCAAACTTGCATTCGGGTAGGCTGATAGAAAGGCCTCCTTCGGTAAAGGCATCGTTTCAAATGAGCGAAGCATATGAAATGGACCTGTCCGGCAATTCAACCCGACAACATTCGCTCCTACTGCTATAAGCTGATCAAACGCATTAGAAACAGCTATACCACCGTTCATGACACCAACTTCACCTATTGAAAGATTGACAATTATCGGTAAATTAGTTAGCTTTCTAGCTAGACTCGTTGCCATTTTTGCTTCCTCTAAATCATAAAATGTTTCAAGTAAAAGTCCATCGACACCCTCATACAATAGTTCATTCATTTGCTCAGAAAAAGCAACTTCAATTTCGCGCAAACTCCATTCTTCAAGTTGAAACCTTCTTATTCCACCAACAGTTCCGACTACAAATGCTGACTTTTTTGCTGCTTGTCTAGCTAAGTTTACAGCCGTCTGATTGATTGTCTGAACTTGTTTATTAAGACCGTATTTCTCAAGTTTTAATTGATTGGCTGCATATGTATTGGTTTGTACTACATCCGCGCCAGCTTCTACATATTTTCTATGAGCATTCACAATTTTTTCAGGGTCAGTTATATTCACCTCTTCAAAGCACTGATCAACGCCTTGCTCATAAAGCAAAGTTCCCATAGCACCGTCCCCAATTAAAACCCGCGTGGCTAATTGTTCTAGTAATTTCATTCGTCGCCCTCCTCTTTTACATACCGGAATGCCTGGTCAAGATCTGCAATTAAATCTTCAGCCCGTTCTATCCCAACAGAAAACCGCAAAAGACGATTACAAACTCCATTTGCTATTCGAATATCTTCAGGAATATCCATATGCGTTTGCGTAGCAGGATAAGTCATCAAGCTTTCGACCCCCCCTAAACTTTCTGCAAAAGAGACAAGTTTCAACTGCTGCAAAAATGGATTCACCCATTGCTCATGTAAGATACGAAATGAGACCATGCCTCCCTTACCTGGGTAAAGGACATCGGTCACGCTTTCTTGCTCATTTAAGTATGTAACAATCGCTTTTGCATTTTCTTCATGTTTATCCATACGAATCGCAAGTGTTTTCATGCCTCGAGTTAAAAGATATGAATCAAACGCAGATAAAATCGCTCCAATTCCATTATGATAATACCCAATTCTTTCACATAACTCTTCTCCCTTAGCGACAATTAACCCAGCAATCACATCATTATGCCCTCCTAAATATTTCGAGGCACTATGAATAACGATATCTGCCCCATCAACAAGTGGTTGTTGTAACAAAGGAGTGTAGAATGTATTGTCAACGATTAATAACAATCCATATTTTTGGGCTATTTGAACCAAGTCTGGAATTGATGCTTCTTGCATCAGTGGATTCGTCGGTGTTTCAATAAATAAAGCTTTTGTTTTATCGGTGATACAACGTTCAAACTGCTCAAGTTTCCTCGGATCAGCAAAGGAAAATGTTAAGCCCCAGCGATTCCATCCTTGTTCGAATAGACGGTATGTCCCTCCGTATAAATCTTGAGAAGCTAAAATTTCATCACCTTGTTCAAAGAGAGATAGCACCGTTTGGATGGCAGCCATACCCGAACTACATGCAAATCCTCTATCCCCCTCTTCTAGTTTAGCTATCGCATTTTCAACCACTTCCCTCGTCGGATTTCCAGTTCGAGCATAGTCGTAACCAGTCGACTCCCCAATCCCAGTGTGTCTATATGCTGTTGAAAAATAAACAGGTGTATTGATCGTCCCAGTCGGGTCCGAAGAACGGTTTCCTATTTGCACTAAAATCGTTTCTAGTTTTTCTCGGTTCATCTTTCATACCTCCAATAATTCAATCATTTCATGATCCTCTCTCACCTATTTGTCGCTGATTGAGGTATAAATAATATCTTTTCTTTCATCTTCTACAAAAAGAACCACCCTCATTATATAAGAAGAAGGTGGTTTTTATAAATCATTCACTTCTTCTTATCTCTCAAGCCAAAAGACTTGATGGAATTAGCACCTGACCTATAAAGGCTGGTTGCTGAGACATCATAGGGCCAGTCCCTCCGTCTCTCTTGATAAGAAATTCAAATATTGTTTTTTGCGTTTAATCAAAATTACAACAATTCATACAATTTTGCAAGTGAAAATTTCTAAAAAAGCTTTTTCATACAAGATTTAGTTATCATCCCTTTATAAACACTACCAATTATTCTAGTGTTGCATCAATATTTAAATTCTCCTCATTCCCACAAACACAACGCTTAAAACCAGTCTCATACTCTCCATTCTCGTTTCGTCTCCCACGTAAAATGTATTTCTCGCCACAAACAGGACAACGAATAACAATACGATAACGTCCTTCTGCCATAATCATCACCCTTTACTATAAATATGCACTTATCCCCATTACTATTTATCACTCACTCTTTCATTATTCGTCTAAATGGTGAGCTCGTTTTACCTTATTTAAAGCTACCCACCATAGTACTAACATAAACGGAATCAACCCAATTAAAAAATACATATCAAATACAATAAAAATAGAATCGTATACGCCATGTAATATGATAGGAAAACAAAGGGACAACGTCAAATGTTTCACTCGTTGTTGTCCTTCTATTTTCGCCCTTCCTAAATAGTATCCCATTATAACACCAAATAGAGCATGGCTTGAAACCGGAAGCAGTGCTCGACCAAATGCTGTCTCAAGTCCATTAGCTATTAAATAAAATACATTTTCTAATGTGGCAAATCCTAACGAGAGCGACACACCAAATACAATTCCGTCATAGCGTCTCGCAAAAGTTGCATGTTGATACGCAAAAACCCAAAGAAGAAACCACTTGAAAAACTCTTCCACGAACCCATATAAAATAAATGCCCTAGAGAACGGATTACTAAAATATCCTTCAGTTGTAAACGCATATTGCAAGACCATTACTGGGAAAACGAGTAGCACACCTATCAAAAATGTTCTAAATACTAGTGCTATTGTACTCGTGGTATAATGGTTACGTAGATAGAAATAAGATAATAATGCCATTCCTGGAGCGATTGCTGCTGTTACAATTGCAAACAACTTGCTCTTCCTTTCCCATTGCTTTACTCTTTAAAATTAATTTCTAAGCTGGTATGATATTATTCTATAAAACTTAAATTTGAGGTGTGCTTTTTGAAAAAAATTCTCGTTTTACATACAGGTGGCACAATTGCGATGCAAGAAAATGAGCAAGGAGCCGTGCAACCAAACTTGATAAATCCATTATATTCCACTATCGAATCGCTATCAAGCATCGCCTCTGTTATCGTTGACGATTATTTGAATATTCCATCACCACATATGACCCCTAGTTTAATGATTGATCTTGCAGAACGCTTAAAAGAAAGAGTAAAAGAAGATCATTTAGACGGTATTGTTGTCACACATGGAACGGATACACTTGAGGAAACAGCTTATTTACTTGACCTTTTACTTGATTGGAATATTCCCGTTATCATTACTGGAGCTATGCGTTCAAGTAACGAACTTGGCGCTGACGGCCCTCATAATTTAATAGCTTCTGTAAGAGTTGCAGCAAATGAAGATGCACAAGGTAAAGGTGTACTCGTCGTATTGAATGATGAGATCCACACAGCAAAAAACGTAACAAAAACACATTCAAGTAACATTGCTACTTTTCAAAGTCCACAATATGGACCGATTGGAATTGTCACAAAACGTGGTGTCTTCTTTCATCACACCCTTTCGAAGCGAGAATGTTACCCGGTTAAGAAGATAACAAAAAAGGTGGCATTATTAAAAACTTATACTGGTATGGATCATTCGATCGTTGACGCTATTGCATCAACACACATAGATGGGCTTGTTATCGAAGCCTTCGGTCAAGGAAACGTCCCCCCAACTATTGTGCCTGCATTGAACCGTTTGATTAATCGAGACATTCCTGTCGTCTTAGTCTCTCGCTGCTTCAATGGAGTCGTTCAAGATATTTATGCATATGAGGGCGGAGGTCGTACGTTAAAGGATATGGGTGTCATTTTTACAAATGGATTAAATGGTCAAAAAGCAAGATTAAAACTAATGGTCGTATTAGAACAAACAACAAATCGAACGACAATCCAAGAATTATTCTACAAATAAGAAAAACTGCAAAGCTGTCTTTTCTTAGAAGCACTGAGCTGAACCGTTGCCTCTTTTTAAGATGAACGACAAGTGGGTAACAGTAGTCGTTCGACACGCAGCGTGCGAAGCCATTTCACGCCCTTGAATAGGATTTCACGCTTCATTAAATTCTGTTATATTTCATTTTTCTTATCTTTTAAAAAGGGGATCAAAAGGTAGTTTTTTACCCTTTTGATCCCCCTTACAGATATTGACTATATGTCATAAACAGTTTTAAACCTTTTTATTCGCTTTAATTGCTTTTGCAATGTGCTCACCGTGGAATCGTCCATTTTCGATAAAGATTTCATTTGCATTATTTCCGGCTGCAATAACACCCGCAATATAAAGTCCTTCTACATTTGTTTCCATCGTTTCAGGATGAAAAGTTGGACGACCTGTATGCTCATCTACCAATACGCCCATTTTTCGTAGAAACGTATGATTTGGATGATACCCTGTCATCGCAAAAACAAATTGTGCTTTAGCTTGGTACACATCTTCTCCTTTTTTATAAATCACTACATTTTCTCTTATTTCGAGTACTTCTGCGGTAAATTCCATCTTTATTTTTTCGTGACGAACAAGTGCTTCAAACTCAGGTAGAATCCAAGGTTTTACACTGCTAGAATACTCACTACCTCGATATAGATTCGTGACATGTGCTCCCGCTTTTTCTAATTCAAGGGCCGCATCAACTGCTGAATTTTTGCCACCAATTACGACAACGTCCATATCAAAATAGGGGTGAGCCTCTTTAAAATAATGGAGGACGTGGCTTTGCTTTTCTCCTGGCACTTCCAGCATATTCGGTGAATCATAATAACCCGTTGCTATAATAACATTTGTTGCTTCATATTCCGCTAATGTGGTAGCTATGTAAAAATCACCATTTTCTTGCTTTTTAACGACTTTGACTTGTTCATATGCTTGAACTCGGATTTCTTTCCTCTTCACTACCTCACGATAATAGACAAGAGCCTGATTCCGTTTCGGCTTTCGTTCCTCAACAACAAATGGAACTCCACCTATCTCAAGCTTTTCACTCGTACTAAAAAACGTTTGGTGTGTCGGATAACGATGAATAGCACTGACAACATTATCCTTCTCAATAACAAGTGGCTGTAGTCCCTGTTCCATACAAGCGATGGCTGCCGCAAGCCCACAAGGACCTCCACCGACAATAATAACCTCTTCTTTAATCATACATCCACCTCTTTACACAAAAGAGGGCGACTCAAAAATAGATATCCTCACAGGTCATCAGTAATGAACAATACCTTAACTTCACTGATGAATTTCTTTTCCTGGGAAGAGTCTTCATTTAAGTCTCCCTCTTGCCATATTTAAATAAATTTACACCCAGCCACGGAATCTAGATGCTTCAGCCATCTTACGCACACCAATCATATACGCAGCTAAACGCATGTCGACCTTACGTGTTTTTGCTAAGTTATAAATATTATCAAAAGAACCAACCATAACTGATTCCAATTTCCCTTCTACTTCTTCTTCTGTCCAGTAATAACCTTGGTTATTTTGAACCCACTCAAAATAAGACACGGTGACTCCCCCAGCACTAGCTAGTACATCTGGAACAAGAAGAATTTCACGATCGGTTAAAATCTTTGTTGCTTCCATAGTTGTTGGACCATTTGCCGCTTCTACAACTATAGAAGCTTTAATACTATAAGCATTTTTTTCTGTAATTTGATTTTCAATTGCTGCGGGCACTAAAATATCACAGTCTAATTCAAGAAGTTCCTCATTAGAAATCGTCTCTCTAAATAGTTTTGTAACCGTTCCAAAACTATCACGCCGATCAAGTAAATAATCAATATCCAACCCTTCTGGATCATGTAGACCACCATATGCATCGGAAATCCCAATTACTATTGCACCAGCATCATGCATAAACTTCGCCAAAAAGCTCCCTGCATTCCCAAAACCTTGAATGACCACTCGCGCTCCTTCAATGTCAATGCCTTTCTTTTTTGCTGCTTCACGAATGCAGATGGTGACCCCTTTAGCTGTTGCCGATTCACGACCATGCGAACCACCTAATACAAGAGGCTTTCCCGTAATAAATCCAGGCGAATCAAATTCACGAATGCGACTATACTCATCAAGCATCCAAGCCATAATTTGAGAATTCGTAAATACATCAGGTGCAGGAATATCTTTTGTTGGACCAACGATTTGGCTAATCGCCCTAACATACCCTCGACTAACACGTTCAAGCTCACGGAACGACATTTCACGCGGATCACAAATGATCCCCCCTTTTCCACCACCATAAGGTAGATCAACAATTCCAGCTTTCAGACTCATCCAAATCGAGAGGGCTTTGACCTCTTTCTCAGTTACATTAGGATGAAATCTCACCCCACCTTTTGTTGGTCCAACCGAATCATTGTGTTGAGCGCGAAAACCCGTAAAAATCCTTGTAGACCCATTATCCATACGAATCGGAATTCTGACAGTTAACATACGAATCGGTTCCTTCATTAATTCATACATTTCTTCTGGGTAACCAAGCTTGTCCAGCGCTATCTTAATGACACTTTGTGTCGAGGCAAGCACATCTAATTGTTCTGCTTGCTGTTTCTTTTCTGCCATTCCCTTTTCACCTCAATAATGGTATTAAAGCTTTAATCACTTCTTACTATAATGAAACGACTTCAATTTTTCCAGCATTAATGTAAAGTTTTTAACAAAGAATTCATTAAAACGGTATGAACAGCAAAACATGGATAAGGAACGTTCTAGTGACCATGTTTAGGTGTTGATAAAAAAAAGAACTGACAACAAATCATCAGTCCTATTTTTTTATGAACGTACTGTATAGTTCAAGGATTGCGTCATATTTCATTAAACGCTTCCCATATTCTTCTACTAAGTAAGAAGAAACAGTAGAGGGACTTCCGAATTCTGACAAAAGAGCAACAAAAGAATCTTCATCAACTACATCAACATCAAATTCTTCAAATTTAATATAATACTGATTCTTATAAGAATATAGTGTTCCACCTTGAATACCAAAAGGATATAATCTTGATGAGGCTGCAATGACATCTTCTATATCAGCGAACTCATAGAAAATATCTTCCGTTTCATCAAGCGTTACTTGCATTTCGATATATCCTTCTTCAAAGCCTTCTTCATCAAACTCCTCATCGCCTATACTCTTGGATACAATAATCACCATACCTTGAGCAGGCATTGCATATACTTCTACAGCAATTGGACCATCGACTTTAAATCCTAATTCATCATCAGCTTCAAGGATCATGTCACGGAACAAATCATGTACTTTTGGTAAGTCCTGCCAAAGATCTTCTTTCGTCAATCCTCTTTCACGCATATCATCAAAAGTTAAGAATGCTTTAAATTTATTAGTATTCAATCGTTCAAGACGCATATAAAACCCTCCTTATTAGAACGTCCTATTAAGTTGCTCAGTCCGTCAAAAATCGTCTTACTACACAATATGAGAGGACAGAAAAGAAGGTTCGATACACAAGACTAGAAATTACGAATTTAATTTAAATTTATCCAATTCTCCCAGTCGTGTTTTGTTTTTCCAACTAGATATTTTCCATATGTAGATCTTTGATCCTCTCCAAGATGATCAAATGCACACCCTCCAGCACCAATAACAAGATGCACGAAGGTGTCCTGTAACTGGTTTAGAAGATTTAAGGTTGACTCTAGGTTTTTATCCATCGTACAAGAAGTAAAAAACAACTGAGCATCGACTTCTCTAATTACCAGTTGAATATCAGTTGCAGGAATTCCTGAGCCAAGATAGACAACTTCAAATCCTTCTCGCCTTAAAAAAAGCGTAAAAATTAAAAGACCTAACTCATGCGTTTCGTTTGGACCACATACAGCAACTACTTTAGGCTTAAATCCGTTAATTGGGATTCCATGAAAAATCATTCCTATTTTTGTGCGAAGAAAAGAAGTTACAAAATGCTCATGAGCGACAGTGATTTGTTTTCCTTCCCACAAATGACCAATTTTCACAAGCAATGCACCGAGTATATCGATGGTAACTTTATCAATACTGAAAATACTAAATGCTTGATTAAGAAGCTGATTGGCCTTATTCTCTTGAAAAGAAAGTAACGCTTCTAAAATTTCGTTAGATAATTGCACAGAATAATCTTCATGATACGTTGGTTCATTCCGCTGAAGTACAACATGGTCTTTTTCAAACAAATCAACTGCTTGTCCAATTGTAAACCCTTTATTAACCTTATCAATTAACCATTTTAAAATAGCAACATGTTCATCAGAATAAAGTCTATGCCCTGCAGCATTTCGAACTGGCTCAATAATATGATAACGACGTTCCCAAGCTCGTAGTGTACCTGCTTGGATTTTAAGCATCGTTGAGATCGCCTTTATGTTATATTTCCCCTCTTTTGAAGTCATATTCTTTCCTCCTAAAGACAAAGCAATCAAGTCCTTACTTAATAGAGATTGTTCAAAGGACAGTTTTCCCCTTGTTGAATAACCTTAAAGCAGTGTCCGGAGCCATTGCATCCACTTATGAATACACCTTATTTAACATCTTTATTCCCCGTTCATTATTACTAGTTTTAAGTATAGCGAATCGACAGTTCAGTTGTAAACTTTTGATAACTACTACTCTCGTTCTAGATGAATTAAATGTGTTTCAGCTGGAGCGCCTAGTCTCATTGGAATTCCTGTTGTTCCATATCCGTTACTAATCAACTGCACATATTGTGGTGTATGAATGTACTGACCTTTTTTCGCGATGCCTAATCCTAAAAACCTAATTTGGCCGCCATGAGTGTGTCCACTTAATACTAATGAGAAAGGATGATTACTTTGTAACTGCTCTGATATTTCTGGAAAGTGGCATACTAAAATAGCAAACACCCTTGGTGGCAGATCAAAGGCTATTCTGTCGCTTTCAATATCATCCACTCCAACTATCGCTACTTGTTCTTGTCCTGCTCGAATAAATGTTGTTGAGTTCGAAAGTTCCAAGACTCCATACTTTTCAAATATTCTCTGTAAGTTTTCGACTCCGACTTCTTCGTCATTATTTCCCCAAACAAATATACATGGTGCTATCTCGGTTAAATGTTTAATATTCTCTTCAATACGAGCAAGTGAAACACCTTTTTCGCATAAGTCACCACCAATGATCATTAAGTCAACTTTTTTCCTTAGTTTTTTTAGTAATACAATTGGAATTAGTCGTCTGTGCACATCACTAATAAAAAAAAGACGATAACCATCAAATGATTTAGGCAACGTCTTAAATCTAAGTTTCGCAACATTAATTCGATTCCGTCTTGCTTCAATTATCATGTATAACATAAGTAAAAATAGCACACCAATTATATAGAACATCATGCGCCCCTCTTATTCTTTTTCATTTTAACTGAATGAAGATAACTTATCGATAGCTCTCAAATTTCACATCCATAATACCATACCAAGAAGCCAACACTAAAGCGAACAAAGCTACTCGCCAGTTTGTTATCAATAAATGAAACCACGAAAGGCTTGCCATTATAACAAATAACAAACGTGGTGTTCGTAAAGAAACCTTGTAATCAGGATTCCATATCCTTATTATATCTCTTACAAACAGTGAGTAAGCAAGAAACCCGACTACAAACAAAAAAACAGCTAGTAATAGTTTAAAAGGTGAGAAAATAACTTCACCAATAAACGAAGATAAGGACCATATAGGAGAGTTTGGAAACATAGTAAGTGAACCTAAAATACCACCATAAGCGGCCAAAAGTAGCCATACTCTTTTATAAACCCACAATGCAAGCACTTCCCCACCTCCCCTCTCATAAATATATGCAACGTATGTAGATTGAGAAGGGTTGTATACCCATATTAATAAAAGAAGCTCACCAGACTGACATAGTCTGATAAGTCTGATAAATTTCATATATATCGTGAACAGAAACCCTTTTCCTCGTTCATTTTCGTTTACCATTAAGATCGCTGTTCTTCTTTCTGAATCGGATATTCATTTCGATTGAAGAAATCAAGAACTGCTTTCCCTAAACACTTTGCTGCAATTAACATTGCTCCTTCATCAAAATCAAATTTCGGATGATGGTGAGGATAGACAATTCCTTTTTCCACATTCCCAGCGCCTGTAAAAAAGAAGGTTCCAGGAACATGTTGCAAATAATAACTAAAATCCTCTCCGCCCATCACCGGCTCCATTTCATGTACTAAGCTTTCTTCTTGAATACTTTTGGCAACTTGTGCAAAATGCTCTGTCTCAATAGGATCATTTACAACTGCAGGATATCCCTTTTTATATTTAAAAGAATACTCTGCTCCCATTGCCTCACAAATCCCCTTCGTAATTTGTTCAATTCGCTCAGCAATGAAGTCTTGGACAGCTGAATCAAATGTTCGGACCGTTCCAACAATTGTCGCTGAATCAGCAATGACATTAAAAGCTCCACCAGCATGGAATGACCCGATGCTAACAACAGCAGATTTTAACGGATCAATGTTTCTACTTACAATATGTTGCAACTGGCTAACAACGCTAGCGGCAACAGCAATTGAATCTACCGTTTCGTGTGGACTAGCTCCGTGACCACCACGACCTCGAATCACCAATTCAAAGCGATCAGCAGCCGCCATAATCGGGCCTTGCCGATATCCAATTTGTCCAAGCGGCATCGTTGACCAAAGATGTGTTCCGTAAATGGCATCAACCCCCTTTAAACAACCATTTCTAATCATCTCAATGGCTCCGCCCGGTGCAAGCTCCTCTGCAAATTGATGAATTAAGACGACCGTCCCTGCTAATTGATCACGACGCTCCATTAACACTTTTGCTAAAACTAGCAACGTTGCTGTATGTCCATCATGTCCGCATGCATGCATGACACCAGCTGTTTTTGAGGCAAAAGGTAAGCCCGTTTCCTCCTGAATAGGTAATGCATCAAAATCGGCTCTTAATGCAACTGTTTTGCCAGGCTTCCCTCCTTTTATGTAACCAACAACTCCTCGTCCACCAACACCGCGCACCACATCAACCCCTAAACGTTCAAGGTAATCAGCAATCATTGTAGGGGTTTGCTCCTCTTGAAAAGATAGTTCTGGTCTAGCGTGCAGCATTCGTCTTAATTCAACCATTTCAGGGTATAACTCTTCTAATCTATGCAAAAACGATTCTAACACAAAATACCCCTCCCTTTTTCTTACTATTGTACTCTTCGTGTGCCGAAAAGAAAACCACCATACAGAATGTTCGGAAAATATTTTTATAATAGCTATCAGCGTAGCCCTTGCATTGTTTTAAGAGCTGCTATGAATAGATTTCTCAATCCTCAGGCGTGCAACGTGCGGAGTTATTGCTACTTCATCGAAGTACTGAAAAAGTTAAAAAGCAACCTTTTTCAGTGGCTTCCAAACCGGTCTATTTTAGTTTTTAAAAAAGAGGCTGTCTCAAAAGGGTTTGACCCTTTTGAGACAGCCTCTTCCTACTTCAACTTTACTGAGAATGCTCGGAAACTTTAAGCATATAGATAGCCATACAAACAGCTATTGCTATTGCTGTAAACCCAATACTTAGAATTGCGACTAATTGAACTGCTGTCATACTCCATCCACTCCCTTTTACAAAGTAACTTACAGGATCATATCATGAAATAAGTCACATTTACACTATATAAATAGTAGCATAATTATTATCAGCCATTAAAATACATTGTGACAAAATCACGAATTTTCATTTGCTCATTTCCACAAAAAAATGTTAGAAAAACGAACAAATAAATTGAAAATTTAGTAAATTGGAGCTATACTAAAGATAATAGCAAAAAGGAAACGCTTTCAATGGTGTGTACAATTAAACCCAACTAGGAGTGATGTGCTTGATTTTAGCTAAATTAACTGACAAATCGCTCGTGACAAACCAAGACCTTGATTTAAACCACCGTTTAGGTCTTCCTGTTGAAGTTTTCTGCTTTAAACAAGGCAAAACAATTGCTTTTGGACGAATTAAAGCATTTGATGAAGAGAAAATTCATATACATGGCGACGACTTTTGTCGATCAACTTATCTTTTTTTCGGGCAACCATCGTTACCACAAACAAGCTAGCATGTATTATTTAGAACAAACGAATAGTAAACGTCCTTTTTTCAACCATACAATAAAGGTCACTCAATAAAAATGAGTGACCTTTATTGTATGATTTATTTATGATAAAGGTTAATATCATGTTCTTTTTTCACAAATGAATAAAGAGCTTCCCGCGATTCCCAGTCCGTGTCATTTGGCCAAAGTTCTGAGCTTCTATCTATAAATTCTTCTCGTAACTCATCAAATTCTTTTTCGGCCTTTTTAACTTTTTTTACAAAAAAGTGTAATTGAAAAAAGCCGATTGATAATAGCAACATAAGTGCTAGGATAAGGGGATGGCCTATGATAGCAGCTAAAATATTTGTATTAAATGAAAGTTGTTGACTCGTTAACACTCTTGATCCAAATAACAGAAAGATGGCAACGCATAACATTACAAACAATGCCCAGCGCAGTTTAGCCTTTTCCATTTTCTCAAGTTTATTTTTTCTTGTAACTAGTTCTTCAAGCATAACCTTAACGATTTCTGGACCATAATGAGCCTCTACATTCCACTCTTTGAATAGCTTCATTCATTCACCTCCCCCCCTTCACTATATGTAAGGTGAACATCATTTAGAAGGGAAATCAATGAATTAAACTTACTTCAATTGTCGTTCATACTAATAAAAAGCATTTACGGTAACCAATAAGGGGATGTGAGGGCGGCGATGATCAATAGAAAAAATAAGAACAAAAGCAAACGAATGATCGGAAACGAGAAATTGAATTTCTTTTTCTTCTTCTCAGATCTTCTATGAACTCGACTTCTTGGTGGTAAAGATGGCTTTTTTTCTAAATCAAGTTCATATAAATCGCTTTGATCGGAAAACTGATCTGTATTATCATATTCCTTCCAATTTTCAGTCATCATTATCACTCTCCCAAATTAATTAATCGTTATTGCTCTTTCAATACTTTAGTCGGATCAGTATCCCTAACGATACATCAATTAAAAAATGAGCAAATATTGTCACCCATATATTCCCTGTCAAATAAAACAATGCCCCTAATAAGAAACTAACGAGCGTAACGTTTATAAAAAGGACAGGCTTCTGTAAATAACGAAAATGTATGACAGCAAAAAGTAAACTAGCAATCACGAGTCCAACGGCTGATTGTATGACAGCTCTAAATAATAGTTCCTCTGCCACAGCTACAACGAAACAGAGAAGCGTTATGTTGGGAATGGATATGTTTTTAAATACCCGCTCATTGATTCCCCCATCATCGATCCAAGATTTAGGTAAGTACCGCTCTAATATGACGTCGACTAAAACAATGATAAACGCGACACTTCCACCTACTACCATAATAAGGGGAATATCAAGCTTGAACAAGCCTTGAAATTCGCTCCAATGATCGAAAACAATGAAACCTGAGATAAGAGCCAACCCAATCATTATCCCTTGTGTTAAGTAGACGTTCATAATAAGTTCTCTGTCTGAGAGTTCTGCTACAATATCACTTTGTTTTTTCATTTTCTCGCTATATCAGACTGTCCAAAAAGGTCTACTAATGTCTCTTTCCACGTTCTTAAAGATACTGACTCTTGGGCACTTTTTGTTTTTTGGAACTGCTTTAACGTTGCACCGCAATTATCACAACAATCCATTGGCTGATAGTTCAACTCCTCTGAAAAATATAATAATAACCTTTTTCTTCGGCACGTATTCGTTCGAATCCACCGTAAAAAAAGCTCAAGATTTTTTTGCTTCTGTTGATATCGTTCTTGCTCATCCTCTCGAACTCTACAAAAAACAGCATCTACTGAAAAAGATTTCACCCGTTCTTTTTGCAAAACTCCTTTTGCTTCCAACTGGTAACGAATCGTACGCCATGTGATCTCATCACAACCAATTTGATCCAATAATACACGTTCATCTCCTGCTTTAAGAAAGTTGAACATCTTTACTGTATGTAATAACTGTTTCAACTGTTCATCAGATAGTCGCTCTCTCTCAAGCAACATATTAACTAAGCCACGATCCTCCATGCAGTAAAGTAAAATAGCCACACTCGGCTGTCCGTCTCTAGCTGCTCGTCCAACCTCCTGAACGTAAGATTCAAGTTCTATAGGGTAGTGAAAATGTAGAACATAGCGAATATCTTTTTTATTAATACCCATTCCAAAAGCACTCGTACAACAAATTACATCAATCTGACCATTCATAAATTGTTGTTGAATCAACAGCCTATCTTCTGTTGCTAAACCGCCATGATAATATGCAACACGCAAAACACCCTTTCGCTTAAGGAGAGAGGCTACATTCTCAGCCCACATTCTACTTGAAAAATATATCATACCTGGTCCGTTAAGCGTTTCGACTAATTGTTGGACACGTTCAATTTTAGCTTGAACCGTTTCACAATGTTCAACTCTATATGAGATCTCCGGCCGATCCACAGAATAGATCAAATAGATAGGTCGCCCCATTAACAGCATGGCACGAATATCTTCTTGTACTCCTCTCGTTGCTGTTGCTGTTATGGCAAGGCAAGGTGGATTTCCAAACAACTCCTTAATCTGACCTAACCTAAGATAATCAGGCCTGAAATCAGGACCCCACTGTGAAATACAATGAGCTTCATCGACGACAAATAAAGATATAACGAGCTTAGCAAGTTGTTTTTGGATAAAAGCAACTTGCAACATTTCAGGTGATAGGTAGATGATTTTATATGTGTGTAGCTTGCGCAAAGCGGTTTCTCGATCGTCTTTGCTCATAAAACTATTAATGGCAATAACGCCTTTTACCCCGTCACTACGCAGCTGTTGTACCTGATCTTCCATCAGAGAAAGAAGAGGAGAAATAACAAGTGTTGTGCCACTAGAAAGAAGAGCTGGAAGCTGATAGCATATCGATTTCCCCGTTCCAGTTGGGAGCATCGCAATTACATCTTCACCTGATAATAATGCCTGTATAACTTCTTTTTGACCAATTCGAAAACTCCCATAACCGAAATGTAGCTGTAACTGTTGCTCAAGATCCATGTTGCACCTTCTTTCGTGCTAATACTAATCGAATCACAAAAAAACTCACTTCCGAGCCTATTTGTTCTTTTAATTCACGTAATTTCCTCGTTTGAAGCATGTCGGATACTTGCAAAATTCGTTCTTCTAATTCTTTACACACAAAAGGTCTGATTGAAAACTGAGGGTGTTGAATCGCAATTTCGACAATATGATCTTCAATTGTGCTTTGTTTCAGCTGGCGTCTTCTAGATATTGACTCGATAGAGTGGCCTTTTTCAAACAGATGAAACGTTTTCCTTGCTGACTCCGTTAACACAATCGATTTCTTTAAACCCAGATCAAAAATAGACAGATTTTGATATGTTTCTTGCCTGTCATTTAGTTCATTTAGTAATCGATGTACAGTTGATAAATGATAAAGATTGACTGTTGTTTCATCCATTCCTAGCTGTTCTGCAAGCTGTAGTTTTGTCAATCCAACTCGCTTTTCCCCACTTAGTTGCTGAACGAAAATCGTTGCTTGTATGTCCGAGCATCTTGAAAGGAAAGCATATAATTCGTCGTATATGTGATTTCTTTTTTCTTTCCGTTCGTCAGCTGACTTTGGCAAGTGTTTTTTCACCCATCGTTGTACACTTGATTGATGAGTGATCGGATAAAATTGACGATTTCCTGAAACAATATGTGTAATGACTTGAACATACAAACTAATACGTAACCAGAACTCTTCAGTATATGAATGGTATTGCCACCCTCTTAGGTCAGCTATATATTGATTTTTCGTTTGAAATTGTGTTAACTTTTGTTTTCCGGAATTTGTCAATATCACTTTATCTTGTTCAACTAAACTCGCTTGTCCATTCGAAATGAGCTTGTTGATATCCTTTTCTAGTTCATCGCGCTTTAATGTTGGAAACAAACCGAAATAAGAAAGAACTCCAAAAAAGGCTCCATCTTGAATTGTTTGTGCTGACTTTTTCCCTTTTAATAAATGGAAAATTCCATAAATAGTCCTTTCATCCTTAAAACAATCTAGTATGGTTGCAACAATTGCTTGTCTTGTTGTTTCCACTTCCATCACCATCTCACGTATTATCATATTGTTATTGTAACAAATTCCAGTATTTTAAGTGCGTAAATTATACGAACAAGGTAATTACTAATATGAACTCATTAAAAATTATTCATTCTTGAAATGATTTGGTTGAAAAGTTTTGCATTCCGTTTTACAATAGGTCAGTAGAAAATCATACTTTTCTGGCAAATATCTATTCGGATTAGACACGGATAGCAAATAAATTGGAGGGTTTAAACAATGGCAAAATACACAATTGTCGATAAAGACACATGTATTGCATGCGGAGCTTGTGGCGCTGCTGCTCCAGATATTTATGATTATGATGATGAAGGAATTGCGTTTGTCATCCTTGATGACAACAAAGGAACAGCTAAAATTCCTGAAGAGCTAGAAGAAGATATGATCGATGCTCAAGAAGGCTGTCCAACAGATTCCATAAAAGTAGCAGATGAGTCATTTGACGGAGATGCATTGAAGTTTGAATAGTTAGTCTGAAGGTACCTCTTGTTAAAGAGGTACCTTCAGGCTGTTGAGAAAGTGTTCTCAACAGCCTGTTTTTTTTGTTTTTAAATCCGATTATTCAAATGGATATAGTATA